>CAMXAZ010000001.1 GCA_947179295.1 uncultured Muribaculaceae bacterium
TAATAATTGGCATTTTGAATTGGGAACTGTCAACTTGTTTTCTAAGAAACAACTTTCCGAGCAAATCTATAATAGCTCCGCATACGGAACCCATACCACTAACTATGATCGGACTCAGCAATCAAACATATACGTTAAAGTGGCTCTAAACATGAATAAAGGAAAGAAACAAAAAATTCAACAAGTGAATTTGGACAAAGCTATGGACAGCTCCATTATGAAATTATAAATATAGAGAGGATGGATAACGCTGTCGGCTGTTAACCTGCCTCTCCGAGGAGGAAGGCTCATTCGTCTCTTCGAGGCTTTTAGGGAAGCTACGGTCTTGTCTGGAATCTGCTTTGCCGGATAGCTGCCTGTCACGTGGCCGTCCGGGACGGTAAATCGGTGTCCTCGACCGGACACCACATTTGTTTGAATGTTTTTACCCCCGACACCTACGCGCAATGCGCTGCGGTGTCGGGGGCTATGAGTAAACCGGTGTCCGGCAGGACACCCGCCGGGTGCAGGCCGTCCGGAATCCGTCCTGTCGGACACCCGCTGAGGGATGATAAACAGACAGAGGCTGCTTTCGGTTTTGGAGCCGATAGGCAGCCTCTGCATTTGTGGGGAGGTGGGAGAGGGTGTTCTGTTATGATTTGCTCTCTAATTTTTCTCTACAAGGATTCCGATCTGTTCGACTCCGCGGAGGGTGTCGACGCGCATTATGTGGCGCAGGGCCACGGGGCGCGTGAGGTCGATGCGGGTGTCGGGGTTGACAATGAGTTCGTGCTGGTAGCCGGCACCGAAACCGCTTCCGAGCCAACGGCCGTAGAGGTCGGCGAGGGGCATGTTGATGGTGTCACGCAGCAGATAAGGACCGTCGCCGTGGTAGGTCAGTTCAAGCCAGATGTTGGAGTAGGGATAGGCGTTGCTGTGACGCAGAGCCACGTGGAGTGTGCTGCCGTTGAGTATCGAGTCGTTGTCGGTGAGCGTTGTGTCGACCGGCAGGAGGCTGATGGTGTCGTTGTAGGCCCATCCGTCAGCCGGAAGCTGCTGCCAGCTGCTGTAATCGCGCTCCCCGCGGCCACAGGCTGCGAGAAGCGCGAGAAGTGAGATTGCTGCTATAATAATATAGGTGGTTGATCGCATCTTGATGATCTCTTCTGGAGGCGTTGTCAAAACGATCTCTTATTCTTGGTTGTCGCGGAAGGCTTTGGGGATGCGGTTGGGGCGTTCGGCCTGAGGGGCGTCGGATGATTTTTCAGCCTGCGGGGCATTCTGCTGACGTGGCTGCTGGGCTTTTGGCTCGCGGCGGTTGTCTTTGTTGCGCTGGCGCTGGTTTTTCTGCTGGCCGGGCTGCTGGGTAGCGGCGTTGGCTTCGGGGTTGTCGTTGCGTCTGCGCTGCTGCTTCTGGGGCTGTTCTCCGGCGTTTTTGGGCGCTTTGGGGGCATCCTGCTTCTCTGCCTGAGGTTTCTGCTGCTGGCCTTCCTGCTTCTGTCCGTTGCCGCCTCCGCTTTTCTTTTTGCGCTTTTTCTTTTTGGCTTTGTCGAAGCGGGTGAGGTCGTCCTGCGAGGCGAGGTCTATGGGCTTGGCCTTGGCCGAGCTCTTTTCGGCATCGTCGGCCTGGAGCTGAAGCGGTTTTTCGCCGCGGCGGTTCATGTCGATGACCTCGAAGGCGCGGGCTGCGGAGATGGTGACGAGGTTGGCTGCTATCTGCTTGTCAGTCGAGTAGGTTATCTCCTTCTTGAAGATGTCGGTCTTGAAGTGGAAATAGGTGTTGTCGGCTGTTTCGAGGCGAATCTCGCGGCCGGGGAGATGACGGGCGCTCTCAACGTAGGTGTCAACCTCGAAGTTGAGGCAGCATTTGAGCTTGGCGCACTGTCCGGCGAGTTTCTGGGGGTTGAGCGAGATGTCCTGATAGCGGGCGGCGCTGGTGCCTACGGAAACGAAGTTGGTCATCCAGCTCGCGCAGCACAACGGGCGTCCGCATGATCCGATGCCGCCGATGCGTCCGGCTTCCTGGCGGGCTCCGATCTGCTTCATCTCGATGCGCACCTTGAAGGTGTCGGCAAGGACCTTGATGAGCTGGCGGAAGTCCACTCGCTCGTCGGCTATGTAGTAGAAGATGGCCTTGTTGCCGTCGCCCTGATATTCGACATCGCCGATCTTCATGTTGAGATTGAGCGATTCGGCTATCTTGCGGGCGCGGATCATGGTGTCGTTCTCGCGGGCTTTTGCCTCTTCGTATTTCTCAAGGTCGGCGGGCTTGGCTTTGCGGAACACGCGCTTGATTTCGGCGTCGGGCTTGACGTTGGCGCGGCGCATCTGCAGGGCCACGAGCTTGCCGGTCAGGGTGACCACGCCGATGTCATGGCCGGGAGCCGATTCGACGGCCACGGTGTCGCCGATGGCCAGGTCGATGTTGGCCGAGTTGCGGTAGAAACCCTTGCGGGTGTTCTTGAACTGGACTTCGACTATGTCAAAGTCTGTCACTCCGCCGGGAATATCCTCCATCCAGTTGAAGCAATGGAGTTTTCCGCGCGGGCATTTTCTGTCTTTTTCTTCCATGACGCAGACCCTCCCTTACTTGGCGAAGCTTACGGAGCGGGTCTCGCGGATTACGGTGATTTTGACCTGTCCGGGATATGTCATTTCGTCCTGGATGCGGCGGGCGATTTCCGATGAGAGCTTTTCGGTCTCTACGTCGTCGATCTTGTCGGCTCCGACAATCACGCGCAGTTCGCGGCCGGCCTGGATGGCGTAGGTCTTGATCACGCCGGGATAGCTGAGGGCGAGCTGTTCGAGGTCGTTGAGGCGCTTGATGTAGGCTTCGACAATCTCGCGGCGGGCGCCGGGACGTGCGCCTGAGATGGCGTCGCAGACCTGGACGATGGGTGCCAGGAGCGAGGTCTGTTCGATTTCGTCGTGGTGGGCGCCGATGGCGTTGCAGATCTCAGGTTTTTCCTTGTATTTTTCGGCGAGTTTCATGCCGAGGAGTGCGTGGGGCAGTTCGGGCTCTTCGTCGGGCACCTTGCCTATGTCGTGGAGCAGGCCTGCGCGGCGGGCTTTCTTGGGGTTGAGGCCGAGTTCGGCTGCCATGATGGCGCAGAGGTTTGCGGTTTCGCGCGAGTGCTGCAGGAGGTTCTGTCCGTAGCTTGAGCGGTATTTCATCTTTCCGACCATGCGGATGAGGTCGGGGTGGAGGCCGTGGATGCCGAGGTCAATGGCGGTGCGCTTGCCGGTTTCGATGATCTCTTCTTCGATCTGCTTGCGCACTTTGGCCACAACTTCCTCGATGCGGGCGGGGTGGATGCGGCCGTCGGCCACGAGCTGATGGAGAGCGAGGCGGGCTATCTCGCGGCGCACGGGGTCGAAGCCTGAGAGCACGATGGCTTCGGGGGTGTCGTCGACGATGATTTCGATTCCTGTCGCGGCTTCGAGGGCGCGGATGTTGCGGCCTTCGCGCCCTATGATGCGGCCTTTGATCTCGTCGCTGTCGATGTGGAAGACTGTCACGGAGTTTTCAATGGCGGTCTCTGTGGCGAGGCGCTGGATTGACTGGACCACGATGCGCTTGGCTTCCTTGTTGGCGGTCATCTTGGCTTCGTCCATGATGTCGTTGATATAGGCGCTTGCGGCAGTCTTGGCTTCGTCTTTGAGCGATTCGATGAGCTTTTCCTTGGCTTCTTCGCTTGAGAGGCCTGAGATGTGTTCGAGGGTGTCCTGGGCGGTGCGGCGCAGGCGGTCGAGTTCTTCCTTGCGCTGGTCGACCACGGCGAGCTGGGCTTCGAGGTTCTGGCGGGTCTGCTCGTTTTCGTTGCGTGCGCGGGCGTTTTCGCTCTGCTGCTGGTTGAGCTGGGTCTGGCGCTGTTTGAGTTTCGACTCTTCGCTCTGGATGCGCTGCAGGCGCTGGTTGGCTTGCTTTTCGGCTTCGGTCTTGATGCGGAGTTCCTGTTCGCGGGCTTCGAGAAGTTTGTCTTTCATGATCACTTCTGCCTCGCGGTTGGCATCGTCGATTATCGTTTTGGCGCGCGAGCGGGCGGTTGATCGCTGGACGGCTACCATGATCACTATTCCGATGGCGGCCCCTATGAGGGCGGCGCAGATGTAGAATAATATATCCATAAATTTAAGGACTACAAAAAGGTATGAAAAATGTATGTATATAAAAAATGCACGTGTCAACCATCCGGACCTCTCAGGCGCCGCGGCATCCCGCGGGAGAGGCGCTCGTCAGATGTGTTGAGCGTGCGTGAATTCGGTTTTTTCGGGTCTGATCCGTCCGGGTGTCTTATCCGGCTCTCTTGTCGTACATGGCCGGGCGGGTCAGAGATGAGGTGGTCAGCGTGTCAGTCAGCTGTGTCAGGGAGATTGTGGATGATGCGGTCGAGGCTCCTCTCCAGGCTCTCCAGGGTTTTGTCGGCCCTGACTGATGCTTCCTCGGCGCTGAAATAGAGCTGGGCGAACCTGAAGGTCACCATTGCCAGTATCTCGGCTGAGGATTTATCTTTGAATTCCGCCATCGCAGACCATTTTCGCCAGAGTTCGTTGATGTTGGCCTCGGCTCTTCTGACCACCTCTTCCTGTGAGGCGGGGATTCGCAGCGCCATTCGGGGCTGGTCGGCTATGCGGATTGATATATTGAGTATCTTTTCGTTCATCAAATGCTTAACTGGTTGATGCATTTGTCGATTTCGCGCACTAATTCGGAAAGCACCGCGCGCGTGGCTTCAACGTCTTTGTGGTCGGGGGTGAGCACTGAGGCCACTTTAAGGTATTCGATCTGCCTGTTGAGGTCGCCGATGGTGCGTTCGAGGCGCTCCACAGTGCCGGTGAGCTCTCTCACGCGGTTTTCGGCTTCCTGTCTGGCCTGCGACATCAGCCTGTAGCGCTCAAGGATGAGCGCGGCCTTTGATTCGATTTTATCGACCCGATGCTGAAGGTTGGCGGCCATGCTTGTCTGAATTATATCACAAATGTAAGCATTAATTCCCGAACGGCGGGAAGTTTTGACACGGAAATTAAATCTATGAAACATTATTTAACCAAAGCGCCGCCTCCGGGGTGAGCGGAGGCGGCGCTGATGGATGTCATGCCGTCGGTGTGGCGGCAGGCCGGTTGTCAGAAGCGGATCTTGAAGGTCTTGCCTGCGGCGTTGACCAGATAGAATCCGCCCTTGGCGAGAGCGAGTTCGATGTCTGAGCCGTCAGAAACAGCGCTTGCCACTGTGCGGCCGGCGATGTCATAGACGTTGACACGCACTCCGGCTGCGAGGCCGCTGACGCGGATGCCTCCGGCGGTGGTGCTTACTCTGAGGTCTGAGGCGATGATGTCGGCGATGCCGCTGAAGTCAGGGCCGAAGTTGCCGTCGGCGTCAGAGATGCGGAAGGCGTTGAGGGTGACGTCGCCGCTGACAGAGGCGGGGACGATCTTCACGAAGCGCGATTCGGGGTTGAGTTCGAGTTCGCCCTTGAAGGGAAGTTCGTCCTGAGAGAGGACGCGGATGGTGCGCCAGGTGGGGGCGATGTCGGCGTTGCGGGTCTCCTGGATCTTGAGGCGGCAGGCCGAGCCTTCGCTTGCCGATACTTCGAGGTAGATCTTCTTGGCGGTGCCGTCGAAGTAGGCCATCACCTTGTCGTTGCTTGAAGCCGAACGGAAGGTCACGTGGTCAGCGGTTACTTCGCCTGCGTTAGTGCCTCCGGCGGTGTAGCACCAGTGGGGGTAGTCGTTCTGCTTGTCCTGCACGAGGCCGCCTACGGTTTCGAAGGGTGCCACGGTGTTGAACGGCGCGAAGTTGACGGGGAGGGTCTTGATGGCCTTGCCCCAGTGGGTTTCGCCGCTCTGCTTGGCGCGGGGGAAGTCACCGGTGGTGAGTTTCACTTCGCCTACGAACGATTTCTCGCCGGAGGCATCGGTGAGAGCGCCTGCGGGGAAGCTGATGACGTATTCGGAGTTTGCGTCAAGGGCTTCGTAGCTGACGGTCATGCGGGTGCCGCCGGCTGCAATGGTGATGTCTTCGTAGCTCTTGATGCCGGAGATTGTTGCTCCGCCGTTGTATTTGACTTCCTGGTTGAAGCCGAGGCTGATATTGCCGTCGGTGTAGTCGATCGAGTTGTTCTGTTCGCCTGAGGTGAGTTCGAGGGGCAGGTCACCTTCGGGGGCAACGTAGCGCTCCACGAGGATGTCGTTGATGTTGAACTTCTTGCCGTTGGCGTCGATGCGGAACTTGACTGCACCGGCGTTGGTGTAGGTCTTGGTGTATTTGAAGATGCGCTTCTTGGCTCCGATGGCGTAGCTTTCGGTGCTTTCCTCGCCGCCTGCTATGGTGACGATCTTGACGGTCTGCTGAGAAGAGCCGGTGTTGCCGAAGTAGACGGTCAGCACGCAGGGACCCTGCACTTCGGGAGTCTCGATGTAGCCGCCTGCCTTGGTGGTGTAGAACTGGAGGGCCTTTGCAGTTGCACCGCGGTCTTCTTCAGAAGCAGGGCCGTAGTCGGCGTTAAGGTCTTCAGAGAAGCAGCCGCTCATAGCTACGACGCGGATGGCGTTGGAGCCGGAGCCGATCACCATGCCGTCAAAGTCCACGCGCTGGTTTGCGGCGTTGAACACGTTGGGGTTGTTTGTCTTCGAACCGAATTTTTCGGCATAAGATGCGGGGCATGTGTGGAAGTCGGTGTAGAAGAGCACACCGCCTGCGGTAGTGGTGAAGCTGTAGACTTCGCTGGGGGTGGTGCCGAGAGAGTTGGTGGCATCGACGCGCCAGTAGTAGGTCTTGTTGGCTTCGAGAGTGGTGCAGTTCCATTCAGTGGCAGTGAGGCCTGAAGCGGCTTCGGCGAGGTTTTCGGAGTCGGTTCCGAGATAGAGGGTGTAGGTCAGGTCGCCGCCGTAGGCCTTGCGGTCGTTCTTCCAGGTGAAGTTGATGCCGTTGGCAATGCCTTCCTTGGCGCCATTGGCGGGGAAGATGAGCTCAGAAGCGAAGGGCACGGTCGGGTCGCCTGTGGTCTCGAACGAGAGGGTGTCGGTATAGTCCGAGTAGAGACCGTTGCCGTCAGTTGCGCGCAGGCGGATCTGATAGGCCGTCATGGGCTGAAGGGTTGTCAGCTCGGCGGTAGTGGCGCCTGCGGGGGCGGTGGCCACTTCGGTGAAGGTGAGGCCGCCGTCAGTGGAGACTTCAATGACGAAACCGTGTTCGGTGTTCTTGTTGACATCCCAGCTCAGAGACAGCGAGGTCTTTGAGGGAGTGCCGATGGCGAACTTGATGGGCTTCTTGATGTAGGGGAAAGCCTCGGTGATGGAGTTGGCATAGTTCTCGATGTTGAGATAGCCGTTGGCTGCGATCTTCACGGCGTCAGAGGGATCGTTAGGGTCGAGGCCGTTGGCTTTTTCCCATTCATCGGGCATTCCGTCGCCGTCAGTGTCGAGGGGCTTCACGCCGCCTGAGATATTGGCATCACCTTTGTGGGGGAGTTCTTTTTCGCTGGAAATACCATTGGAAGAACCGAGCTTGCCGTTGCTCTTGATAAGATCAATGATATATTGGTCAATATCGTCACGGGTAAAACTTGGACCGACGCTTTCAATCATCCATGCGTATGCGTCCTGGGCCGACATGATTGAGGAGATTGCCGGAATATTCTTGATATAGTCGGCATTGTCAGGGGTCAGGCCCATTGTCGTGTTGTAGTTGTTGATATGGTCGTTGAGAGCCTGGAAACTTTCGAGCGGGGTTGAGTATGGGGCAGTGCCATTGGAAGATCCGATCATATCTTCTGTGGTCAATTCACGACCGGTCAGAAAACTGTTGGCATTATCATCATAGTAGTTTCCGGCTCCATAAAAGCGGAATGATTCAACTCCACGTGTGAAGGGGGCTGCGCCTTTCCAAGGACCTTTTACAAAAAAGTTGCCCTGTATGTCGGCCCAGTGCTCACCATCCTTTGAATCACTCATGATGTAAGCGCCACCTTCACCCCAGTTGTAAATAACATTGTTTACAAATTGGTTAAGGCCTTTGACTTTCGGGTTGCGGGTCTTGTTCTCGATGTAGAGGTTGCGGTAGAGAGTCACACCACCGGTGGTCTGGATCAGGCCGCCGCAGGAGTGAGACTGGAGGCCCTGGCCGATGATTGAATTCTGGATTGTGATGTTGCCGGGGAGCAAACCTTTCTTATCCCAGCTGATGGAAAAGTTCTCATCCTTGCCCCAAAGGACAGAAAGATGGTCGAAGATCATGTCTGTTCCGTTGGCCACACCGCAGGCATCTGTGTTTGTCGGCCCTTTGTCTCCCTCACGGAAGCGGATATAACGGACAATGAGGTTTGAAGCGCCGGAAAATGAAGTGCGGTTCCCGTAGACATTAATGCCCTCGCCGGGAGCGGTCTGTCCGAGCACTGTGTTGTTGCCCTTGAATACAAGGGGAGATGCGAGGTTGATAGTTCCGGCAACGTCAAACACAACGATGCGGCCTTCCTTGCTGACTGCATCGCGCAGTGAGCCGGCACCTGCATCATTAAGGTTTGTTACGTGGTAGACTTCCGGATTGGCTACCGCACGAGCACCCTGGGTGAAACGCCCGAAACCTTCGGCACCAGGAAAAGCGAGCAGTCCGTCATCAGCTGCTGTCGCTGATCCGAAGCCGGCGGCTATGAGCGAGCAGCCGAGTGTCAGATTTTTAAAAAGCTTCATGATACTTTAGATAATGGATATAGATTTGATATTTGATTCTGAAAAATACCAATAAGGATCAGGAGAGAACACCAAAACGTTTCTGAAAGAACAAACGCAACGCTCTCCTGATCCTTATGAGGATCTATGTGCCTTGATTGATCAATGGCACGTAGCAAATTTACTTCTGAATGTATTTCTTGCCGTTCTTGATGACGATACCCTTGTAGTTTTCGTCAACCTGAATACCCATGATGTTGTAGATAGGTGCATTTTCATCAGAGGGGTTGGCAATGATATCTTCGATGCCGCTTTCAGAGCTGCTTTCGATTTCGACACGCTGGAGCCAAAGACCACAGCCGTCGGTCATGATACGGATGGCAACTTTGTCATTTCCGGTATAATTGAATTCTTTCTTGTAGTATTTCTTTGCGGTGAAAGCTGTAGATTCAGATACTTTTTCAGCCTTGTCTTCAACAGGAGCGCCATTTACTACAGGGATAATAGAGTACTGGTGGGTGGCATCAGTACTGCCGACATAGTAGGTCACTTTGCAAGGACCCTGTACTTCCGGGAACTGGATATAAGTGCCGGCAAGGGGTTTCTTACCTTGCTTACTTCTGATAAATACCATTGCTCCAAGGTCGTCAACCCAGTTTGCAGCATCGAATGCACCGTAGTCTTTTTCGGTGTATTCAGTTGCAGAACCGTATGATTTGTACCAGTGCATACGTGCAGGACCATAGTATTTGTTGTCAGGGGTTTTTTCAAGCCAGCAGATGTAAGGATTGTTTAAAAGATTAGCGGCATATTCTGATCCTAAAGGAATGATTTCATCATCAGTGAATACACCGGGTTCAATTTCCTCACCGGGGACAAACTTGGTGGGATTTGATAATGTTCCGTTATTCCAAGTAGCATCTGCCACGAGAGCATAAGTTTTGCCGTCAAACAGAGAAACTACACGGTTGGGAATGCCATGCTGGTTTGCATAAGGATCATCAAGTGATGTGTCTTTAGTAGCATCCATGAGCATGTTTTTGTCACGGTCAGCACCTGTAGCATCAATTATGTCGGTTTCTTTTGCGATGAAGTTGGGGCCGTTTTCATCATTGAATTCTTTGAAGATGCCGTGAGTAGAGAAGTCCCAGATAACTTTGTTTGTGGTCTGAGCGGCCATTGACATGGCTGATATGGCAGCCAGTGAAATGAGTAATGATTTTTTCATAAATTGAAATATTTGAAAATGAATAATCTGTTTGTCAGTGACGAGAGTTTGAATACCTGCGGGGCAGTCAGAAAGTGAATGCCCCGCAGGAGAATGTTTTATTTGTAAGCGGGGTGCTGAGTCAGATTAGGATTGTCAATCAGCGGATGACCGGCTGATTTGGCCGCAAACGGGAAGATTTCGCTCTTGTTCGGTTCATAGCCATAGAAGAGGTCAGTAATCCATTCAGGGATATCCTTGTCTGGGGTGTACTGCTTGTAAGTCGGTTTTGTGTAGATTGACAAGCCAATCTGGAGAGATCCGACAGCTTCAGCTGAAAATCCGACTTCGCGGCGACGTGCAGTGTTATATGCGCTTGTCCATGCCTGGAACATGTTGACGGCATACCACTTTCCATCATTTTTGACACCGTGGCTTGCAAGCAGTTTGGTGATTGCCGCATCATATTTGGCTTTGTTGAAGTTGTCGCTTTCACGCAGATCGGCATAGCCTGACCAAGGAACATCATAGTAGGGGACAGTGAGGAATTTGTCGCCGTAGGTCTGAGCATTCTTTTCGTAGTGATAGATACGGTATATCATATTGTTTGTACGGGCAGAACCGTAGATGTTTCGTCCGTATGTATCGGCGAGATCCCGCATTTCTTCTTTACATCTTGCGATATTCTTGTCAAGAAGATTTGTGCGGATGAGGTCAGAACGGAGAAGGAACTCATCGGCAAACTCCCATTTGCGTTCCTGAATGATTTCGTCAAGGAAGGCTTCTTTGCCGGCTGTGTTGATTTCCTTGTCTCCGATACCGGCACGTTCACGTACAAGTTTCAGATAAGGGGCTCCGGCCTGAGGTCCGTAGAGTTCATTCTGGGTTTCGGCATACATCAGAAGAATATCAGCATATCGGAGAATGGGAATGTCGATATTGCGTTGAGCTGTAGCCGCAGGGCTTGTTGCCCACTGGATACGGAATTTACCGCCCATGACAGACGAATATGTGGTGCCGACATTTGCCCATTCGTCATTGATGTCATTGGTGTTTTTGAACGTGATTGAGTAGTTGCAGCAGCTTACATCACGACGGATGTCTTTTTCATCAAATGAAAGATAGTAAGTGGGAAGTTTGCACTGCAGAGTCTTGCGCTGGCCATAGAGACCGCCGACAGATCCGGGCTGTCCGTTGTACACTCCGAAGTTGCTGTTGGTGGTTGTGCCGAGACAAGCCTGCTGCCACATCATTTCGTTTGAAGTGACATCAAAATTGCGCTGACAGTAATTGTAGAAGAGGTTTTGGAAGGCATTCATGTCGCCACTGCTCTGGACAAGGCTGTTCTCTCCCTGTTCAATAACCTCTCGGAGCGCATTGTCTGCAATCACATAAAGTTCGTGAACACGGGCTTGGTCATCACGGCGTTTCATCTGTAATGAACCAGGATCGTTAGTCTCAAGATCCCAGCGGAGAGAGTAGCCGGCGGCATGGAGGCAGATGCGGGCCATGATGCCGAGGGCGGCCTGGCGGGTAAGGCGTTCGGGTGCTATGCCATAAGAGGATTTGGCTTCGCTCCACCAAGGAATATAGGGGATATATTCCTGCATCTCAGCGATAACTTTGTCATAAATGACATCACGCGAGGTGCGCTTGGGGAGGTACAGTTCGGGATTGTTTAATCCGAGGTCTGCAATAGCTTCCCACATGGCCGGAACGTCACCATAAAACTTGATAAGATTATGATAGGCAAAGGCTCTGAGAGTATAGAGTTCTCCGAGGAGGGCTTTTGTCTTGTTTGTCTCAGGCATTTTATGAATGCGCTTGATGCCTACGTTGCAAGCTTCAATGATGCGGTAGCTCTCATTGTAAGTAGTGGTGAGAGTAGAGGGGAGAATAGGATCGTAATAGTAGTTTCCGATCTGCCACTTTGAAGAGTTGCGGAGTTCTTCCTCGCAAGCAATAGTGACTGTTTCTCCTGAATTGTATTGGCGATACTGCTCTTCATGAATGAGTCCGCGGTAACAGCCTTTTACATATGCATCGGCGTTATTCTCATTTGAGAAAACAGAATCAATACTGTCTTCTGTGAATGACGGTTTGTCAAGCAGATCCTCGCATGAGGTAAGCACCGGGACGGCACCGAAGAGAAGGGTGGCCGCGAGGATGCTGTGTATTTTGTTCTTTTTCATGTTGAATTCTTACTAAGGTTAGAACGAAAGGTTGAGACCTATTACGTAGCTGCGTGAAAGAGGATAGGAAGAACTGTCGTAGCCGGGAGTACAGATTACATTATCGTTGGCTGATGATGAATCGGGGTTGTAGCCGTCATAGCCGGTGATAGTGCAGAGGTTGTTGGCTGTGAAGTAGAGACGCAGGTTCTGGATATGGGCCTTCTTCATCCATTTTGCAGGGAAGGTGTAGCCAAGAGTAACCTGAGCAAGGCGCAGGTAGCTGCCGTCTTCCACAAAGTAGGAGTTCGGATAGGTTATATAGCCTGAGTTGGTCTGAGAGAGGCTCCATGTGCGGGCTGACTCATCAGGGTTGAGTTCGCGGATGCGTTCAAGGGTGGTAGCCTGCTTTCCTGTCACAGGGTCAATCAGACGATAGTAGTTGTTGCCGAATTCCTTGGGTACATTCTGGAATGATGCGTAGGGAAGCATCGAGTGCTTGGTAGCATTGTAGATGTCGTTACCGTAGGAGAACTTAAGGAATGCATAAAGGTCAAAGCCTTTGTATGTGATAGTGTTGCCGAAACCACCGGTGAAATCGGGAGTACCGTTGCCGATCTTGACAAGCTTGCGGGTGAACTGCGGATTTTCAGGGTCATCATTGTCGGCTGCAAATTTGATGTCGCCGGGCATCGGGTCTTTGGCTACTTCATTTGATGAAGTTCCCTGGAACGGTTTTACAACACCGTCTTTAAGCTTGAATTTGCCTTTTGCATCTACTTCAAAGTCATCAGTGGTATAGATGCCGTCATATTTGTAGCCGTACATGTCACCGAGGCGTTTTCCGACAGTGGCATAGTATGTGACGGTGCCGGCACGGTTGCCACCTACGCCGAAGGTCTTGAATCCTTGTTCGTCTTCAAGTTTAAGCACTTTTGATTTGTTGAATGAAATGTTGAAGCTGGATGACCATTGGAAATTCCGGTTGGAGATGTTGACGGTGTTGAGCTGGAATTCCCATCCGCGGTTGCGCATCTTGCCGATATTCTGGTATTGATATGAATATCCGGTGGACTTCGGAATCACACACTTCATAAGCATGTCGGAAATCTCGTTGTTGTACCATTCGGCGGTAAGTATGATCCGGTTGTTGAAGAAGCCGAAATCAAAACCGATATTGGTTGCGTGGAGGGTTTCCCATTTGAGATCGGGGTTACCGATAGTGCCGCTGATGATGTATGCGGGTGAATTTTCATCGTTACCCATCGGGTAAGTGGTAAGTGTGGCGTTGGTCTCATAGAGGTTTGAACCGATGTCGTTGTTACCGGTGACACCGTAGCCTACACGGAATTTGAGGTTGTTGAACCAGTTGTAGATTCCTGACTCCTGCCAGAATTTTTCCTGGCTCACTCGCCATGCTGCTGATGCTGAAGGGAAGTAGCCCCATCTGTTGCCTTTGGCGAATTTCGAAGAACCGTCGGCACGCATTGTGGCAGTCAGAAGATAGCGGTCGTCATAGTTGTAGTTGGCACGGGCGAAGAATGAAAGCATGTTTCCGTGGCTATGTGACGAAGACTTTTCATAAACTTCTGCATTGCTGATATCATCGAGCCCGTGGTTGGGATCGGGGAATTTGCGGAGTTTGAGACCGTTTTTGGTGCTTTCGGATGATGTGTATTCCTGGCCGAGGAGGATGTTGAGCTCATGTTTTTCGTTGAAAGTAAAAACAGAGTTCAATGTGTTGGTGATTCCCCAGCTGTCACCTTCTGAATTGCTGATAGAGCCGTTCATGCCGGTGTTAGCCTGGTCAATTACATAAGAAGACGAACGTTTGTCGGCAAATGAGGTGCTTTTGCCCCATGTAGAGTTATATTTGCCGGCTGTACGCCATTTGAAGTGTTTGAGGAAATCAATTGTAATGCCTCCGTTGACTTCAAAACGGCGGTTGTGGCTTTCAGAAGTGCTTGCGAGGTTCGCAACAAGAGGGTTGCCGGTATCGTAGTATGAGTCAAGTCCGCGATAGTCACGGAATGTGAATTCTGAGTTCTGAAGTTCATCACGTGTGAAATAGGTACCGCCATTGATTGGCTGGAGTAATACAGATTTCATTCCGCTGTAAGCACCGCCGCCATGAGTCAGGTTGTCATAGTAGAATGTGCTGAAGTCAAAAGTCATGCCTTTCCAGAGTTCGCCGTTCATTTTGGCGCGGATAGAGTTGCGCTTGTAGTCATGGTTGGCAAGAAGACCGTCCTGATCGGTGTAGTTATAGCTTAAGAGCATACGCAGTTTTTCGGTGCCGGTCGAGATAGAGACATTGTGGTTCTGAGTGGTTGCGTGGCCACCGAATGTGAGATCCTGCCAGTCAAGAGCATAAGAGTCGCTATAACGTTCTGCGATACGATCAAATGCTCCGGTGTAGAAGTCGGGAGAGTCTGTGCCGAGACGGTTGTCATAGACAGTTGTATAGGCTGTGAGTTTGTCCTGGAGATTGGCAAATTCATACTGGTAGCCTACATAATCAAGGGCGTTGTCCATCATGTCAAGTTTCTTTGACAGTCTGTCAAAAGAAACATAGCCGTTGTAGTCGACTTTGGTTTTGCCGGCTGCAGCTGATTTGGTGGTGATCACGATGATACCGTTAGAGCCACGGGCACCGTAGATGGCAGTAGATGAAGCGTCTTTCAGCACGTCGATTGTCTCGATGTCGTTGATGTCGATGTTGGCAAGTGCATCTGACATGGCGAAACCGTCGACGATGTAGAGCGGTTCTGTTCCCTGGGTCAGAGATGTACCGCCGCGGACTGTGACGTTCATTTTTGCACCGGGTGCTGCACTCTGTGACACGATGTTAAGACCTGCGGCTTTGCCCTGAAGGGCTGCTGCCGCGGAAGTAACAGGCACTTTAGCGAGTTCAGTTCCTGACACGGAGCTGACGGCGCCGGTGAGGTCTTTTTTCTTGACTGTGCCGTAGCCGATGGCCACTACTTCGTCAAGCATGGTTGCGTTGGTGGAGAGGGTGATGTCGAGGTGAGTCTGGCCGTTGACGGGCACTTCCTTGTTGTCATAGCCGATGTAGCTCACAACGAGGACGGCTTTGGCCGGAACGCTGATGGTGAAGTTGCCGTCAAGGTCGGTGGCAACACCGTGTTGGGTTCCTTTCTGCATGACGGTGGCGCCGAGCAGGGGTTCGCCGGTGTCGTCAACAACTGTTCCGCTTACGGAAATGTTTTGGGCGCAGATTGAAAGTGAGAAGGTTACGGTCAGCAAGAAGACAAACCAGTAACGGAGTTTCTGACTAAAATTCATACACGCATGGTTTAGATTTGGATATTTATTTAATTACTTGTTATTTCCCTTTTTGCTACTGTGATAGTATGAAATGCGATGGCATATAGCATGGCGTATCTCTTGCTAAGAGATACTAAATATTCGGCAAAATTAAGCAAAAAAAATGAAATTAGGGGCATTAAAGTGTGATTATTGGTTAAAATAATATGTTAATATGTCGGAAGATGTTTCACATATCTCTTCCTGGGGCATGGTTATGGAGTTGAGGTATAAGAATTTGTGTTAGTGGCAAATCTCTTAGCAAGAGAAAAATTACGGTTCCGAAACACACGGGTGGCCGGTCTTTGGGTTAAAGGCCGGCCACAAATCAAGGGGGCTGTCTGACTCAATCAGACAGCCCCCTTGGGTTTTAACATTTGGATATGATTGCGTTCAGGGCGGAGATCAGCGGCCGAAGATGGCGCCGTTGGCTTTGAGTAGCGCGCTGAAGCGCGGGTCTTTGCGTATGGGCTCTACGTTGACATCGGCTTCGGTGTTGACGGCCCAGTTGTAGTAGTTGGCATAGCCTTTTTCGAGCGATGCGGCCATGCACTTGAAGGCTTTGTCGCTGTTGCCGGCCTGGGCGTAGTAGCAGGCGGCGAGATAGTTGACTTCGCCGTCGTAGTCATCGGCGATGGCGAGCACACGTTCGATCCAGCGGTCGGCTTCTTCCTTGCGGTCGAGCTGCAGGAGGGCGAATCCGCGGTATGACTTGATCTGGTCATGGGCCAGGTCCATGTCGAGCACACGTTCGAAGCTCATGTCGGCGTTTTTCTTCTGCCGGCGGTAGTCTTTGAGCACCCATCCGCGGATTATGGCGAGATAGGAGTCTTCAGGTGCGTTCATTGTGGCTTCACTGAGGCATACCGAGGCGTCGGCGCTGTTGCCGAGGCGCAGCTGTGCGAGGGCTTTGGCTATGAGGGCTTCGTTTGAGTCGGGTTCTTTCTCAAGGGCGGTCTCGGCGCATGAGAGGGCGCTGTCATAGTTGCCTAAAGCGCGCTGTATCTGCGATTTGATCACGTAGTAGCGCTCGTTGTCGCGGGTGGCGCTGATGGCGTAGTCGATGTTGAGCAGGGCTGTGTCGAACTTGCCGAGGGCGTAGTAGCATTCGGCGAGTGCGGCGTTGAGACCGGGATATGAGTCGAGGTTTTCGTTGATGATGCGGTCATAGTCGGCTATGGCTGCGAGGTAGTTGCAGTGGCCCTGGGCTATCATGGCGCGGATGAAGTAGTACATGCCGTTGCGCGGGGCCTGGCGTATGGCTGTCGAGAGTCCTGCGATTACCACGGGGTAGTTGGTCTTGGAGATCTCCACCAGTTCGCGGAGTGCCCGCGGGGTGTTTTCCTGGTCGGTTGAGATGGCGAGGATGTAGTCGTCGACGGCTCCCTGCTCATTTCCGGCGAGGGTGCGCACTGAGGCGCGGCGCAGGTAAACCTGGCTGTTGGAGGGGGACAGTTCCACGGCCTGGTTGCAGAGTTCGTCGGCCAGACCGAGGTTGTTTTCCTTGACGGCCACGCGGGCGAGTCCGAAGAGGGCTTCCTGGCTGCGGGGATTGCGCTGCTGGAGCAGGCGGAAGTCTGCTTTGGCTTCGGGGTAGCGGCCGAGTTCATAGAGGGCTGTGCCTCGCTGGTAGACGGCCACGTAGTTCTGCGGGTCGAGCGATATTTCGGAGTTGAGATCGCCGATGGCCTGCTCGTAGCGGTGGAGCATCATGTTGATGTTGGCCCGCAGCTGTATGGCCTGGAAGCGGGTGTCAAGGTCTTCCTCCGGTAGATATTTGAGGGCGTTGTTGATGTCGTCGAGCGCCTTGATGTAGTCGTTGCGCAGGTAATATTCGTTGGCCCGGCGGAAGAGGGTCTCCGCGTCGTGCGGATCTTCGTCGAGAAGGGCCTGGTAGGCCTTCATGAGCGCTTCTTTCATCGGGTTGGGCGCGTCGGCCGATGCTGTAAAGCCGAATGCGCCGGCTGAGAGGATGAGTGAGATTGCGATTTTTTTTAGGTTCATTGCAGAATTGGATATGATGGAGTGTCCGGCTTGCTTCCGGCAGGGGCCGGAGTTGATTGGCGAGGGCACTGTGAAATAGTTGACGGTGATATATTATGGTTCAGCTGAGGAGTGCCGGCGGTCAGCTTTCCGGCGCAGCGCTGCTCTGGTCGAGGATATGGCAGGCCGAGAGGGCGTAGAGGGCGGCGGTTTCGGTGCGCAGGCGGTTGTTGCCGAGGGTGACGGGGCTGAATCCGGAGTCGAGGGCGAGGCGTATCTCCTGTGGCGAGAAGTCGCCTTCGGGACCGATGAGTATCAGAGTGTCGAGTCCCGGCCGGTAGACCTGCGTGAAGTCTCTGCGGGGTATGTCGGGGTCGCAGTAGGCCATCAGCCGTTGAGCTCCGGGCATCATCGCGGCCACTTCGCGCAGCGGAGTCATTGGCATGACGGTGGGGAGGGTGGCTTTGAGCGATTGCTTCATGGCCGCCACGGCGATTTTTTCGAGCCTTTCGGTCTTGATCTCGCGGCGTTCGCTGCGGTCGCAGAGCAGAGGGATGATGGTGTTGACTCCGACCTCGGTCATCTTTTCCACGAGCCATTCCATGCGGTCCATATGCTTGGTGGGCGCTACGGCTACTGCGAGCTGCTGGCTCCAGGGCAGGGGTATGGGGCTGACTGAGAGGATCTCTACCGAGGCATGTTTCGGGTGGGCGTCGGCCAGCCGGCAGCGGTAGGCGTTGCCGTGGCCGTCGATCACCTGGAGTTCGTCGCCCTCGCGCATTCGCAGCACTCTCACGGCATGTCGTGAGTCGCTTTCGGGCAGTTCGGGAGAGGTGGCTATGTCAGGGGCGAAAAATTGTATCATCTGTCAGTGAAATTCTTGGTTTATAAGAGGCCCTGGGGAGCGCCGTTGCCGGTTGAAACCGAGAGGCGATTCCCCGCGGGCGGGGGAGGGTCAGTCGTTGACCATGCCGTCGGCAGCCGAGCCGTTTCCGTCGATGACGGCTTCTTCCATCTGCGGGGTCGCTTTCTTGCTGTCATCCTTGAAGATGAACATGAAGAGCACGGCCACTACGAGGGCATAGCCGGCGAAGATCATCCATGAGGTGACCCATCCTTCGTGCTGGGCTTCGGCTGTGGTCTGTGAGAATACGAAGTGGTTGACTGTCGCCTGGGCGCAGAGGGTGCCGATGGTGGCTCCGAGTCCGTTGGTCATCATCATGAAGAGGCCCTGGGCGCTTGAGCGCAGGTCGCTGGTGGTTTCTTTGTCTACGTAGAGGCCGCCGGAGACGTTGAAGAAGTCAAAGGCCACACCGTAGACAATGCAGGAGAGAATCAGGAGCGAGAGGCCGCTGCCGGTGTTGCCGATTCCGAAGAATCCGAAGCGGAGCACCCATGCGAACATCGACATGAGCATCACGCCTTTGATGCCGAAGCGCTTGAGGCAGAAGGGGATGAGGAGTATGCAGAGGGTTTCGCTGATCTGCGAGAGAGAGATGAGGGCGTTGGCGTTGTGTGCGCCCCAGGTGTCGGCGAATTCGGCAAGATTTTCAAATGAGGTGATAAACGTGTTGCCGTATGAGTTGGTGATTTGGAGCGATACGCCGAGGAGCATACTGAAAATGAAGAATATGGCCATGCGTTTCTGCTTGAAGAGCTTGAAGGCTTTCAGGCCGAGGCTGTCGGCAAGGGAGCTTTTCTGGCCTTTCTTGACCTTGCAGGCGGGCATTGTCAGCGCGTAGGCCGCGAGGATGAAACTCAGTACAGCTGATGTGATGAGCTGGTAGGCGTTGGTCTGGAACTGGGTGAAGTTGACGAAGAGCATCGAGCAGATGAAACCTACCGTGCCGAATACGCGGATCGGTGGGAAGTGCTTGATGGTGTCGAGGTTGGCCTCGGTCAGAGCGTTGAACGCAACCGAGTTGCCGAGGCCGATAGTCGGCATGAAGAAGGCCACAGAGAGGGTGTAGAGAGTGAAGAGCGGTCCGAATTCCACCTGAGATGTGGTCAGGCAGTAGATGCCTGCGGCGCCCATGAAGCAGCCTGCGAGGATGTGGCAGAGACTGAGCATTTTCTGGGCCTGAATCCAGCGGTCGGCAAGTATGCCTATGATGGCCGGCATGAAGAGAGAGACTATACCCTGGACTGTGTAAAACCATCCGATCTGTGTAGCCAGGCCTATTCGAGCCAGATAGTTGCCTAATGAAATCAGGTAAGCGCCCCAGACTCCGAATTCAAGGAAGCTGAGGAGAGCCAGTTTTACTTGTAGGGATCTTGCTGTTGCCATATCCGTTTAGTTTTAGATTCTGTTTTTTAGTAACCCGTTGGAATTACTTATAGTTGCATGGTTTAGATATTTTAAACTATCGTGGGTGTTATTGCCGGTTGTGTCCGGTGGCTGTCAGTCGGCTTGGTCGGGGTCTTTGGCGCGTTTGCGCTTCAGTATTTCGGCCACGCGGGCGGCTTCCTCATATTCCTCACGCTCTATGTGGCGGGCGAGAGTTTTTTCGAGCTCCTCTATGGCATAGTTTTCAAGCTTGGGCTCGGAATGGCTGCCGGATGCCTCTTCGTCGCCTAAGGCGGATGCGTCGTCATCGCCGTCGTCTGACGATTCATCGGCTATTTCCATCTCGAAGCCCGTTGCATCGAGTATGTCAAGGGTTGTATAGATCGGGGCGCCGGTGCGCATGGCTATCGCTATGGCATCGCTTGTGCGAGAGTCGATGGTCACAGTCCGGTCGCCGTCAGAGAATGTGATTTCCGAAGAGAAAATGCCGTCTTCGAATTTGTAGATGAAAACTTCGGTCAGTTTCACGCCGAATGCGTGGGCGAAGCTCACGAAAAGATCGTGGGTCATAGGCCGCGGAGGTGTGATGCTTTCCATCTTCATTGCGATCGACTGGGCTTCGGCCGCGCCGATCACCACCGGAATGCGCATCGGACCACCCACCTGCGCGAGAATCAGCGCGTAGGCTCCTGACTGGATCTGGCTGTAGGAGAGGCCCATCACTTTGAGCCTTACCCGGTTTTCATCGTTCTCTGACATGGGCTCTTGCTGTATATATTATATATGTGGCGTTTCTCTTTTATTATTTTCAGGTTATGAAATGTTGCGGCCGGTGATCACTCCGCTGCCATAGCAGAGGCGGGCGTCGCGGTCATAGATTACTCCGAACTGGCCGGGGGCTATGCCCTGGACCGGGACTTCTGATTCGATTATGTATTCGCCCTGGCCGATGCGGCTCAGGCGGGCCGGCAGAAATTCGGGCGAGTGGCGGTTCTTGAACCGTATCTCAACGCCGTCACAGTCGCCGGGCCACGGATCGCGGGTGATCCAGTGCATCTCGTCGAGATGGATCAGCTTGCCATACTGCTTTTCGGTGTCATAGCCCTGCGAGACGTAGACCACGTTGTCATTGACGTTTTTCTTCACCACATACCAGGGGCCTCCGCTCAGCCCCAGGCCTTTGCGCTGCCCGATGGTGTGGAACCAGAACCCTCGGTGCTCTCCGAGCTTGCGTCCGGTCTCGATCTCGATGATCGGTCCCGGCTTTTCGCCGAGATGGCGGCGGATGAAATCGTTGTAGTTTATCTTGCCGAGGAAGCAGATGCCCTGGCTGTCGCGGCGGAAGGCGTTGGGCAGCTGTGTGGTCACGGCTATTTCCCTTACGCGGCTTTTGGGCAGATCGCCGATCGGAAACATCAGATGGCTCAGCTGAGGGTAGCTGATGCGGCAGAGAAAATCGGTCTGGTCTTTGACAGCATCAATGCCGGTGCCGAGATAGACGAGACCGTCAATCTCATGGGTAGTGGCATAGTGGCCTGTGGCGGTCTTGTCGAACTCATGGCCCCAGCGCTCTTCGAAGAAGCCGAACTTGATCATCTTGTTGCACATGATGTCGGGGTTCGGGGTAAGCCCGGAGCGCACGGTCCGGAGCGCATAGTCCATCACATTGTCCCAGTATTCCTGGTGGAGCGACACCACGTCAAAGGGCAGTCCGTAGCGGCGTGCTATGAACGTGCACATCTCTATGTCTTCTTCAGCCGAGCAGTCGCCCTCGCCGTTGTCGAGTCCGATTCTTATATAGAACAGGTGCAGGTCATGGCCTTCCTCCACAAGCCGGTGGACGGCCACGGCGCTGTCAACGCCTCCTGATATCAGTGCGGCAATCTTCATTCAGTCTTTCTTTGGTTTTACTAAGAGCTTGTTTAATAACAGATGTAAAGCCGGAGGGGCCGCTTGCTCAGACCTCCTCCATCTCTTCTTCCTCTGATTTGCCTTTGAGGTTGATGATATAGAGTGATATGAAATAGTCGAGTGATATTTTGCCCGGCCCGGCTATGAGCAGGTAGAAATAGATGCCGATAAACATGATGGGCAGATAGCCGGGGTCGGTGCTGTCAAGACCATAGACCGGCAGGAAGGGCACCATGTCGTGGAGTATGTAGTACTCGGCGGCGATCATGGCGAAGATCGGCGGCAGGGTGCTCAGACGGGTCATGAAACCAGCCATGATCAGCAGCGAGCAGACGAGCTCGATGGTGATCATGATGATCAGCGAGCATTCCGATGACATGTTAAGAACTGTCGGGAATGAGTTGCAGAGCACACTGTAGTTGACCAGATGGCGTATGCCGAACTGCAGCAGCATCATGCCCACAAAGAGACGGATAAACAGTCGTGCGAGGTTCGAGTAAGTGTAGCCGGAAAGCTTTACGAAGCAGTTGACCGGCCATGAATTATACCAGCTCATAGATTTTTTTGATCTCTCTGATTAGCGTTTCTTTAACTGTCGGGCCACGTCAAGCACCTGGTCGATGGTCAGATGCTTGAAGCGCACGTTGTGGTTCTTGTCGATGATGTAGAAATCCGGAGTGCCGTTTCTGAGATCTACAGTCAGGTCGGCGTCGGGGTTGGCTCCCACGCTCCATGCCGAAGGGTAGGAAGCCACAGACTGTTTCCATTCGTCCGATGGCTCTGTCAGTGATATGGCCACTATCTTGGCTTTGCCCTCACTAATAAGCTCGGTCATTGATATGTCGGCGTCGAGGCGTATGCGGGCCATGTTGCAATCATCGCAGTCGGGGTCGTTGAAAAACACCACCAGCACCTGGGCCGAGTCGCTGTCGAGGTTTCTGCTCTGCCCCTCGCGGGTGGTGTAGGGCAGAGAGGCGAAGCGCTTGCCGGTCATAGAGTTCTTCAGTATTTTGGCCTGATGCGCGAAGCGGGCCTTTGAGGCTTTGTCGATGCGCTTGTTTGAGGCCACAGCCTCGGCAAAGGGCAGATACAGTTCGTCGATCCACATCTCGGCGGTGTCGCCGTAGAGGATATTCTCTGCGCATTCGGCCATGAACAGCTGGTCGGCCGGCTGCTTTTCAAGCTTCTTTGTGAAACGGTTGACCGAGGCTATTGCCGAATCGGGTGTGGCATTGCGCAGTATCGAGATATAGACATTGAACTCCTGGGCCATCTTGTGTTTGGCCGAAAAGGCCTTTTTCAGTTCGCAGAAGTCCCAGAAATGGCGTGCCATATAGTCGCAACGGCTCTGGAAGAGCTTGATCGAGTCAGGCACTATGGGATATTGGAAATATGTGTCGGCCTTGGCTCCGAGGCTTACGCCGAGGAAGACCATGAGGCAGAGAATCAGTTGTTTGATTTTCATTCGTTCTGGCTAATGTATAGTTTTGCAATCACAAAGATAAACAAAATCTCTCAAAAGCGAAAAAATAATCCTCCCGCTCCGCATTATCACACTGAAATGCCTGACGGGAGGATGTATTTTTGTTGTGCGGCAGGGGGGCGTTGCGGCCGCATCAGCCGGGATCTTATTCGCTGAGCAGGTTGGCGACCTGGCCGGGAGTCAGCGAATTGTCACGGAGTACTTCCGTGGCATTGTAGCGGTCAAGGAATTCTTTCTTAAGTCCGAGGGTGATGACCTTGACATCGGAGTCACCGAGATAGGCGGCTATTTTCTGCCCGAAACCGCCATCCGTGATACCGTCTTCGAGGGTGACCACCTTGCGCAGTTTTTTCAGCGAGTCGAGACAGACGGTGTCAAGCTGTGAAAGGTTTCTCGGATTGATAAGCATGGGTTTCTTTCCTTTCTTGCGCAGAATCTCCGCCGCTTCGGCGGCAATTCCGAAGAAGTCGCCGGCGCCGATGATTGCCACATCTTCGCCCTCGCTTACAATGTCATAACGGAAAATGTCGGTGTTGACAGGTCTGTCGGTATGGACCACCGGTCCGCCGGGGGTTCGCACAAGCACCGGATGGTCGGTCTGGTCGATGGCCCAGTCAAGCATGGCGAGATATTCCTCTGCGTTGGCCGGAGCGAGGAATACGAATTCCGGGATATTGGAGATCATCGGTATGTCGAAAAATCCCAGATGGGTCATGTCAGGGATGCCCCATACTCCTCCTGCAAAATCGACAAACACCGCCGGCAGTCCGTTGATGGCCACATCCTGCGAAAGCTGGTCATAGGAGCGCTGGATGAAAGTGGCCATGACTCCGAACACCGGGCGTGAGCCGCCTTTGGCAAGTCCGGCCGCAACTGCCACTCCGGCCTGCTCACAGATGCCTACATCGACAAACTGTTTCCCGGCAGCCTTGCGGCGGTCGGGGGTGAAGCCGATGGCTCCCGGAGTTCCGGCTGTAAGGGCCACGATGCGCCGGTCTTCGCCCATGCGCGTCAGCATGTGGCGGGCAAATATGTCGGTGTAGTCTTCCGTCAGGTCGTCCTGAAGCGGAGCGCCGGTCTTGAGGTCGAAGGGACCGGCATAGTGAAATGTTTCTTTGTCGGCTTCTGCCGCCGGCAGTCCGGCTCCTTTCAGGGTATTGATATGGATCAGCACCGCATGGTCTGCATTGCGGGCGGCTCTGAAGGCTTCGATGAGCGAATGCAGGTCATTGCCGTCGCTGACATAGATGTACCGGTAGCCTAAAGCACGGAAGATGTTGTTATGGGCCGTGCCATTGCTTTCACGGAGCTCCCGGAGATGATCGTAGAGTGCTCCGTGGTTCTCGGCTATCGACATCTGGTTGTCATTCAGGATGACTATGAAGTTGCTGCCGAGTGTCGGGGCGAAGTCCAGGCCTTCAAGCGCTTCGCCGCCTCCAAGAGATGCATCGCCGATAAAAGCGACCACATTCTCTTTGCCTCCTTCAAGGTTTCTCGACTTGGCCAGCCCGGCGGCAAGTGCTATGGATGTGGAGGTGTGGCCAACTTCGAAGAGGTCATATCCGCTCTCACGCGGACAAGTGTAGCCGGTGACATCATTGTAATGTTCCGGACTGATAAAGGCGCTGATACGTCCGGTTAGCATTTTGTGGACATATGTCTGGTGGCTGACGTCAAACACTATACGGTCTGTCGGCGCATCAAACACGTAGTGGAGCGCTACGGTTGCTTCGACCACACCGAGATTCGGGCCTACATGGCCTCCGTGGGCTGAAAGTTTTTTCATCAGTTCTGCTCTCAGTTGCTCGCTCAGCATTGTGAGCTGGCTGAGATCCAGATTTTTGATGTCGCGTGGCGACTTTATGGACGTAAGATCTATTTTCATGGGCATATTTCTGTTTTGATGATTATATTTCTGTGGTGTGGGGCTGTACATAAATGCACGCTACAAAATTAACATAAACAACTTCTTAATGTTTTACCACTTTTAAGGAAACTCTAACCTGAATTTGTGTAATTTTGCACTTATGAATTCTGAAACGCTGACTCTTGAAGAACTGACCTCGCGTCTGGGGGCGGTGGTGGCCTCCGAACCGTCGCTGCGCAACGTCTGGGTGACGGCCGAGACCTCTGACGTGCGCCGTGCCATGCACTGTTATCTCGAACTGGTCCAGAAAAATCCGTCGACCGGTGAGCCGGTGGCCCGTATGCGCGCCACTGTATGGCGCTCGGCTCTTGCCAGGATTGACGCTGATTTCGCCGCCGCTACCGGCAGCCGGCTTGCAAGCGGCATGAAGGTCAGAGTCCTTGTTTCGGTCAATTACCATCCCTCCTACGGGCTTTCGCTCAATATCACCGATATAGATCCTGCCTATACGATGGGCGATCTGATGCGCCTGCGCCTCGAAATCCTGTCGCGCCTCCAGAAGGAGGGCGTTCTGGAGCTGAACCGCGAACTGCAGTGGCCCGATGTGCCGTCGCGGATCGCAGTGATTTCGGCTCCGGGGGCTGCGGGCTACGGCGATTTCATCCATCAGCTCTACACCAACCGCCGTCATCTGCGCTTTGCCACCCGGCTTTATCCCGCGCTGATGCAGGGCCGGGAGGCTCCCTACGCTATAATTGCAGCCCTTGAGCAGATAGCTGCCGATGAGGAGATGTGGGACGGAGTGGTGATCATCCGCGGCGGCGGTGCCACGAGCGATCTTGCCGCTTTTGAGAACTATGATCTTGCCGCCAACATTGCCCAGTTTCCGCTGCCCGTCATCGTTGGCATAGGCCATGAGCGCGATGTCACAGTGCTTGACTATGTGGCCAACATGCGGGTCAAGACCCCGACCGCCGCCGCCGAATGGCTGATTGGCCGTGGAGCGGAAGCTCTTGACCGTCTTGATCAGCTTGCCTCGGAGATCCATCACACAGCCTCCGCCATGCTCAGCGGGGCCCGCGAGCAGCTTTCATACATTTCTGCGACTTTGCCGCATCTCCCAGCTACGGCTCTCAAAAATTCCTCGCGGAGGCTCGACCGCTATGCAATGACGCTTTCCGAAACCGTCCGCGGACGTCTGCGCCCGCGAATCTCGCAGCTCGATATGATTTCTGAACGTATTCCGGCCCTCGCGCGTGCGGCGGTCGACCGTCAGAAGTCGCGCCTTGAGTCTGCCGGCCGGCTCCTTGATGTGCTCTCTCCACTGGCCACTCTTCGCCGAGGCTATTCCATTACCCGCGTCAACGGCCGCGCCGTGACATCGGTTGCCGATATTGCGCCGGGCGCACGGATCGAGACCACTCTGGCCGACGGCACTGTCGCTTCTGTAGCCGACGCTGACAGCTCCGGTAAATGACGGCGGTCTCGGCCTTCGGCCTAAACATTCTTTAAGCTCATTTAAGATACTCTGCTGCAACTCCCTCTCTTAAGGGTTGTTATAAAGGTGTGAGAAAAAACATAGCAAACCACCTTTAAAGCTTAACGAATTATGGAATCAATGCAGCAGAACATAGCCGACAAGGCGGGCCAGGTGTCCGCTCAGGCTGCCAAAGTCAGCGCGGAAGCGGCTGAAGTAGCCGCCAAAGCCCAGTATAAAGCCGATAAGGCTGAAATAGAAGCCACTGCGGCTGAAGCTCAGGCAAATGCAAAAGAAAAACTTGCTGAGGCCAAGGAAAACCTCGCCGACAAGATTGCGGATGCCAAAGAGACATTGGCTGACAAGCTTGACGATCTGAAAGAAAAGTCATCTCCGCTGATCGACAAGATCAAATCAGGAGCTGCCAGCGCGCTCAATTCGATTGCCGATACAGCTTCGAATCTGGCCGATAAACTCGATTGATACCCCCTAATATCATAACTCCGACACATCTACAAATTGCCCCGGTCCTCCCGCGTGATGCCGTTGCTCCTTCCACCACCGCAACCCACGCCTGACTGGGGTTTCTTTTTGATGTTGTCAGAGCCCGTTCTCCAATGTAGTTGACATTGGGAAACGGGCTCTGATTGTTTTTTCTAAACGGTTGCCTTGAAACACCCTCTTAAGATTGTTCTGCCTGGGCCTTTTCCACCCGGATCAGATCAAGGCGTGTGGCCGACCGTCCGAGTATAGTGAATTTCAGATCATCGATCTCAATGGTGTCACCCTGCGCCGGAAGAGTTCCGGTGGAATTGATCAGATATCCGGCAAGGGTCTGGTATTCATCGTCTTCAGGAATGTCAAGACGGAAGTCGTCACGGAGAGTGCGCACTTCTATGCGGCCTGAGAATTCAAACACTCCGGGTGCTACCTCAGATGCCGTCAGCCGTGTCTTGTCATGTTCGTCCTGGATATCCCCGAAGATTTCCTCCACGAGGTCTTCGAGAGTGACAAGGCCCGCGGTTCCTCCGAACTCGTCGACTACTACCGCCATCGAACGCTTTTCGCTCAGCAGGCGGCGCATCATGGTGTTGGCCAGAAGGGTCTCAGGGGCATAGAGCACCTCCTTGATGTGTTCCTTCCAGTCACTTGTCGGGTCGAAGAGTTCCGACACGTGGACATAGCCTACCACATTGTCAATGTCATCACGGTAGACCAGAATCTTGCTGCGGCCCGACGAGGTGAAGAGCTCCGAAAGCTCATCGCGCGAGGTGGAGTCGATGTCAACCGCCACAAGTTCGTTTCGGGGCGCCATGCAGTCGCGCAGCTGGGTGGTCGAGAAGTCGAGCGCGTTGTGGAAAATCTTGACCTCGTTCTCAACCTCCACTTCCTCAGGATTTTCCAGATCGTCGATCTTGGTGTCGAGATAGTCGTTGAGCTCATTGATGGAGAGCACTCCGAGGCGGGTGTCCTCGGCCTTGATTCCTGCCAGGCGCATGAGCATTTTTGAAAGCCATGAAGTGAACCAGGAAATCGGGTAAAGCACTATGTAGAAAAAGTAGACCGGAAGAGCCGATACCTTCAGCGATGTGTTCGGGTTGATGCGGAACACTGATTTCGGCAGAAACTCACCGGTGAAGAGTATGACAAGGGTCGAGATAATGGTCTGTAGAATAAGAATGACAGCCTGGTTGTCCGAAATACGTTCGGCTATCCAGGGTTCAAGCAAAGCGGCCGCCCCCATGCCGTAGATCACGAGCATGATGTTGTTGCCCACGAGGATGGTCGAGATGAAAAAGTCCTGATGCGAATAGTAGCGGCCTATTATCCGGTTGATGATGCCTCCTCGGCTGGTGTCGAGGCCTATGCGGACGCGGTCGGCTGAAATATAGGCGATCTCCACTCCTGAAAACAGGGCGGAGAAGCAGAGAGAGATCAGTGCGAGTATAAGCCAGGCGGTGAGTGTCATTAGCTTGCGGTTTAGAAGCGGGTTGTCTGTGTCTGGAGGCTTTCAGACTTGGTTGCGGATGCTTGGGGTTGAGGCAATTGCCGGATTTGAGCTTTGGGTGCCGCGGCGTTTCTGTCGGGCTTGTCAGGCTTGGTTCCGGACGGGCGCGGGGCTGTCTGCATGGTGTCAGCCGCAGGCTGTGGTGCTTTCGGGCTCTGAGCGGATGAGTTGCCGCCCGGAGTGAAGGCGCCGGCCGGGAAGATGCCTGAGACGCGGCGGATGGTGTAGCGCGTCAGGTTCTGGTTTGAGTCGAAGCCATAGCCTTCAAGCACCTTGTCGGGGCGCTCGATGTGGATGAACGAATCTGAGTAGAGTTTTTCCTGACGCTGGTCCCAGAAGAGCTGGTTGGTCAGGAATTTTTCGTTCATCACATTGGTCAGGCTGACGTTTCCGTCAAGTCGCCAGAGCTGCTTGTTCTTGAAATATGTGGCCGAATCGGCTGTGACAGTGGCCTCGATTCGGAAAAAGTTGTCGTAGCGCTCAAGTCTAAGCCCCTCCGGAAAACGCCAGAACGGTTCCGGGGTTTCGTCATAGACATACCATATCGGGGTCACGATGCGGTAGCGCGTCACTCCTGAGTCAGAGATGAGGGTCTCTACATCGCGGGTGAGCATTGTCGGGGTGTGGGTCGGATCGACAGAGCCGGTGGCCACAGGGTCGCTGTCCTTGCATCCGCTTACGACAAACGAGGCTCCGGTGATGGCCGCGAGGATCAAGGCTGGAAGCAGGCGCAGGCGGGTGACGGTTGAGGTCGGCATGGTGTGGCTGTGGGGTTGGTGTGATTCGGCCTTTTGGGCTTGTGGGGGCAGTGGTGGTGAGGTCAGGCGGTCTTTAACGGAGCTTGGGCTGGTAGAACCAGAGGCCGTTGAAGTTGATGCCGAGTGTGATGTTGAAATACTGTTCGGTCAGCAGTGCGTTGGGTGTCGACTGGCGGTGGTGATATTCGAAACCGAGGTTGATGACGTTTTTCGATTTGACGGTCGGGAAACCGAAACCGCACGAGAATCCGTAGTCACGCACATTATTATAGGTGTCTTTGCTCTTTACCATTACGTAGTCGCGGTTGTAGAACCCGCCTGCACGGTAAGTGATGCGCTTGAAGTAGCTTCCGTGGGGATTGGGGATGTAGCTCACACCGGCTCCGATGCGCCAGCGGTTGTCAAATTTGGTCGATGAAAAGTCTTCAATCTCGGTAAATTTGGCTTTGGCCCAGTTCTGATAGGTGAAGTCGACTTCGGCCTGGAACTGCTTGTTCCATTCGTAGTTGATACCCACACCCCAGGTGTCGGCTATGGAGAATTTGTTGCGGAGACTTGTCGAGGCCACGGTGTCGGGCTTGCTGTCTTGCGAGGTGTCATATTTGAGCACATAGGTCTTGCCGAGGAGGGTCTTGCCGGGCGAATAGGTCACGCCGAGGGTCAGATCGTTCTTGCGCGAGAGGTTGAGAGTGTACTGCATACCGAACTGGAAGTGGAAGTCCTGTACTTCCATCACCTGCTCGAAGAGCGACGAGGAGGAACCTACGGCATAGACGTCGTTGAACGTGTTGCCGAAAAGGTAGCTCGCGTTGAAACCTACGGTGAAGTTTTTGAACGGTCTGACACCGGCTCCGAGGTAGAGCTGGTTGATGCCGCCGGTGCCCTGGTGGGTGGCGACGCCGTTTTCAATGTCAGAGCCGAAAGCATAGCCCACTGAAGAGTAGGGGAGTATGCCGGCGCTCACACCGATATAGCTTGTGACGGGAAACTGCATTGTGACATATTCGAGTCCGCCACCCCAGTCCTTGGAGCTGCCGGTGTTGTCCTTGCGCCAGTACATGGAGACATCGGTACCCATGTCGAAAAGGAATGTCAGAGAGTCGATGGCGGCATATGATGCGGGGTTCATGACATTGATCTGCCTTCCGGAACGCATGGCATAGCCCACTCCGCCCATCTGGCGCTGTGCGGAAGTGGCATTGTCGCCAAGAAGGCCATAGCCGAATTTTGAATATGGACTTGTGGTCTGGGCCAGCGCGGCGGGGGCGGCGGTCATGGCCATGACGGCGAGGAGGAGAAATGACTTAATTTTCATTGTAAAGCAAAATTCTGTTTAAACCTTTGCTGGCGAGATGTTCGTCAGGGAGAACATCGAAGTCGCACAGAGAAGCGAGATGATGGCCGCAGCCTCCGCCGAGAACTATGACGGTGTCTTTCGGCAGCCGGCTGCGATAATATCCTATTGATGCTACGACGCTGTAGACAGCTCCGAGCGTTATGGCCTCTACGGTGTCGCGGCCTATCACCTTGTCGCGCAGTTCCGGCATGTTTTCCGGAAAGGGCACGAGGGGCAGGCGTGCGGTGAACTGGTTGAGGGCCTTGAATTCCATGTTGATGCCGGGGGCTATGTTGCCGCCGCGGTAGGTGCCGGTGGAGTCTACATAGTCGTAGGTCACGGCGGTGCCGGCGTCGACCACGAGGATGTCGCGTCCGGGAAAATCGCTCCAGGCGCCTACGGCCGATGCGATGCGGTCCACTCCGAGCGTCTGCGGGGTGGCATAGTCGAGCTTGATGGGCAGAGGCGTGGAGGGCGACAGGCGGTAGACGCAGCGCGCCAGGTGGCTGAGTTTGTTGATGACAGGGCCGTTGTTCTGAACCACAGAACAATAGATGGCTCCTTTGAGGCGGCGTCCGCCTACGAATTCTTCGACGGACGAGGGTGTGAGACGTGTGTCGATGACGGTGTCAACGAGCTCTTTATCCTCCCAGAGCGAGATCTTCGCTTCGGTGTTGCCTTGGTCAATTGTCAGGTATTGCGACATTCGGTGGCGGTGGCTTTTTCTATTTGCGTGGCAAAATTACTAATAATGTGGCAATTTCACGGCCATCATCCGGCTATTTTTGCACCGGCCTTCTTCCGGAGTGCCGGATCAGACGGGTGTTTTAACGTTTATTATCAGCTTTCTGTCTTGGAATCATGACGGATGTGTAGATGGTCAGCAGTCCGCTGGCGAGCGTGAAGGCCAGCCAGTCGGTCTTTCCGGCCGACGGTATGAACATGAAGACTGCCCCGGCAAGGAAAATCAGTGCTGTCCAGACCTCCACTCTGATGAGGCGGCGCAGGCGCAGGGGTGCGTCCTTGACTTTCGGGGCCACAAAGCGTCCGGCAAGCAAGATGAGAGAGCCTGCTGCGTAGAGATAGCGTCCCCACTGGGTGGCCATGTGGAGAAGGGGGAAGAGTGCGGCTGCCATGATGGCGAGGAGCCCGGCAGTGACCATTATGTTGGATGCTGATGTTCTGTCCATTCGCTGAATTGATGAGTGGTGGTGTGGTATTGGTGTGGGAGAGTGGGCTTATTCGAAGATATAGACGTCTTCGTCGGGGTGCTGCATGTGATATTGCTCGCGGACTATGCGCTCCATTGTCTCCTTGTCGGTGTCAAGGGAGTGGTTGAGGTCGCGGTAATAGTTTAGGGTATCAGTGGCCTCGCTGATGCTGGCTTCGAGTTCGGTGATGCGGCGCTCCTGCTCTACCGTGCGCAGCAGAGAGTTTTCATTGAAAAAGAGCACGAGAGAGCCTATCACCAGTGAGGCGAGAAGTGTCAGAGAGAGATAACGTTTGCACCAGGCGTAGAAGTTGCTCATGTCAAAAAATAAAGTGTGATGAGAGACTGGAGTTTCCGCATGTCAGGCTGATGTGGCTACGGTAATCACAAATCCTGCGGCGTAGACGAGCATCAGCACCGCAGTCATGCCTAAGAGCGGGTTGAGCCGGGCACCGCTGAGATGCGTGAGTCTGAAATACAGTGCGGTGTGGCCGCAGAGATAGAGGGCCGGGACTATCCACCAGCCGGGTCCGGCGGCAAGCCAGGGCGGCAGGGTGAGAATCAGGGCAAGAATGCCGTTGGCCAGATAGATGGCAGACATGGCGCGGAGGCCGAGGCGCACGGCAAGGGTGCGCTTGCCTACCGCACGGTCATCCTCTAAGTCGCGGTAGTTGTTGATGATCAGTACGTTTGCGCCCATCAGCCCGATTCCGGCCGCTGCGGCTGCCAGCCACCATCCGAACGGGCCGCCCATGAGCATGTAGGTCAGGGTGACAGGGATGATGCCGAAGAAGCAGATGACCGCCACCTCTCCGAAGCCGTGGTGGGAGAGGGGATAAGGGCCGGTGCTGTAGGCCATGACGCCGAGAGCCGTTGCGATGCCGACGAGATACATCCACCAGCTGCCATAGAGCCACACGAGTATGCAGCCCGCAATGCAGGCGGCGGCAAGCGTGGCGAAGGTGGCCCGCTTCATGGCTCCGGGGGTGATGTCGCCTTCGGTGACTCCGCGGCGCGGACCCTGACGGCCTGCGCGGTCAAGGCCGCCCTTGAAGTCATAATATTCGTTGGCGAAATTCGATGCTATCTGGGCCAGAAGAGCGAAGAGCAGGCAGAGCAGCGCGGGGACAAGGCTGAAACGCCATGAGAGAAGTCCGAGTCCGGCGGCATAGATCACTCCGGCGAGCGACACGGGGAGTGTGCGCAGGCGCATGGCTTCGATCCAGCAGGCGGTTTTTGATCTCTTGGTCGCGCTCATCTGTAGTAAGTCTGTCTGTGGCTCCGGATTAAGAGGCTTTTTAACAACCTCTAAGCGTTGAGTTCATCGAATTTTGCGGCGATTGCTTTTGCGATCGCTTCCATTTCCTCGGCCGGGAGCTCCACTTTATGTTTGAAGTCCATATCGGCCTCGGTGTTGATAGGTATAAGGTGGATGTGGGTGTGGGGCACTTCCAGACCTATGACGGCCACGCCGACACGCTTGCAGGGGACTGCTTCGCGGATGGCTTCGGCCACTCGCTTGGCAAACAGAGTCAGAGCCTGGTAGTCATCGTCGGAGAGGTGGAATATGTAGTCGTCTTCCTTGCGGGGAATCACAAGCACATGTCCGGGAGCCACGGGGTTGATGTCAAGAAATGCGTAGTGGCGTTCGTCGGCTGCCACGCGGTAGGAGGGAATTTCTCCTGCGGCGATTTTGCTGAAGATTGTTGACATAGCTCTACTTTGATTGAGAGTTTGTGGGGGGTGGATTAGTAGTTGATTTCTACGATCTCGAACTTCATGAGTCCGGCGGGAACCTTGATCTCTACCACTTCGCCGAGCTTGTGGCCGAGCAGACCCTGGGCTATCGGGGTGCTTGAGCCGATTTTCTTCTCCTTGAGGTTTGCTTCGGAGTCGGCTACGATGGTATATTCCATTGTCATGCCGTTGGCGGTGTTTTTGATTTTCACGCGGTTGAGAATCTGCACCTCCTCGTTGTTGAGCTTGCTTTCGTCGATGATACGGGCGTTTGCAACGAGGTCTTTGAGCTGCGAAATCTTCATTTCGAGCATACCCTGAGCTTCTTTAGCGGCGTCATATTCGGAGTTTTCCGAAAGGTCGCCCTTGTCACGGGCTTCTGCGATTGCGGCGGATATACGTGGACGTTCAACTGATTCGAGGAACGCGATTTCTTCCATTTTTTTCTTGTAACCTTCTTTGGTCATGAAAGTTATAGCCATGATTGCTGTAGATTTTTGTTAAAGAGGGAGTTAAAAAATAAAGAATCCCGATGCTTGCGGCTACGAGACCCCTAATGAATATTGTTGATTTTGATATGTACGGTTGCCAGTTGTTGACTCCTGCAAAGATAGGGAGAATAATCGGATTGGCCAATCCGCCCGGAGTCTATTTAACATTAATTGGCTAATCTCTGAGGGGGTGGTTGCGGGGGTGGTAGGTGAGGATGTCGTTGCGGAGTGTCGAGCGGTCGAGATGGATGTAGATCTGGGTTGTGGCTATGCTCTCGTGGCCGAGCATCTGCTGTATGGCGCGCAGGTTGGCTCCTCCTTCGAGTAGGTGGGTGGCGAAGGAGTGGCGCAGGGTGTGGGGTGAGATGGTCTTGCGTATGCCGGCGGCTGCGGCGAGGTCTTTGACTATCTGGAATATGCGCACGCGGGTCATGCGTCCGCCACGGCGGTTCAGAAAGAGTATGTCGCGGCTGTCCGGCTTGATGTCAAGATGCATACGGTCCATCAGATAGTCACTGATCTCCAAGAGCGATACCTCAGACATGGGTACCATGCGCTCCTTGTTGCCCTTGCCGCGTACTATCAGGTAGCCTTCCTGGCCGTAGATTTTTGAAATCTCAAGATTGACAAGCTCGCTGACGCGCAGGCCGCAGCCGTAGAGGGTCTCGATGATGGCGCGGTCGCGCGAGGCTTCGGCTTTTTCCGGGTCGATGGCTCTGATCATCGAGTCGATCTCTTCCTGGGTCAGCACTTCGGGCAGATGGAGTCCGGTTTTGGGCTGTTCGAGCAGTTCGGCGGGGTTGGGGTTGAGATAGTCCTCTATGCTCAGAAAGAAGAAATAGGAGCGGAGACCTGAGACTATGCGGGCTTGGGAGCGTTCGGCTATGCCTACATCATGGAGGTCGCCGAGAAATTCGCGCAGGGTGTCGATGGTGACATCGCGCAGCGACAGTCCGCCGGCCGTGAGCCATGCATGGAGCTTGTCGATGTCACGGCGGTAGGCCTCGCGGGTGTTTTCAGCCATGCCTTTCTCCACGGAGAGATAGGCGTCATAGTCATTGAGTATGCGCTGGATGTCAGTGATGTCACGCATCGGGGTCAGAGTGGTGAGCTTGTTCAGTGAGGGTGTTGCTGGTCAGAAATTGATCTCGAAATTCTGCATCGGGAGACCGCGGCGGCTTATGAGCACGGCATATTTCCCGTTGGTGAAAGTCATGATGTGGTCAAGTCCGTCTTTCAGGGCATCGAGCCGGCGGGAGTCTGCGCGAAGCAGCACGAGTGTGGAGTTTTCTGCCGAAATCACGCGGCGGGCAGCCGGAAGATGCTCCGGGGAAAGTTCGGGCAGACAGATGAAAAGGCTGTCGGAGTCAGCAGGCAGTGTCAGAGCCTCGGCCGGAGTGATGGGTTGCAGCCGTGAATCGGCCATGAGGATCACCCGGCGCTCCGCTTCAGGCAGATCCGGCGGAAGGACCAGAGTCAGAGGCTTGCGGTCACAGACTATGCGGAAGAGCATTGTCAGATTGCGCCGGCGGCGGCGACCTCCGGCGAAGTCGCGGATTTTTCCGGTGGAATAGTAGACGCTGCGGCTGTCACGCAGCACCAGAGTGATGAAGCGGAAAGCAAAAGGCGAATGCACCCCGAAGCCACGGCTGCGGCGGGCGCGTCCGAGCGGACGCCAGAGTCTGCGGAGTGTCAGGCGCAGTTTAGCTCTCAGAGGCATCGGTCTCTGCTGTCTTGGTCTCGGTTTCAGGCTTTCTGCCGCCTTTGCGCAGGGCTATGACGATGGCTCCGGCTGCTGCCAGATAGATGAGGAAGACGGCTATGGTGGCCGCTGTGTCAGTGGTGTGGAGCGACTGCGGGTCGAACGTCATCACGATCTCATGCTTTCCGGCGGGGACGGGGAGGGCGCGCAACACGTAGTTGACACGGCTCAGGGGCACTTCCTGCCCGTCGATTGTGGCTTTCCATCCCCAGGGGAAGTAGACTTCAGAGAATACGGCCACTCCGCCTTTGGCACTGTTGGCTGTGTAGGTCAGGCGGTTGGGGGCATATATGGTTTCGATGATCGTGTCGCCCGGTGTTTTGGGGGCCGAGGTGCCGAGGGCTGACTCGAATTTCCTGTCGGCCACGGCTGCCGATGCGGGGTCAATGACCGAGAGAGCCGCCATTTCCTCGTCAGGAGTGCCGACGTAGCTGACGCGGTCAACGAACCAAGCGTTGCCGAGGGCCTCAGGGTTGCGCAGCGGCTGTCCCTGCATGTCGACTATGTAACGGGCGTTGAGCATGTTGAGCACATTCCAGTCGGCGTCCGACTCGGTGCCGCGGGTGAAGTTGGCGAGATGGCGGTCTATGAGATCCTGATAGCGTGTCAGTTTTGCCGCATGGTAGCCGCCTATCATCTTATGGTAATACGACGGATCGGCGCTGTAGAAGCGGGGAATGTCCATGACGCGGTAGTTCATTCCGTTGTCCTGGAGGATGATCCGGTCAGCCGGGGTCATTTCAATCGGCGCTCCGGCGGTGAGCTGGCGCGGCACGAAGCTGTCGTGGCTCAGATAGCGCTTGTTGACTGAATAGAGGTCGGCGAGGACAACGACAGCTATGACCGCCATTGAGATAGCGGCCGAGACGCGGCGCCGGATGTAGAGCATGATCATCACGAAGCCGAGGGCTGTGATGACAAAAGAGCGGATGGCGTCAGTTGAGATCAGCCCCTCGCGCAGACTCTCGATGGCCGAGTAGATGGCCGGATTCTGGAGGCTGAACTGGCGGGCGGTGGCGGCGTCGTAGCCCTGCTGCATGAGCTGTGAGGTGATCATGTTGTCGATGTAGCGGTCATTATCTGTGATGATGCTTCCGAACATCGAAGGGGCTATGAAGGCTATGGCGCAGATGGCGAGGGTGATGCCGAAACTCCAGATCACCGGGCGGCGGTAGGAGTCGAGACGGCTACGGTCAGCCACGAGCTGCTGGAGTGCCATAGCGGCGAGCAGCGGCATGGTGAATTCGGCTATGACGAGGATGCTCTCCACGGTGCGGAATTTAGAATACATCGGGGCTATCGAGAGCATGATGTCTGTGAAGACCATCGCGTGGCGTCCCCAGGCGAGGACTATGGAGAACACTGTCAGTATGACCAGCGCCCACTTCATAGGGCCGCGGACTATCATGCAGCCAAGAATGAAGAGCGCGAAGATGAGCGCGCCGACATAGACCGGGCCGTTGGTGCCTTCCGGATCGCCGAAATACTGGCTCATGTAGCTGAGATACTGTTCCTGCATCGAGTCGATCTTGCCTTCGGCCACCATTTCTTTGGCATCAGGCAGGTCAGAGAGACCCAGTGCCGTCATCCGTCCTTTCTCCGGTTTTGCCGAGGCTCCGCCTTTGATGTTCGGAATGAGCAGCGAGAAGGTTTCGGAGGGCTGATAGCTGTATTGTGTGATGTAGTCCTTGTCAAGACCTGCGGTTGAGTTCGAATTGTCGGCCGCGGGCTGCGACAGTTCGCTGTGGCGTCCGCGCATGGTCTCCTTGGAGTATTCGTAGGTGAGATAGAGGCTCGGAGAGTTGGCGGTCACAGCCAGTCCGGCGGCAATGGCGAGCACTCCGGTGGCTATGCCCCAGCGGCGCATCTCTTTGGCGCGAATGGCGGTGACAAGCTGAGCGATGACTATGGCGAGGATGACGAAAAGGAAATAATAGGTCATCTGCACGTGGTTCGATGCTATCTGCATCATGGCGAAGACCGCGGCCATAGCGCCGCCGGCCAGGTAGCGCCCGCGGTAGCAGAGGATTATGCCGGCGATTGTCGGCGGGATGTAGGCGAGGGTTACGAATTTCCAGATGTGGCCTGCGCCGATGATGATTATGAAGTATGACGAAAATCCGTAGGCTATGGCGCCGAGCAGTGCTACATACCAGCGCATCTTCATGACAATCAACAGTATGAAGAAGCCTACCATCATCATGGCCAGGAGCGACGAGGGGGAGGGGAGTCCGAGGCTCATCACCGATCCGATCCAGCTGAAGAGGCGGCTTGAGGGATATGACGGCGAGATCTGGAAGTTGGGCATTCCGGAGAAGAGCGAGTTGGTCCAGCGGGAAACTTCGCCGGTTGCTTCGGCATAGGCTTTTGCTTCCTGGCCTATGGCGGCGCCCTGCTGCATGTCATGCTGGCGGAGCTGGTTGCCCTCGGCGGCATCGGGGTAGAAGAATGCGAATGCTATGCCGGCTATGACTATGATGCCGGCCAGAAATGTGAAGAGAGATTTATAACGGCTGATTATGGACTGCATGAGTTGGGTGTGCGTGGAACGTGGTTGGGTGTTGGTGGATGATTATTCGGCGGGACGGTGTTCGAGCGGGATTTCTTTTACCGGAGCCGGGGCGCTGACGGTGTCGGCCTGAGCCTTGGCGGTGTCAGCGGGTTCGCTGCTCGGTCCTGAGAGCGAGCCGTCCTGCATGGCGTCATAGTTGGAGAGTTTTTCGCGGAAAGCGCGGGCTATGGAGTCGAAGTCGAGACCGGAGGCTCCTCGGCGGGCTTTCTCGAAGGCCGCGCGGGTGTCTTTGGGGTTGACGCTCAGGGCTATGTCATAGACATCGACGTATTTGCGCACGGTCTCCAGCGCGCGTCGTGATTCGCGCTTCGACTGGGCGTCGGAGTAGACCTTGACAAAGGCGCTGAGCACCTGCACGGTCTGTTCGGGGGTGAAGTCGTCAACGAAGAGCGACATGCTGTCAGCCATCGCTGATGCCTGCCGGAGATTTCCGGTGGAGAGGGCTTCGGCGAGCTGCGATTTCTGTCCTTCGACTGTTTCGGCGGTGGCTGCTGGAATCTCGGCAGTCTTTTTGCCTCCGCAGGAGGTAACTATAATGGCGCTTGAGGCTATTACGGCCAGGAGGACTATCAGCTTTCTCATTATCGGGCGGGTTGGTTATGTTGCTTGGGCTATTATTCTATAATATATAATGGTAAGAGCACAAAGTTACAAAAAATGTTCCTTACAAAAGTAAAATTTTTGTAAAGAACATTTTCAGAGGCTCTGACGGGCTTGAGAGAGCCGGTCAGAGCCGGTATGGTTTGTGGAATCCGATGGGTGTCAGCCTTTGATCTCGACGATCATGCCGGGGCGGTCAAGGCAGTAGCAACGGGTGGCGTTGCCTACGGGAACATAGGCGTTGAAGTCACATGCTTTCTGCGGCTCTCCCCAGAAGTGCATCGGGAAGAAGTTGTCGACCTTGACTTTCGAGAGAAAGATCTGCGCGCCTTTGGCAAAGTCGGTTCCCATGCGGGCATCGACCGGAAACATGGCTATCTTGATTTCGGGGATCTCTTCGGCTATGCGGTCTACTATGACGTTGAACCGCTCTTCGGCCTTTGCCACTTCGCGTTCGGTCGATTCTTCGCTCCAGTGCCAGTCATTGAGGTCGCCGGCATGGAAGATGACGCTTCCGTCAGTGAGGGTGATGGCGTAACTTACGCCGGTGTCGGTTGATCCGTAGGCTTTGACCTGAGTGGTGCCGGGGATGCTGTCGAGCACGTCGCCGGCCGACATCCAGGCTACTGACAGTCCGGTCTTCGGGACGAGCTTCGAGAAGATGTCGTTGGCCAGGATGTAGGTGCGTTTGCGGTCCTGGGCCAGTTCGAAGATCGAGGTGTTGAAGTGGTCGGGATGATGGTGCGAGACGAAGAAGAGCACGGGCTTTTCAGGCGAGTCGCGCAGAACTTTTTCAAGTTTTTTGTCAGGGTCCTTGTAGTAGTCGAATACCATCACCGCTCCGGGGGTGGTCAGCGCGAAACCGCTGTGGTCGAGATATGTTACAGTAATCATAATTGTTGGTTGTTAAAATTCGATGCCGGACAGGTCCGGAATCCTGTTTTTGTCAATGAGTACTGCAACTATAACGCTGACGCGCCCTGCGGAGTTCAACGGCTGTCAGCAGCCGCCTATGAGGATTTTGCTGACGGAGTTGCCCTGGCGGCGGATGTAGATGCCCGGCTGAGGATCTCCGCTGACCGGACGGCCCTGGAGGTCGAAGAGTCTGACGGGCGCTTCGCTGTCAGGGGTGCCGAGCTCAGGAGTGTCGATTCCGGTTGTGGTGGAGGCGCCGAGTGTTATTGAGGCGTTATTGGGAGTGCCGGCGGGGATTGTCAGCAGGTAGCTGTTGGTCCGGGGTTCATAGAGCAGGGCTGTTGAACGGCTCAGAAGGGGTTTGCCATCGATATAGATGCCGTTGTCCGACATGTTGGCGGCATGGATGCGGAGCTGCACACCGCCTTCGCGGATGGCCCGGTTCAGGCCGTCGGCGATGCGGATCTCCGTGATCTCTCCTTCTTCCCATGAGATGTCGACAGTGAAGTTGCCTTCGGCCTTGAGCCCTTTGACAGAGCCGGTGGGCCATGTGGAGGGGAGGGCGGGGAGAATGTCGATGATGCCGGAGTAGCTCTGCAGGAGCATTTCGCCGATCGCGGCCGAGATGCCTGCTCCGCCTTCGATCTGGAAGGTGTGTTTGCAGGTGGTGCGGAGGTCGGGGGTGATACGTTCAGCCATGCCGTAGGCGAGCTGACGCAGGGCGAGGTCACCCTTGAGCGAGCGGGCGTAGCAGCACATTTTCCAAGCTGTGTTCCAAGCGGCGTCTTCACCGCCGTCGGCATCGGCGCGCTTGAGCAGGGCCTTGTAGGAGCCATTGAAGTTAGTGGGGTCGCTGTCATAGGGCGATACCTGGGCCAGGGGGTAGAGACACATCAGGTGGGAGAGATGGCGGTGGGTAGGCTCTGAGGTGAGGGCGCCTTTCCATTCGCACTGTTCGCCGTTGACAATGTCGATGCCGTTGTACATGCGGTCGATGTATGACTGGCAGTTGGCGGCTTCAGCTGTCTTGCCGAGGATGACGGCCGCATCGCGGGTGTTGCAGAGGTGCTGGTAGACAAGCTGCTGGGCGTGGACGGCTACCGATGTGCCTCCGGCGAGTTCGGGTGAGTAGTTGTTGGGGATTTCGAGAAGTCCGTCGCCGTCGGTGTCACGCAGGTAGCCGAAGTAGAAGCGGGCGGCTCCGTAGAGGGTGTCGAAGAAGTCGGCGAGGAACTGCCGGTCCTGGGTGTAGAGATAGTGCTGCCAGATGTGGGTGCAGTTCCAGGCGGCGGCTTCGGTGTATTCTCCGTTGTAGACGCCTGATGCCCCGAAGGTGTTGGTGGCGAAGTGGTGGGTCCAGCCGCCGGTGCCTGCCACGAGTCTGTCAGCATAGCCTTTCCACTGTGTGGCCGCCATCTTTTTGAGGTAGTTGAGGAAGGGCATGTGGGCTGAGGAAATGTTGGTGTTTTCCGCGGCCCAGTAGTTCATCTGGAGGTTGATGTTGGCGTGGAAGTCGCAGTTCCATTGCGGGCTTTGGTTTGCCCAGATGCCCTGGAGGTTGCTGGGGAGGGCGAGATCGCCGCGTGAGGAGGCGAGGTTGAGGTAGCGGCCCATTGCGAAGAGGAGCATGTCGATCATTCGGGTCTGGTCGTCGGAGTCAGTGGCTGTGGCTGTGAAAGCGCCTTCGTAGTGCTGTTTGAGCAGTGAGGTCGGGGCGTTGTTTGTGGCTTCGGCCAGTTCGAAGCGGGCGGCGTTGAAGAGGGGGCTGTATTCAGCTATGTGGTTGTCATACAGGGCCTGCCATCCGAGGGCTGCGGCGCTCTCTACGGTTGAGCGGACGCGCTCGGCAAGGCGGTCGTCGCTCTCGCCGGAGTAGAAGGTGGGCGAGTCGATGTCATAGTTTGTGCCTACGCCGAAGACCACGGTGATTTCATCGGCATCGGTCACGCTTACGGTGCTGCCTGAGGTGGTCAGCGAGCCGCCTTTCTGAATCACCTTGAAGGTGAAGTTGAAACGGATCTGACAGTTGGAGGTGTTGCCTGAGGTTGCAGAGACGAGGCCGTCGGCGCCGCTGCCGGCTATGCTTGACTCGAAAGAGTAGTTGAGCTTGACCTCGCCGTTGGTGGTGAAGTGGAGCACTCCGACGTCATTGGCACGGCTGACGAGATATTCGCGGGTGTAGATTTTTTCTTTTCCGTTTGCTGTCCAGCGGTTCATGGCCGAGGCCACGGCTGTTGTCAGGTCGAGCTGGCGCAGGAAGGTGCCGCCGTAGGCCGGGCTTTCGCCGCCACGGGTGATCTTGAGAGCGCCGATCGGGCAGTAGGTGCCGGTGTTTACATATTTGTGGTCGGGGTCGGGGTTGGAGTCATAGTTGGTTTTCTCGTTTATGAGTATGCCTTCAGACTGGTTGCATTCGGTGGCTATGCCGAGTCGTCCGTTGCCAAGAAGGAAAACGTTGCTGTAATTGGCTCCGTAATTGCCTACGTCGACGGGATTTTTGCCATAGCCCTCTTCGTTTGTCCAGAGGGTCAGCGCTTCGTCAGGAATGTATGACGCTGAATTTGTGCAGCCGAGCATGGCTTCGGGGAAGGTTGCTGAAAGCGGGGTGTTCGGTTCTTCATCGGCGGCGAGTTTGCGGACGGTAAGCTCTACGGGGACTCCATTGACCGTGCGGACCGACAGAGTGTAGTAGCCGATGACCGAGAGAGTGATACCTGCGTCTGATCCGGGGGTGAGGCGCAGTGTGCGGCTCTGTGAATCAGGTGAATCTGTGAATGAGGGCTGCTCTGCGATGCCGTAGGTCTTCCCTTCGAAAGAGAGGGCGCCGATTGTGATGTCTTTTTTGTTTCGGTTGAAGGTCCTGTTGCAGATGAACGTGGCTGATGCGCTGCCGGCGTCATCTACGAGGGTGATGTTTTTTGAGTCGATGGTGGCGGTGATTGGTCTTGGAGGGTCGGGGACGAGGAATTCCAGCTCGATCGAGCTCTTGTCGGCCGAGAGAGTGGCACGGAGCTTGTATTTCTGGCCGGTCTCACCGGTCCGCAATGATCCGGTGGCGTTTTTCTTGAATGTGAAAGTCTTGTTGAGGGGCGACTTGTCGTAGTAGTCTTCCCAGCCTTCCGGATTGTAGGTTGTCCCCTGATATTCCAGGGCCCACAGGTGGCCGTCGGTAATGTTGCCGATATACTGGTTGTTGCCCGTTGGATATAGGCGGCCGACTTCGGTCGGATCGACGTTCCAGGTGCCTTGCTTGACGATGATTACATCTTCTTGAGCAAGTGCTGAGGACGAGAGTAGCAATGTGAATAGCAAAAATAGGTAATAGCGTAGAAACATGAGAAGGATTGATTATAATAATTTAAGGTAAGAATGTCAGGCGGGTTGTCGGTTTGCAGTTGAACGAGAGAGGAGGTGAGGAGTAGAGCGGGGAGAGGACGGGGAGGTCTGTCAGACCTTGGGGATCAGCGGCGGAAACGTTTGAGGAGTCCGTCTTCAAACACGAGATAGATGCCGTTTTCGTAGAGCCAGACTTCGCGCAGGTAGGAATTGTCGGCTCCGCGGTCCACTTCGCGTGGCGCACCGAGGGCAAGGCGGCATTCCTCGCGGGTCATTTCGAGAGCCACACGGCCGTTGATGATGTTTTCCCAGACGGCATCGCTTATGGCGGGATATTTCAGGCGCGGGTCAGTGAATGAAAAGAATACCGGGAAGGAGCGCGGGGTGTGGCCTCGCGGGCCGGGATGGAGGAAGATGCGGGCCGAGTTGCCGAGAAGATCCGTGAAAGAGACTTTGATAGGGTAGATGTCGTTGCCGGGAGTCACGGAGTCGATCAGGATCTCTACAAACTGGCGTCCGCTGACCGAGTTGTCGGCATCGTCGCGCCAGGTACGGGTCAGCACATAGAGTTTTTTGCCACGGAGCAGAGAGTCGGCCGAGTTCACCAGACTTTCCTGGATGGTAAAGGGCACATGCAGGTTTTCCTGATTCATGACTGACGCAAGCGGGCGGTTGATGCGGTAGACGAAGCGGCGCCCGTCAGGGCCGGCGAATGTCAGGTCGGTCACTGAAGTGCCGACAATCGAGGGGGCTTCATGCACGTCGAGAAACTCGATGGTGCTTCCTCCGAGCGAGTCATAGGGGGTGGCGGTTGCTCCGAAGATGAGACGGATTTTGTCGTCCGTGACGAAAAACCTTTTCCCCGGCTTCCACTCCGGTAGGGGGCTGTCGGCCACGTGGGCCAGAAAGGTGTCCTCCGGAGTGGAAACAATGTTTTCGCGCCGCACATCGCGCTCCGAGACTTTAGGCGTGTATTCCACGCCGGTGAAGCAGCTGTGAAGGGCTATGGAGAGAAATGCAGCGGTTATGAAAAGCGGTAGCCGGGTCAGTGGTTTCATCAAGTGTTGGGTCCTCAGAGAGGTGTGAATGGGTTCGGTTCAGTTTATTTAGGCTCGATTCCGAGGTTTTCGAACATGAAAGAATACATGTCGGTGTACTCTTCGAGCACTTTGGCTATGGGTTTGCCTGCTCCGTGGCCTGCCTTTGAGTCGATGCGGATGAGCTTGGGAGCATCGCCGGTGTCGGCGGCCTGGAGGGCGGCGGCATATTTGAAGGAGTGGGCGGGCACCACACGGTCGTCATGATCGGCTGTGGTGACAAGGATAGCCGGATAAGGAGTGCCGTCGTTGCGGATGGCGTGGAGGGGCGAGTAGTCGAGGAGGTATTTTGCCATTTCGGGCGAGTCGGCGCTTGTGCCGTAGTCCGAAGCCCAGTTCCAGCCGATGGTGAAGAGGTGGTAGCGCATCATGTCCATCACGCCAACACGGGGAATGGCCACCTTGAAGAGGTCGGGACGCATGTTGACCGAGGCTCCAACGAGGAGGCCGCCGTTGCTGCCGCCTTCGATGGTCAGGTAGTCAGGAGAAGTCCAGCCTTCCTTGACGAGATATTCGGCTGCGGCGATGAAGTCGTTGAATACGTTGAGCTTGTTCATCTTGGTTCCGGCCTGATGCCATTCCTCACCGTATTCCGAGCCGCCGCGCAGGTTGGCCTGGGCATAGATCACGCCGTTTTCGAGAAGGAAGAGGCGGTTGGCCGAGAAGCCGGGTGTCAGCGAGACGTTGAAGCCTCCGTAGCCATAGAGATAGACTGGATTCTTGCCGTTGCGCTCAAGACCTTTCTTGTAGGTGAGGAACATGGGGACTTTCGTGCCGTCGGCCGAGGGATAGAACACCTGCTCGGTGACGTATTCGCCCAGATCAACGCCGTTGATTTCGGCCTGGAAGATGAGTTTGCTTTCGCCGGTGGCCATGTCATAGGCGTACTGTGCGGCGGGAGCTGTGAATGACGAGAAACTGTAGTAGACTTCGCCGGGATGCTTGCGCTCGGTGTAGACTGATACCGAACCGTAGCCGGGAAGCTTTACGTCAGCTTCCTTCTTGCCGTTCATGTCATAGATGGCTACCTGGTTGGCGGCGTCTTTCTCATAGGTGAGGAAGAGCTTGTCGCCTGAGAACTGAGCGCCGGTGAGTACTCCGTCGGCTTCGGGGACGAGTTCTTTCCAGTTTTCAACAGCCGGATTGGCGAGGTCGGCCACCATGAGGCGGTTTTTGGGAGCGCCGTAGGAGGTCACAATGTAGATTTTGTTGTCGATGACGTCGACGACACTGTTGTTGTAGTCCTGAGTGGGCAGCATGTCGGTCCAGACGCCGTTTTTGCGCACTTTAAGGGCATCGCCCACACCGGCACCGCCGATGTGCACGAAAGTCACAGGCTGCGATTCGGCCACCTGGGCTCTGTGGAAGTGGAAGGGGTGCTGCGGATCGCTGAATGCTATGGTGTCTTCGCTCTGGGGAGTGCCGAGCTTGTGATAGTAGACGAGGTGGTTTTGGTTGGCGTTGGAGAATTCCTTACCTTCTTCCGGCACGGGGTAGGCGCTGTAGTAGAAGCCGTCGCCGTCCCAGGAAGCATCGGTGAACTTGCCCCAGAGTATGTGGTCAGGCAGGAGCTCTTTTGTCTTTGTGTCCATCACGAAGATCTCGGTCCAGTCTGAACCGCTTCGGCTGATGGTGTAGGCTGTGTATTTGCCGTCTTTTGACTGGAAGACTCCGGTGAGGGCCACTGTGCCGTCATCGCTCAGAGTGTTGGGGTCGAGGACGACTTCGCGCTCGGTGCTGTCAAGGGTGGGTTTGCGGTAGAGCACCGACTGGTTCTTCAGGCCGTCGTTTTCAAAGAAATAGAACATGCCGTCGTTTTCCCGATAGGTCATGCCGCGCTTGACGTAGTTGTTGAGTTCGGTCAGGCGGGAGTTGATTTTCGAGCGGAAGGGGATTTTCGAGAGGTAGTCTTCGGTCACCTTATTCTCGGCTTCTACCCAGCGGAGGGTTTCGGCTGCGGTGTCGTTTTCAAGCGGGCGGTAGGGATCAGGTACTGCCATTCCGAAGATGGTGTCGACGGTGTTGTCTGATGGAGCTGCCGGATAAGCGAGCTGTTTCTGATTGGAGCATCCGGCCAATGTGCCTAAAGCCAAGGTTGTCATAGTGGCGTAAGCTAAATTACGGGAAAGTGACATGGTGCTTTGGGGAGATAATGATTTGTTTGAAAAAAAGAGGCTTTTTGTATAGCCTTTCCGCAAAAGTACGACTTAATTTTTAATCTTACACCCTACATTTGACTTTTTTAATAGATAAAAAGCCGGATATCGTAGAAAAGTGATATCCGGCTTTTGCTTGCGGGTGATGTATCTTTCACTTATCTCAGACTGACGGGCAGGGAGGTGCTGACCGGGCGGAGGCAGACGGAGTTGTCGCAGCTCTGATAGGTCAGATTGCAGACGGCATCGCTGTCAGATTGGCCTGAAATGCGCTGGATGAAACGGCAGAGACCTTTGTAGTAGGTCGTGGCGTTTTTCGATGGGGTGACGGAAGGATAGCTCATCGGACCTTCGGCTTTTACTCCTTCGGGGAGCGAGAGGCTGATCTCGGTCGGGATGAAGGGATCGTCGTCATCGACGTTGGCATAGAGATGGAATCCGGGATGGATGCTGAGGGTGATGACTATGTCGCGGGTGCCGTCTGGGTTTCTGACAAGCTCGGCTCTGGAGGCCACGGGGTTCTCGCGGTCGGTTGCGGGCATGGCCGAAGCGGCTGATGGTGCCTGAGCGGTGGGAGCGGTGCTTTCAGCTGCCGGGGCTGCGTTGCCGGCCGGTGCGGTCAGAACGGAATAGTCGTTTCCGGGAATGTCGCGGTCCTGGGTGTTGACGAGCCAGAGCCATCCGCCGGATTCGGTGAAGAAGAGGCGGTCACGGTTGTCTGTGAACCATTGGCGCCACTGAGCGGGAGTGCTGAAGCGGCAGAGGGTGTAGCGGGTGAGTATCGCCGAGGCCTTTTCGGCATCGCGGCCGCCGCGTTCGAGCATGTCGATGCAGGTTTCCAGCAGGCGGATGTCATTGTTGGCCATGCCGAGCGAGCGGACATCCTCGTCTATGTCAAGGCGATGGATTTCTCCGGCGGCAGGGCGGAACCAGGGGGTGTTGCGGTCGTAGTAGCGGTTGTATTCCTCGATGTCGTCACCGAAGAAGTGAAACAGCTGCGGTTCGCGCTGGCGGATGAAGTCGGCATAGGGTGTCGGCTCCGGTCTGCGCTGCGGCGGAATCGAGATGAAGGCCGAATCGGTCAGGGTCAGCGGTTCACCTGCGGCGAGTTTTGCTTTGGCAGCCTGCTGTCCGCTGTCAACTTTGAGGTAGAAGTTCAGACGGGCTTTGTTTTCGGTGTCCCAGGCCGAACGGGCAATCTCGCCTTTGGCATGGGTGATGCTGCTGCGTGTGGCTATCTCGTCATTGTCCTTGCGGGCTATGATGCGGCAGGGTCCGAGCTTGGCCATATAGATAATGGCGTTTGCCAGGGCTGCGCGTCCGGCTTCGGTCAGGCCCGAAGGTGAAGCGCCGAAGCCCCAGTGGAAGTAGTTGGCGTGGCGGCCTATGGCTACTGCGTCGATGCTTTTCGACGATACGCCGCCGGAAATGATTTCGGCTTCCGGCGAGTCTTCGTAGCCCCAGGGGCGGCAGACGAGACCGACGCGGATCTCAGGATCATCGGTGTAATTCTGTTTCTGCACGGTCCACATCTCAACCGAGTCAGGCACTGTCTCGCCATAGAGCTCGCCCGATTCGATGGCACCGGCAGGAGTCGGTTCCATGCGTGATCTGATGTCGACCTTGTAGGGGCCGTTGAAAATGGGATGGTCTTTTTTCCATCGCATCGCCTTGTTCTGGAGGCAGAGGCAATACCAGTCGTTTTTGCTTCCGGAGCCGGCTCTGATGGCCGCGCTTGCGTCGGCTATGCTGACCGTAGGGCGGTCGAATCCTTCAGGGAGCATTCTGACAGAGGGGCGTCCTTTGGAGTCGGTAGTTACGCTGTGGGGCTTCGGGCGGCCGTCGAAGATGGTGACGTCATAGCTGTCAGACATCGAGGCCCGGTAGTCAGCGGCGTCGACTGCCTTGACTTTTTTGAAGCGCGAGCGCAGGAAGCGGGTGAAGTCGGCAGCGCGTTCCTTGGCCGAAGCCGCGAGCTTGGCTGAATCGGCTGAAAGGCCCATAACCACGCCGCGGTTGGGTGACCCGCCCACGTAGAGGACAGATATATTATGCTTTGCAGCCACCCTGAACTGAAACAGGGTGGCGGCAAGGCAAAGGGTCAGAATCAGTGTTCTAATCTTCATTGCGAGTCAGTTAGTAATTCTGTTTGATCGAGGGATTGATGTTGGTCACGCTCTGGGGGAAGGGGAAAATCCACATGTCAGACTCAGGGGTGAGAGTGTAGGTCTTGTCCATGATGGTGCGGGTGTAGGTTTCGCGGAATTCGGGGAGGCGTGTCCAGCGTTTGCGGTCAACGAAGTTGTAGTAGCTGTAGATGTTTTCGCCGTGGGCTGTCTGCTTATAATGGGCTATGGCGTCGGCAAGAGTGGTGACCGATCCCTTCAGCGGAGCATATTTTTCAGACAGTATGCGGTTTACGCGCAGACGATCGAGGTAGTCCATCGCCGGGGTGATGTTGCCTTTGTGGAGTTCGCACTCGGCGAGGATCAGGAGCATCTGCGATGTTTTCAGACCGAAGTTGTTCCAGTTGGGGCTGAACTCGGCGGTCATTGTGGCGGGGATGCCGATGAGGACGGTGCCGTAGTCGATAGGCTGTCCGGTGAGGGCATTGTAGGTAGTGATCTTGTCACGGCAGATGTGGCCGTCTTCGAAGCGGGCCATTGTGACGTCCTGGATTCCTTTCACGTCGATGATCGAGCGGAACACGAAGAAGTCTTCCTGGCAGTCCATGAACGGACGGCTGATCAGACCGCGGGCGTTGAGACAGTTGTTGTAGTCAAGCACGGTCGAGTTGATGCCGAGTGCGTTTTCAGCGGCAACGGCAGCCTCGTCGTAGCGCTGCATGGCCATGAGAGCCATAGCCTTTACGGCATAGGCGAAGGGGAGGCCTACGCGCATGTGGTTGACCGGAGTTTCGGGGAGGGCACCGATTCCGATAGCCTCGTCAAGGTCTTTGATTATGTGGGTGTAGACATATTCGAGAGTCTGCTGCGGGATGGTTGCGAGGATGTTCTGCGACTGTGTCAGATAGGGGATGGCCGGAGTTTCGGCTGCATAGGCCGGGTCATAGGCTTTGGCGAATTTCTGGACAAGCAGATAGTGGAAGAAGGCGCGGAGCACGAGGGCCTCGCACTTGACCTGCTGCTTGAGCTGCTGATCGCCTGAGGCGTTGTCGATGTTTGAGAGAATGGGGTTGGCCACGGCACCGATTATCTCATAGAAGGTTGAGTAGTGGGTGTCATTTGTGGTCTGTTCGATCAGCTCTTTGGCATGACCGGCCTCGTCGCAGGTCAGCAGGATGGAGTTGATGCTTTTCTGCGGGCTGTTTATGAGCGAGGGTATGTTGGAGTTGGGCAGAAGATCGCCGATCAGATATGACATCTGGTCGGAGTAGATCGAGGAATACTCCCTGTTGAGAAGCATTTCAAGTTCTTCCGCTGATTTGAGCAGGTTGGTGCCTTTGGGGTCTATGTCAGTGAAGTCGGAGCAAGAGCTCAGGCTTATGAGCCCGGCAAAGGTCAGGAGTGATATGATGGTCTTTTTCATTGTTGTGATCATTCTGTGGGGTTATTACAGGTTGACGTTGAGGCCGAACACGCATGATGCCGGGTTGCGCAGGCCGAGAGTTTCGGGGTCTACGCCGATATTGTTGCGGGTCCAGAGAGCCTTGGGGTTGTCGAGCTGGACACGCAGAGCGAGGTTGTTGATGCCGAAGCGGCGGAGCCAGCTCTGGGGCACGTCATAGCCGAAGACGATGTTGCGGATCTTGATGAAATCGGCATGGTGGATGGAGGTGTTCGAGTAGTATGCCTCGCTTGAGGATTGGGGGGAACCGTACTGTCCGAAACCGGGGGTGTTGGTGGGATTTTCAGGAGTCCATGCGTTCACGAAGTAGGAGCTGACTGCCGAGTAGGGCATGAGCTTGCCGGCTTCTACCTCAGGCAGTGCGCGCATCACGTGTCCGCCGGCATAGGCCATGAGTATGTTGAGGCTGAAACCGTTCCAGCGGAAGTTGTTGTTGAATCCGATGATTGTCTTGGGGTCGGTCTGACCGGAGAATTCAAGCACGTCGATAGAGTGGCCTGCCACGGAGCGCTGAGGCTCTCCGTTTTCGTCATACCACATGGTCTGACCCTGGCGTCCGGGTTCGTCGCTGATGCCTGCGAAGCGGTATGACCACAGAGCGTTGACCGGATAGCCCTTGCGGTAGGGCACGGCCACAAGCTGTGAGGCGGAGGCCGATTTGCTTTCCACGCCTGTCACCACATTGCTGTTGTAGCTCACGGTCATTTCGGTTGTCCATCCGAATTTGCTGTTCTTGCCGGGCACAAACCAGTCATAGGCGATGCTGAGTTCCACACCGCGGTTGCGTATCGAGGCCACGTTGGCTACCATCGAGGTGAAGCCGGTGGTGGGGTCGAGGGTCTTTTCATGGAAGATGTTGCGGCTGCTCTTGTTGTAGAAGTCGAACGATCCGCGCAGACGGTAGTTGAGGAAGCTGTAGTCGAGACCCACGTTGGTAGTGCGGTTTTCCTCCCAGCGCAGATAGGGGTTGGCGGGGCTGACGATGGTTCCGATGGGCAGGCCGGTGTAGTCGTTGATGTCAGTCGATTCGGCTGTCATGTAGCTGGTGGCACCCTGATAGATGTTGCCGGTCGCGCCGTAGCTCATTCGGAGTTTCAGGAAGTTGATCCAGGTGAGGTCATGCATGAACTGCTCGTTGTGGGCGTTCCAGCCGGCGCCGACTGACCAGAGGGGTTTGCCACGGAATTTGTCGTTGAGGCCGTAGACGTCGGCATAGTCCTTGCGGAAGGAGCCGAATGCGTTGTAGCGGTCGTCATAAGTATATGTGGCGTTGGCATAGCCTGAGGCATAGCGGTGGCGGTTTTCAACGATGATGCCGAGCCCGTCGCCAATGTAGCTCCAGGCCGCGCTTGCCGAGGGGAAGCCTCCTACGAGCGGCATGTAGTTGGGGTTTGTGCGGAAGTTCTGCAGGGTGTTGAAGTCTACGGTGTTTGTGGCGCTGTTCTGGAGCTGTTCGTCATAGCCGAGCACGAGCGACTTGGTTCCGTTGACCTTTGTCTCGCGGAATTCCAGACCGGCGATGGCTGCGATTTCATGCTTGTCGAAGAAGCACTTCGAGTAGTTGGCCTGGGCGCGGGCAGTCCAGTAGCGGCCTTCGGTGTTGACGGTCTGGAGCATGCCTCCGCTCTTGGGAGTCATATAGGAAACGCCTCCGTAATTGTCGATGACGGTGTAGGCGTTGCGGATGGTGCGCGAAGCGTGGCTCTGCTCGTTGGCATGCCATGAAGCGTTGTGGTTTTCCATCTCATAGAGGAACTGGGTGTTGAGGGTCAGTCCGTCGATGACACGGAAGAGAAGGTCGGCATGATAGCGCATGTGGTTGCGCTTGGTGCGGCGGGTGTTGTTGCGGAATTCGTCGGTGATGATCACGCCGAGGTCATGGAAGCCTTCCTGACCTTTGCCTTCCCAGTATTCGTTGCCGGAGTAGTTGTAGTAGAGTGTCCGGCGTGAGCCGTCGGCATTGTAATAGGGGGTGTAGGCCGGAAGCGCCCAGATGTTTGTGTAGGCTGCGGTGACGTCAGATCCGGCTTCCTTGCGGTTGTTGTAGATGCCGTTGAAGCTGACGGTGGCAGTCACCCACTTGGCAAGGTCGAAACTGCCTTTGTAGCTGAGATTGAAGTAGTCGGAGTTCTGACCGATGATGCCGGTGTTGTCGGTCTTGTAGTTGAGGGTCACGTTGTGGCGCGCCTTGTCAGTGCTGCTGCGGAGTGCGAGATTGTACTGCTGTACGATCTGACGGCGGTAGACATCGTCGGCATAGTCGCGTGCGAAGTTGTTTTTCTTGAGCGCTTCGAGACGGCTGTCGAGCTCCTCGCGGCTGATCTGGCCTGTGGCCAGCTGGTAGTAGCCGTATTTCACCGGCGACACGCCCATGTGGCCGGCGTTGATCTGGGTGTTGGTATTGGTGATCGGGTCTCCGACTTCGCCGTTGTTGTTGAAGAAGTAATATTCATAGTACTTCTTCTCGGCTTCCACCTGCTGGGCGGCGCTCATGTAGAAGTTGTCGTTATAGTCTACGTTGCGGTTCTCGAACACTGTGAGGTTGGCCGAGAAGTCAATGTCGATCTTGTCTTTCTTGCGGGCGTTTTTGGTGGTGATGACAATGATGCCGTTTGCCGCACGTGCGCCGTAGATGGCGGCGGCCGCGGCATCTTTCAGCACGTTGATGCTTTCGATGTCATAGGGGTTGAGGTCGGCTATGGCTCCGGCCACGGCGTCGCTTGAGGGTGTGGAGTTGCTGAAGGGATCGAAGTCGGAGAGGGTGCTTTCTACCGGCACACCGTCAATGACGAGCAGCGGCGAGGCCACACCTCTGAGGGTGCCGCTGCCGCGGATGATGGGCTTGCCGCCATAGGTAGACAGACCTGCCACACGGCCTTCGAGATTGTCGAGCACGTTGGCCGAATAGCGCTGGTCGAGTTTCTCGGCGCTCAGAGTGGTGGTGGCGCCGGTCATTTTTTCTTTCTTGATTTCCTGGTAGCCTGTCACCACCACTTCGTCCATCACGGCGGCGTTGAACTGGAGTGTGATATGCAGAGGCTTGCCGGAGTATGCTGAGAGGCTGACTGTCTGCGGTTTCATACCGATGTAGCTGACGGTCAGAGATGCGTTGGAGCCTCCCTTGACGTTGAGCGAGAATTTGCCGTCAATGTCAGTGGAGGTGCCCTGTCGGGTTCCGTCGAGGATCACAGTTGCGCCCGGTAATGGCTCACCGCTGTCATCTACGACAGTTCCTGTGACTGTTGTGTTGACTGTTCTGGTGGCTCCTTTGGTGTCGGTCGACACATTTGAGCCACTGGCATAGCCGTAGAGAGGAGATAGCGCCACGGATGCCGCTATCAGACTGAAAAAAGTTTTTCTCATTTAGCTTGATGATTGGTGTTCAGAATTGATATAATTTCTCTATAGCTTATAGACAAATTGATTGGTCGCGCAAAATTAGCAAATAAATTGCTATAAAACAACAGACTATTCGTTGCAAATTGATAGTCTGACGTCGGTTAAACAATCTTTTGGTTGAAAAATGTAAAAAAACGCAGGTCCGAAATGATACGGATCTGCGTTTCTATTCTTTCTGATTTTATATATTAAAGACTTGTCAGATGATTGACTTGAAAAAGAGGGGACGAGTCTGAACGCTTTGTTCTGTCCTCTGACAGTGACGTTCAATGTCCCTCGGAGGGAGGTGGGGTATCACTCCGCACTCTACGATTACCAGATTTCGCGGCGATCGTTGTGGTGGTCGGGGTGATACATGAGGGCTGCTGATTCGCAATACCACTCGATGGCTTTTTTTACCATTTTTGTTACTTTCATAATGTGTTCATTTTAAAAGTTTAACATACATGGGTTAATTGATTGTGGAATGCGCGGTGAGGCGGCGCTTCCGAAAAAAACTCTGCTTCAGGGCGATCTTTCTACTTGGTCTCGTCGTTGATACGGATGGTGCAGTCGCCGGTGACACGGAAACTGTCGCTTGAACCGAGTGATCGGAAGATGTTGTTGACATCTGCCCTGAGAACCTTAAGCATGTTGGTCATAGTCGCAGAAATTTAAATTGAACCTAAAAACAATCTTAAAATATAGTTGCTCTAATTTATTTTTTTTGCGTCCTCTTGTGAGGCGCTTCTGTACTATATACGCTTAAACTCGGTGCAAAGTTAGATCAAATTTTTGAATTTATGCTATAAAAATATGTTGTTTAACATAAAATCGAGCTGAAAAGGCGCTCTGTCAGCAGATTTGCAAATGTTAATTAACAGTGTTAAGTAATGTCAAAGTTGCCGTTGTGTCATTTCCCGGCGGGAAATCCGGAGGTGGCGGAGGCCACGAAACTTGAATCAGCGGGGTTGAGGGTGACGAGCAGACCCTCCACACCGTCGAGCCGTTCGAGCATGGCGAGTGCCTCGCGGGAGTTCATTGCCATGCATGAGGTGGCGTAGGCATCGGCAAGCATGGCATTGGGGGCTATCACGGTGGCGGAAAGCAGATCTGTGTGGGCCGGACTGCCGCTGACCGGACTTATAGTGTGCCAGATGCGCCCTGCCGATGTGGTCTTGAAGTTGCGGTAGTTGCCTGAAGTGGCTATCCCGGCATCAGTCAGCGGGATAATGGTCATGCGCTCATGGACCACGGCGCTGTCGTTTTCGATCGGGGCATCGACCATGATGTGCCACTTTTCACCGCGCGGATTTTTACCGGCGAGAGCGATCTCGCCGCCTATCTCCACCATGTAGTCTGTGCAGCCGTTGCGCCGCAGCATCTCCCCTACAAGGTCACAGCCGTAGCCCTTGGTGATGGCCGAGAAATTGAACTCGGTCTGCGGTGACTTCTTGCGGATGTGTCCTGCGGAGTCGATGGAGCAGGACGCGATGCCAACCAGAGGCATGATGCTGTCAATGGCCTGCTGCGAGGGTTCTATGCCGGTCTTGCGGTAGCCGAAGCCCCAGAGGTTGACAAGCGGTGCCACTGTAGGGTCGAATGCGCCCGAACTTTCGGCATTGACCCTGAGCGAGGCAAGGAATATGCGCCTGAGCAGGGAGTCGGCGGCAAGATCTTCGCCACGGTTGATGCGCGAGATCAGAGAGCTGTCGCAGAAGGGCGAGAGCGAGAGCTCAACCCGGCGCATCACGGCTATGACCGAGTCTTGCAGATCGCGGTCGGCGCAGTAGCTTATATTATAGGTGGTGTTCCACACTCCTCCCTGAAGTGTGCGGTATGATTTTCCCCCGCGGCAGCTTGCGAGACAGAGGATGATAGACACAATCGGGAGTATGACGGCGCAGTAGCGGCTTATGGTTTTCATGAATCAGTCGTAAATTTTCTTCAAAATTACAAAGAATCTAAAAATAATCAATAAATTTGTCTTTCCCGTGTGTTTCTCAATAGCGGGATATAGTAACCGATAGTAGTCATCAATACATATATATAATATACAAATAAGAGCTGTTTATGAAAAAGACTTATCTTTTCCTTGCTGACGGCTTTGAGGAAATCGAAGCCCTTGCCACTGTAGATCTTCTGCGCCGTGCCGGAGTGGAGGTCGAAACCGTGTCGATCAACAAGACTCTTGCCGTAAGAGGTGCCCACGGCATAGAGGTGGCCGCCGACACGATGCTTGCCGACTGCGAGCAGGAGGCGCGGATGCTCATCTGCCCCGGCGGTATGCCCGGCGCGTCAAATCTGGCTGCCAATGCGCGTGTTTGCGAACTGCTTTCAGCCCAGCATGAACGCGGAGGCAAGATTGCCGCTATCTGTGCGGCTCCTGCCGTGGTGCTTGCGCCGCTCGGAATCATAGACGGCTATGATGCCACCTGCTACCCCGGATTCGAGGAGGGGCTGGCTGCCGGTGGTGCCCGCCACAAGAACCAGCGTGTGGTCGCGGACCGCGATGTCATCACCGCCAACGGACCGTCGTCGGCAATTCCTTTCGCGCTTTCTATCATCGAGGCTCTTGACTCGCAGGACAAGGCCGATGAAGTAGCTGCCGGACTGCTGCTCTAAAAGCCGCTTCCCGAAAAGTAATCTTACAGCCCGATCCGCCATCACAGGCAGGTCGGGTTTCTTTTTGTAATTTATTGTAATGTAGAGTATTGATTGCGTTTGCTGATTCGGTGAAGTAATACCGCGGTTTCGTTTTGATGAAATCAGAAAACTGATATGATTATAACTAAATAACGGCAAATTATTTGGATATTTGCCGTTGTTTAGTTTACTTTGCACTTGATATACAAAGATTTCAATGACAGAAACGCGCACAGCCATACTCGCATTTGCCGAGAATCGAGATAGCTTCCGGTTCTCCGAACTGTTGTCGTATCTCAACGGACTGTTTGAAATTTCAAAGGTCACGCTCTCCTGGTATCTCCGGGAAATGATCAACGACAACATTATATTCAAACTTGGCCGGGGCATATACACGGTTCACAAGGTACCGACTTCGGATTACACACCTCGCCTGAGGAACAAAGCTGTGAGAATCGGCAAGATTGTCGCCCGGCAGTTTCCGTTTGTTTCGGTCAGTGTACTCGACGGTCAGGTCTTTGCTGATTTTCAGCACCATATTTCATCCAACAATACAGTGTATGTTGAAGTAGACCGTGATGTCATGGAGTCAGTCTTCCATGCGTTGAAACAGGAGGGATATGCCGTATATCTTAATCCGTCTAAGGATTTTGTATATGACAACATCGACTTGTCGAAGGAGGCGGTGATTGTGAAGCCTTTGATTTCCGAATCCCCGCTTGTGGATTTCAAGGGGGTCAGGACTCCGCGTCTGGAGAAAGTCCTTGTCGATGTTTATTGTGACGATGACTTGGACTATCTTCACGGCAACGAGTGGAGTCGGATGTTCGACAACGCTCTTTCGATGTATTCCGTCAACCGAACTGCAATGCTGCGATATGCCTCGCGGCGTAATGCCAAACCGGCCATAGAAAAAGCCATAGAAAACTTGGGAACCCACAATGATTAGACCTCACTGTTTCGGCAAGGACTGGTTTCAGTCAATGTCGAAGAAATACCGTTACAACGACCTCGGCATTATCGAGAAAGTAATCAGAGCCTTTGCGCTCCTCGACCTGCTGGCCCGCTCAGGTTGTCCCTATATTTTCAAGGGAGGCACGAGTGTAGGACTGATACTCGGCGACAAGACCCGCCGACTTTCAATCGACATTGATATAATCTGTCCTCCCGGCACCAATGTCGAGGAATATCTTGACCGCATAAGCGAGTTCGGTTTTACGAGAAAGGAACTGGTGGAACGCCGTCAGGCTGGAAAGGATATTCCGAAGAGCCACTCGAAGTTCTTCTATCAGATAGCCTATACTGACCGTTCCAACCAGGAGTCATATATCCTGCTTGACGTTTTGTATGAAGACACCCACTATCAACAAGTGAATGAGATAGAAGTCACTAATCAGTTTATAGAACTTGATTCTGAACCGTCGATTGTCAGGGTTCCCTCCATAGGCGATATTCTCGGCGATAAGCTGACAGCATTTGCACCCAACACCACCGGCATACCTTATTATAAGAATGGCAACTCGCGTGGCACCGAAATCATGAAACAGGTCTATGACATAGGCCGTCTGTTTGATGCTGTCGAAGATCTGGAACTGACAGCCAAATCGTTTAGCCGTATAGCTCTGGTGGAACTTGGCTACCGTAATCTTGGCGCAGATCCGTCGGTAATCTACGAGGACATACGGCAAACCGCACTTCTCCTTGCCACACGGGGATTGGATGGCAAGGGGGACTTCCCGTTGTTGCAGGACGGAATCAAGCGACTCGGTAACTTCATCTATGAGAACAAATACTTCATCGAGGATGCGATTGTCGACTCGGCAAAGGCTGCTTATGTCGCCATCTGCATAGAAAAAGAACAGTCGGAGATAGTGAAGTTTGACATATCAAAACTTACCTCCGACATGAACATAGACCGAGTGCTACCAGTCCGTCTTAATAAATTGAAGAAGACACGCCCGGAGGCATTCTTCTATTGGTATCTCATTGACCAAATGCTACAAAACAACTAAACAATCCCGCTGCTAAACAATGGCAAATATTGCTCAAATTTGCCATTATTTAGTGTGTAAGGATGATTAATACCATGATGAGAGAGACACTGCCTGCACCCAATCATGACATCGCTCTGCTGAATCTCATGTACGACCTCAAAGATTCCTACGGCGGCAATGAGATATGGATGCTCGACGACCAAACCATCCGAAACCTCGCAAAGTCATACGGTGAAATTATAGAAATTGATGTTTGTATGAATTGAGTGTAATTTATCAGCATATATTAACATTGTTGTGTAAGAATCCTGCACCCGTGGCTGCTAATTTTGCGGTCAAATAACAAATCATACATCTTCAACTATCAAATAATACTTCGATATGGCAATTATAATCATGTTACTGGTTCTTCCGTGCTGGCTTCTCCAAGCTCTCAAAGATGGAGGGGATATTTAGTAGTAATGTAAGAAGTTGGTTTCGTTTTGAAATTAAAAATATAAAATTTTGAAATTTTGTTTTGGTGGATTGGTTTCTTTTCGTAAATTTGCGGCCGGATGATAAGCCTCCAGGTATTGTCATCCGGGATTAACGACTACAGAAAGAAGATAGATAAGAGCAATATTAAGATGATAGATATGATGGTATAGAAAAAGGTAAAGAAAATTGATGAACAATACACAATTGGTATGAATCTGTAGAATCGCCTTAAATCCTGACCATGTGTAGCTCTCAGGCAGAGCACACAATTGAACCCATCGGGCCGGCTCCATGTGAATGAAGCCGGCCCAAAATTTTCGGTGAGATTACCCGCATCGGCTATGCAATATATATATATGGTAAAGCGTTTTAATATCAGTTGACACTGATCAGATGCCATAGTTCGCTTTTTAGCCTTTTCTCCTCAGGTTTCGGTCATAATAGAGAGTATCATTAGGAATGAAATTCAAGATGCCGGATGTATTGGTGCTCGCCACCTCGCGCCATAGTCACGGAGGAATCTCCTCTGTGGTGATGGCCCATGAGCGTACACGCCAATGGCAGGAACACCGTTGCCGCTGGATTCCGACTCACCGCAGCGGGTCTATGCTGACCAAGCTTGCTTATCTTGCCGCAGGCATGACGCAGTATCTCTGCTTTCTGCCCTGGTGCCGGATAGTCCATATCCACACCAGCGAGCCACCATCGGCAAGACGCAAATGGCTGTTTGCCCGATTGGCGCTTCTTGCCCGTAAAAAGGTGGTGGTGCATTTTCACGCCTTTGATATGCAGTCCACCATCGAAAGTTCATACAAGGAAGTCTATAGGAAACTCTTCGGAAAATCTGATCGGTTGTTGTTGCTGTCACCCACATGGGAACGGCTTGTGGGTTCCGTCTTTGATCTCCGAGGCAAAATGGCAGTCCTCTATAATCCCTGCCCGCAAATCGACAAGGACGGCATTGCGTCTGCAGCAGGCGAATGCCGGAGCATACTTTACGCCGGAGTACTCAACAGTCGTAAAGGCTATGCGGAACTGATCAGGGCTTTTGCCCTTGTGGCACCGCGTTTTCCTGACTGGAAACTGACGTTTGCCGGAAGCGGAGAGATAGACCGGGCCCGTGAGCTTGCCGCCCGGCTTGGCATAGAGGCTCAGGTTGAACTGAAAGGCTGGGTCACGGGCGAGGCTAAAGACCGCTTGTTCAGACAGGCAGGGATCTTTTGTCTGCCAAGCCATGCCGAGGGATTCCCGATGGCGGTGCTTGAGGCCTGGGCCTACGGGTTGCCGGTTGTGGCCACTCCTGTCGGAGGTCTGCCCGACATCGTGACTGACGGCCGCGAGGCTCTGCTCTTTGAGCCCGGCGACTGCGAGGCTCTTGCCGGAAGACTTGAGGAACTGATGTCAGACAGTGGTCTGCGCGAGCGCATGAAGGCGGAGTCTCTTCGCCTTGCGGATGAAGATTTTAATATTGAAACTATCGGCCGCAGGCTTGGAGAGATATATGACTCTCTGCTGCGGCAGGAATAAAACAGATGTATGAGTAAGATACTTGTTACCGGTGGCTGCGGTATGATCGGCAGCAATCTCGTGAAGCGACTCGTTGCCGAAGGTCACGATGTGACAGTCATTGACAATCTCTGGAGAGGGAAACTTGAATATCTTGACGGTCCCGACGGTAAACCGGTGATTGACACTGCCTCACGTTTCCACTGCATAGACCTCTCGAAAGAAAGCCCGGAGGTCGATGCGATTGTCAGTGCCAATGAATACGTGATCCATCTGGCCGACATAGTGGCCGGCATCGACTACGTGTTCGGCAACCAAGGCGACCTTTTCCGTCAGAACAACCTGATCAACACCAACCTTTTCCACTCTGTGCGCAAGGCCGGAAAGGAACGGATAAAGGGCCTCATCTATGTCGGCACGGCATGCAGCTATCCGCTGACACGCCAGAACTCGCTCGACGTGGTGCCTCTGCGCGAAGACGAACTCTTCCCGGCCCTCCCTGAATCGGCCTATGGCTGGAGCAAGCTCGTCGGGCAGCTTGAGATAGGTTATACAGAGAAAGAAACCGGAATTCCGTGCTGCACACTGCAGTTCCACAATGTCTACGGCTCGCCCTGCGACTTCGGGGCGCGCAGCCAGGTGATTCCGGCCCTCATACGCAAGGCCATCAACTATCCTGAGGAGGAGTTCAACGTCTGGGGCAGCGGCAAGCAGGGTCGAGCGTTCATCCATGTCGACGATGTGGTCAGCGCCCTGATGCTCGCGCTTGAAAAAGGCTGGGGCCACGGCTGGATTCAGGTAGGACCCTCGGTGTGCACTTCGATTGCAGAGATTGCCGAGACGGTGGTCAGAATCAGCGGGAAGGACATCACGCCGTTTTATGACACATCAAAGCCTGAGGGCGACAAGGCTCGCAGCGCCGACTATTCGAAAGCCCGCGAGATACTCGGCTGGGAACCGAAAGTCAGCCTTGAGGACGGACTGCGTCAGCAGTATGAATGGATCAGACAGCGCCTCGGCAAGTGATGGAAGGTGCAAAGACTGTTTACCGCCGTCTGTCTGAGATCGAGGCTGCCCCGACGGCCCATGCTGTCGGCCTGAAGAAAGTGCTCCTCTCGGCCGGCGAGACCCGGAGCGCGGTCACCCAGATAGCCGTCACCACCTTCCGGGCCGGAGAGAGCGCCGGAAGCCATTGCCATCAGACTATGGACGAGCACTATCTCTTCATGGAAGGCGAGGGGCTGATGGCAGTCGATGGCGAAAGCTATGAATGCCGTCCCGGCGATTATCTCCTTGTGGCCGCCGGATCGCTTCACGACCTGCAGGCACTGACTGAAATGAAATTTATGACCATAGGGATTGCTTATGACAAGTGAGAAAAAATATTTCAACGTAAGGATCGAGTTTGACCGCGATGCCCTTGACCGGAAGATCTTCAAGGCCATAGAGACAGGCGAGACCGGCTACAGTTGCTCGGTCGAGGCCAATAATCTGACCGTGGCCAACCGCAATCCGGAATTCCTTGAAGTGCTCAACGGCGCGCTCGTCAACAACTGTGACGGAAGTGTGCTGGCCAAGATCCTTGCTTGGATTCACAAGGAGCCGATCGACAGCTATATCGGGGCCGACATATTTATCAAATATATAAAGATGAGGCGTTTCCGCCAGTTCTTCCTCGGCAATACCCGCGAGGTGCTTGACGGACTCAGGAAGAACCTCTCGGAGATAGATCCGGCCATTGCAGGAATGCGCTTCGAGACACTGCCGTTTCGCAGCGTCGATGATTTTGACTATGAAGGGATCGCCGCCATGATCAATGCCGACAATCCTGACATCATATGGGTGAGCCTCGGAGCTCCCAAACAGGAAATGTTCATGGCCCGGCTGAAGCCATATCTCAAAAGAGGTGTGATGTTCGGCTATGGTGCCATTTTCAACTTCAATGCCGGGGTGGGAGAAGTGCGCCGCGCTCCGAAACTGATGCTCCGTATGAGGCTGGAGTGGCTCTACAGGGCTTTCGAGCAGCCTAAAAAGAACATTCCGAGATACTGGGGATTCATCCGCATCCTCCCCAGACTCATAATGGAAGAACGCCGTAAGGTCAGAAGCCTGAAATAGCTTCCTGATCTGATTTGTCATCACATGAATACGGAGGGTGTTTTTAAACAACCTTTTACTATAACCTTAAATTTAAGAATTACTTATTTATGAGATTATTGCCTTTTGTGGCGGCTCTGGCTCTTGCTTTCAGTGCCGAAGCCGTTGAAAAGAAACTTTATGACTTCGTGGTTCCGCGCGACGGTTCTTTCCGCGAGGCTATTGAAGCCGCCAATAACCGCGCTGACACCACAGCGCGTTTCCGCATATTCCTGATGGACGGTGACTATGTGATCCCGACAGCAGGAAAGACCACCGGTGGCGACGGCAAGGAATATGGCGACCCGCGTTCATGGCTGAAAACCCCTAATGTCTCCATTATCGGCGAGAGCCGTGAAGGGACAGTGCTTGTCAACACCACTCCTCCTGCCACGTGGGACAACGGTTTCGGCCCTTCTTGCCCGCTTGAGGGAATCGGCAAGGGCGATGTGCTGATCATCGAATATCCCGCCCATGACACCTATCTTCAGGATCTGACCATGAAAAGCGGCATGGCCGACCACACAGGCCGCAACATCGTGCTCCATGACCGCTCAGACAAGACCATAGCCCGTAATATCTGCATCTGGGGCTATCAGGACACCTACGTCTCCAACAACAGAGACGGCCGTTTCTACTTTGACGGCGGTGTGATCCGCGGCCGCACTGACTACATCTGCGGCAAGGGCGATGTCTATTATGACGGGGTGACATTCCAGCAGTGCGGTCAGGGAGGATATCTGGCCGTGCCGTCTGTGCCGCGCAAATATGGCTATGTGATGGACAGATGCTATATAAAGAGCGAGACTCCTGATGTTACATATTATCTCGGACGCCCCTGGGGCAAAGGCACTCCGACCGCTATCTGGATCAACACCACGGTCGATGTCTCGCCCATCACCAAAGACAAGCGCGGCTATAACGGCTGGGCAGACATGAGCGGCGGCTGGCCGGCTCGTTTTGCCGAATACAATACCTGCCTCACCTCCGGCAAGGCTCTCGATCTTTCCGGACGCCGCTCTCTCTATGTGGACCGCGAGGGCAACGAGCACACAAACAGTCCGGTGCTGACAGAGACCGAAGCGCGCTCATATACCAAAGCCGCTGTGCTCGACGGCTGGAATCCGGATGCCGCGGTTGCCGCAGCGCCGCTGCCAAAGGATGTGCACGTTAAAAAGAATCAGCTCAGATGGACCGGAAGTGACGAAGCTCTGCTCTATGCCGTGTGTCGTCACGGCAAAGTAGTGGCCTTTACAACCGATACGGTCTACAATATCGGTTCTAACTCTTCGGCTGACTGCTGGTCAGTGAGGGCCGCGAACTTCATGGGCGGTCTCGGAGAGGCTGTAGCCGCCACTGACGGTGGCGCAAAGGAGACAGGCAAGGGTTCGCGCTATGCCAAACGCATCTTGCGCACCACAGATCAGGATTTTCTCCGTTCAGACGAGGCCCGGCGCATCGGTGATCAGGTGCTGCTCTGGCAACGTGTGACCGGCGGATGGCCCAAGAACATCGACATGGTCACTCCGATGACTCAGGAGGAAAAAGCCGCCGTGCTTGCCGACAAGGAGCGCCGCGACGATTCGACCACCGACAATGACGCGACCACAACCCAGATGATCTATCTTGCCCGTCTCTATCAGGCCACGGGCGATGTGAGATACCGCGACGGCTTCCGCGCCGGAGTGGATTATCTTCTTTCCGGACAGTATAAAAACGGCGGTTGGCCTCAGTTCTGGCCCGTGCAGCGTGACTATCAGCCTCATATCACCTACAATGATGATGCGATGGTCAACACTATGGTGCTGCTGCGCGACATCCGCCTCGGCAGTGAGCCCTTCGGCGGCGATCTCTGCGACCGGGCGAGAAAAAACAAGATGAAGAAGGCCTTTGACAAGGGTGTGGAGTGTATTCTCGCAACCCAGATAGTCACTGACGGAGTGGCGACAGTATGGTGCCAGCAACACGACCGCGAGACTCTGGAGCCTGCGCCTGCCCGCGCCTATGAACTGCCCTCATACTGCTCTCAGGAGAGCGCATGGATTGTCAGGATGCTCATGGAAATCCCTGATCCTGACAAAAAGGTGAAAGCGGCCGTGCATGCCGCTATGGCCTGGTTTGACAAGTATAAGCTGACAGGACTGCGCTACCGCCGGGTTATGGAGGGTGGCAAGTGGAATGCTGTGCTCACCCCTGATTCGCTTGCCGAGCCGATATGGGCGCGTTACTACGATCTTGACCACTGTGTGCCTTTTGTCTGTGACCGTGACGGAATTCCCCGCCGCAGCCTTGAGGACATAGGCAGCGAGCGCCGCAACGGATATGCCTGGTTCGGCAACCGTCCGGCGGAGCTTTACGATCTCTATGACAAGTGGGCCGACCGCTATGATCCGAAGAACAAGGTCAGCATAAGCCTCCGGACCAAGGGTGCCAACGAGAACGGAACTTTCACCCTCGGAGTGCAGCCTAAGGTCAGGGAGTCGCATTTCGATGCGATAGTCAGCCGTGGCGAGAGCATCCAGGCCGCCATTGACAAAGCGCCTGAAAACGGTTCGGAGCCTTACCGGATTCTTGTGCGCAAGGGCCTCTACAATCAGAAGGTGATCATTGACCGCCCGAACATTGTCCTCGTAGGCGAACAGCGTGACAGCTGCATCATTGTCGGTGCCGAAGGCCAGGGTTCTGTAATGGTCAGTGAATTCCGTGGCGAGAAAGCTCCGCGCGGCATCATCAGCCTTACCGAAAAGGCCAATGACTGTCTGATAAGCGGCCTCACGGTCATCAATAATTACGGAACGACGGTTTCAAACACTACCTCTCACCAGTTTGCGGTTTTCGGCAAAGCCACACGCACCATAATCATAAACAGCAACATCATTTCCGACGGCAATGACGCGCTTTCGCTCTGGGGCAAGGGAGAAGACGGTCGTGGCGGTCTCTATTACCACTCCGATCTCTATCTGCGCTGTCCCGGCGTTGACTTCATCTGCCCGCGCGGCACCTGCTATGCCACCCGCTGCCGTTTTATCGGCGACACCCGCGCCATCCTCTGGCATGACGGACGCGGCGACATAAACAACAAGTTCGTTGTGACCAACTCCGAATTCGATGCTCTGAAGCCTACGCCTCTCGGTCGCTATCACCATGATTCGCAGTTCCTGATTCTGAATTGCCATATGTCGCGCAACATCATTGACGCCGATATCGACCATGCCTACAGGCGGCAGCCGGAACTTGCCGTGGGCAAGAATCTCGATCTCTGCCCCTGGGGCCATCGCGTCTACTACTACGGCTGTGTGCGCGACGGCGGTCACAGCGGCTGGTTGGCCGACAATATCTCGTCAGCCGAAGGTTCTCCGGAGTTTCATGCTGTCACCGCCCGGTGGACTTTTGACGGGAAGTGGGACCCGGAAAAGCGCATCCGCGATCTCTGGCATGTGGTGGCCTATTGATGCGGTCGCCTGACCGGAACCACCGGTATATCTACAGAAAAACAATCACTCTCTGTATGCGCGGATCAGCTGCTGCAGGGAGTGATTGCTTTTTTGGGGGAGGTGTCAGCGGGACAGCTTCCCCGATTATATCTTTTTGGCTCCGGACTCTTATGCCTTTGCGGAAAGCACTTTCAGAGCTGCTTCATAGTCAGGTTCATGAGTGATTTCCTCCACCAGGTCGCGGAAGATCACGCGGCGGTTTTCATCAAGGATGAGGACGGCGCGGGTGAGAAGTCCGGCCAACGGACCGTCAACGAGCTGCACACCGTATTTCTGGCCGAAAAGAGGCGAGCGGAAAGCAGAGCCGAACATCACGTTCTTGATGTTCTCGATGGTGCAGAAGCGGCCCATTGCGAATGGCAGGTCCATAGAGACGCAGATAACCACCACATCGTCAAGCTTGGCTGCTTCTTCGTTGAAGCGGCGCACACTCATGGCGCACACTTCGGTGTCAAGACTGGGGAAGATGTTGAGCACAACGCGCTTTCCGGCAAAATCAGTGCAGATCATCTGTGAAAGATCCGGACCTGAGAGGTGGAAGCAGGGTGCGGTTTCGCCTACTGACGGGACGGTGCCGCAGGTATGGCAGGCTTGTCCTTTGAAAAATACGGTTTCCATATATCTGTTTGTTGTTTTTAGTTTTGCGCTTGTTTGTGCCTTGGTGGGCTGTGACCCTGTCAGTCGGCAAGGGCCATCGTCTGTAAAACAATATTCCGCAGCTCGCGGTTGAGTCCGAGGTTCACATTTTTTACCGTGCCGTTGCTGTCGGTCATGATTATCACCGGCAGAGAGGTGACGCCGCAGTCGCGGGTCAGCGATTTGCCGTTCATCAGCAGGTGTTCTCCGGGGCGGATGGAGGGTATCACAGCCTCGATGGCGTCAATGTTTGTCGAGTTGAAGACCCAGATGACATCCAAGGCTTTGGGGAGAGAGTCGGCGGCTCCGCGGACAGCCTCCACTATCTCCGTGTTGAAACCGGAGGCCGGATCGAGAAGAGCGATTACGGTAGGTGCCGCGAATTTCTCGCCCCGGTGGTGGGTGTAGCGTTCGCCGGTGGTGGTAGGCAGAGTGAAAGTGGGCATCGGAGAGCCTGCGAGATTTTCGATGTGGAAGTTGTTTTCACGATATTTCTCGAAGATCTCAGGGTAGCGGGCGGTCATGGCGCTGTCTGACAGCTCCGGACAGTGCATTTCGGCCGGATAACTGTAGCTGACGAGTATGGTCTGTTCGGTGATCTGTCCGGGGTTGCTTTCGGTGTCGATGCGTAGCGGGAGCATGGTCTCGGCATCGAATATGAAGTCTTTTTCGCTTGCCACAACATCGCTGACGGTAAGAGTTGTGGAGACCTTTATGGCTTTGCGTCCGTTGAAGACCGTGGGGGGCGCTACAGAGATGCTATAGCGCGGGTCAGCTTCCATGTTCCTGAGCTCGCGGGCTATGAAGGCCGGATAGAGATCGGCGAACTGCGCGCTGCCCTGCACTCCGGCCGAACGTGCTGACGGCATGAAGGGAATCGAGTCCCACTCCATGTGGTATTCCTGCAGGCGTTCGTTGTGATAGCGGTAGTGATGGCCGTTGAAGTAGGCTGAGAAACCGTTGACTGTGCCGGTAGGAGTTTCAAGGCTCCAGTCGGTAAGATAGTCGCACGGCGCAAGCGGGTCGGCGGGAGCCGGCGCGGAGTTGAGGCCGATGGTGTAGACCACATCGTTTTCGCTCTGGGGGAGTGTGACGCTGAAGCGCGCCTGAGCCTCGTAGCAGGCAGTCGATTCAAGCTTCGAGACAATATCAGCTATCCCCTGGGCGGATATGCCCAAGGGATATGACGCTGTTAACACCATTAACAATCTTGAGATCCCTTTCATAAAAACAATAGTTGACGTTCATTATAAAAACGTCGCGCCGGGCAGTTGTGTTCACCCGGCGCTATGATAAAATGTGTTATTTCTGAAACAAATTGTTGACAGCGATCCTGAAATCGTTGAACATGGCGGAGACCGGTGTGAGAATCGGTCTGAAAGGATGTACGACTGTCGGGGTGAAAACCTTCAGGCCGTTGTGGTGGCAGCGGATGGAGAGTCTGCGGTCCATTTCCATCGGCTCGCCGTCAACGTGAGAGGCTCCTTTGCGCTCGCGTTCGATGATGATGTTGTCGGTGCGGAAGGTGTGGATGAGCATGTTGCGCTCTATGAATCCGGTGAGCATGTCAACTCCGACAAGGGCGGTTGACAGGGTGTTGCCTGCGTGGATGATGGTGACATCAAGCAGACCGTCATTGATCGAGGCGCTTGGCGCGATGTAGGCGTTGTTGCCATACTGGGAAGCGTTGCAGACAGCTACGAGAAAGGCTTTTTCTGTCAGAGTCTTTCCGTTGGCCATGATGGTGTAGTGTTCAGGCTCATAGCTGGCATAGGTCTGGAAGGTGCTCTGGATGTAGGTGAGTTTGCCGCGTGTTTTCTTTTTGGCGAATGCCGCGCTCACGGCGGCATCGAAACCGACTCCGCAGGTGCAGAAAAATTTGCAGTCGTTGACGGTGGCGTAGTCTATTTCCATCGCATGGTTTTCGATGATGACTTTCAGCCCTTCCTTAAGGTCTATAGGTATGCCGAGATGTCTGGCCAGGCCGTTGCCCGATCCGCAGGGCAGTATGCCGAGAATCACCCCCGTGCCACACAGGGCTGCGGCAGTTTCGTTGATGGTTCCGTCGCCGCCGGCGGCAAGGACCGTGTCACAACCTTTTTCAATAGCTGAAAGAGCGAGGCGCGTGGCATCGCCGTGGCCTTTGGTATATGCTACCTCTACCTCCCAGCCGAGCGGGCTGAGAGCGTCAATGACCATGCGGTCAAGTCCGGCTTTGTTTCGGGTTCCGGAAATGGGATTGATAATTAGTCGGGCTTTGGGCATCAGATAGTTACACGTCGGGTGGAGCTTCCGATTTTAATGATGTAGATTCCTTTGGCGCTCATGGGGAGTCTGTGGATTCCGGCCGGGAGTGTGGTCTGCGATATAAGCTGACCGAGAATGGTGAACACTTTGACGGTGACGGGGCGGGGGGCAGCTATATAGATGTAGTTGTCGCGGACGGCCATCTCAGCCTGGGCCTCAGGGTCGGAGCGCATTTCGGTAAACATGCGGTCAGGCGCATCGACCGTCTCCCAGCGCGCGGCGGCTTCGGAGAGGAGCGATGTCAGCCCAAGAATCAGTATGACAAGCAGTTTTCGCATGTTTCCCGGTTGAAATTATCCTATATGGATTACAAAAGTAATAAAAAAAATCCACCACACAAAAAATTCCCCTCATCCGGAGCTTATGCGGATGAGGGGTTGATAACAGTAAGTGTGTGTTTTTTATAGTTGATAGAGTAGTGTCTCTGTGTTGATCAGTACATCGGGGTGAAGGGTTTGGACTTGAACATCTTGTGGGTTACATCGCCGATGTAGTCCTTGCTCTTTGAAACGTCAAGCTTCATGACCGGAGCTCCCGGACGGAGGTCGCATTTCTTGAGGTCGATGTAGAAGAGGCCGGGATTGGTGACCACGTCGAAGTAGTAGAGGCGGTCACGGATGTTGGCGAAACTGCGCCACTGGGTGGAGCTGATGTTGCCTTCTCCCTGGATGGTGTAGGTGTAGGGCACCGATACGTTGAACAGAATGGAGCGTGTGATGGCTACTCCGAGATCTGCGTCGCCGGTCTTTTCTACATTCTGGTCGAAGAAGTCGGCGCGGACGTAGCGGTCAGGGCTTGAAACGGTGCCCGGCAGTGTGTGTGTGCCGCCCTTTTTGACCCAATAGTCATTGATGGCGTTCATTTCCGGATAGTTCGGGTCGTTGGTCAGCACGCGCATGTCCTGCCCCTGATAGATCTTGATTGTGCCGTGGTCAAACTCCACCATTGCCGATTTTCCGGAGGGGTCTGTGATGCCCCAGTGAAGTGTTGAGGCGGTACCTTCGTCAAATGTGGCTCCGGATATATTGAAGTTCTGGCGCGCGAGCATCGCTACGGCTTCGTCTGTAGTTCCGCAGAGGTCAAGTATCCATGCCGGGAACATGGCAAGCGACATGGGCGGACGGTTTTTGGTCGAGTCGTTGACATAGACGGTGCCTTTGCAGAACAGACCGTTGACCACAAGGCCTTTTTCGTTCATGCCTTCGGTGATGCCGCCTTCATAGCTTACGGCATAGACAGATCCGTATTTCGAAGTCCATTCCACGGAGCCGGGCAGGGAGTTGCCGGCTTTTTTCATGCCACGCGGATAGACATATATGTTTGTAGGGATAGGTGTTTTCCAGTCAAGTGAACGGCCTACGATGCGCAGACTGTCGGAGCCAACGTAGAGCACTCGTGAGCAGCCTTCGGCATACTGTGCGCCCAGCAGGGAGGTCAGCGCCAGTGCCATAGCGAATAATTTAGCCTTCATAACAGTTGAAATTGGTGGGTGTATGTTGGAGATATACACGAATAACAACCGTTGCGGCAGGATTGTTTACTGAAAGGGCGGCAGGATTGTTTACATAAAGACTCCCGCCTGGCGCTCCGGACCTTTAAATTGGCAAGCTGTGAGAAAGGTCTTTGTGGGGGAGACGCCCGGCGGGAGTTAGACGATGGATGGGTGGGGAATCAGCGTTTGCGGTTACGGACCGATCTGACGGCTGATGACGATGACGAGGATTTCGGCGCTTTTGCTTTCTTCACTTTAGCCGGTTTGCTTTTCTTGCTTGCTTCGGAAGATCCGCGTTTCGAGCGGCTCGAACGGACGCTTGATTTTGTTTTCGGAGCTTCGCTTGCTGCGGCGTCGGCTGCTGCGGAGTTTTCGCCGGCTGCCGCGAGTTCGGCTTTCTCGGCTGCTTCTCGGCGGGCCGCGAGTTCTTCAAGCGAAGGCACCCAGAGTTTGTCTTCGAATGTTTCGAGTCGGCGCTGTATGCTGTCCTGCGCATGGGCCAGAGCGTCCGGGTCGGGGTAGAGCTGCATGAGCGACTTGTTTCTCAGATTGCGGGTCTTGTAGATCTCGCCTTTGTAGAGGCCGAGCTGGAAGTAGTCGTCATAGGTGCAGGTGGCAAGGTTGTTGTCATCGTTAGTGAAGATGTTCTGAGTGGAGAGGTAGGGGCGGAGATCGGCGTAGCGCACCCAGAACATGGGGTAGCGGATGGCTTCGGCTCCGAAATCGCCGTCGCGGTGAAGCACGGGGCAGAGAGCCTCGATGCGTGTGCGCATTCGGTTGGAGCGCTTGTCAAATTCCCAGCGCTCGATGATGTAGTAGCTCAGGACTTCCGAGGCGGGCACGTCGGCATCTTCGATGGTGAAGCGCGGATTCTTTTCGGTAGATCCCTTGGCCTGGGTGTGGAGTATGTGGAAGCGGTCAAGCACATCTGCCATCTTGACCTTATAGTTGTCAGAGAAGACTTCGCGGCCGTCAAGATATTCATAGCCGGTGAGGTCGCCGGAGGCCATGTGGCGCATTATGATGCGGAAGAGGTTTTCCTGATCTTCAACCGGCTCGTCGGGATAGTAGAGGGCGGCGTTTTCATCTTTCGTAAGGTCGAGCTGGCGATACATGACGCGCATCCACTGCATCTCGGAGTCAGAGGTGGCCCGGTCTTCGTAGTGGGCCTGCATCCGCTGGGTCACACCGGTGGCCGATTTGGATGAATTGCGGTCATCGGCACCACGCCTGCGCACTACACTGCTGCTGCTTGACTGCTGAGCGAAAGCGGCGGCGGAGATCAACATTACTATGGCGGTGAGAAGATATTTCTTCATGGATTGTATATGCAAGAGGGGTGATTAGTTTACTATGACTTCGACGGGGTTGAGTGTGCGCTCGATGCCGTCAGGGCCTTTGGCGCGGATGCGGGAGATGTAGAAGCGCTTTCCGCGTGAAAGACGGCGGAACTGGTCTTTCTGACGCTGTGAGAACGAGGCTCCCTGCGAGACTTCGGGGATGGCGTTGCCCATCTGGTCGAAAAATACGGTCTCGAAGCCGAGAACGGTGAAGCCGATGTTGAGCATGTCATCGTCAATGGCTGCTTCGATGCCCGGAGCGGAGGTCAGGAGTGTTTTTGAGAAGCCCGATCCGCCTTTGTAGCGTTCCTTGGTGCCGTTTGGCGCGGTGTAGGAGATGAATGCTGTCGGATCGGGGAGTTTGCGCACGCGGAATGAAGTCGATGAGACCGTCTGCTGCCTACCGTCAATTGTGGCGGTGACTGTCACGGTGGCGTTTTCGCCGATCTTCGAGGGGCGGGCCACCCAGGCGTCGCCCTTGCGGGTGAGTGTGCCGTTGGTCATTGTGGCGCTCACGGCATTCATGGGCACTCCGGGCACAGAGATGCTGACCGGATTGTCTATGCCGGCATAGAGCACATTCATCATGGTAGCCGAGACGGTTGCCGTGGGTTCCATGACGGTGTAGCTTGAAGAGAAGGGATGGCGGGTGGAGGTTCCGTCGCCGTGGCTGACTTCAAGGTAGCCGCTGTAGTCGAAGGTGCCGGTAGAGGAGGTCACGAATTCGTAGAGGCCGTGCTCGTCGGCGAGCTTTTTGCCTCCGATGAAGATTTCGGGGCGCGCAGTGGTGTCGACAGCGGCGAGGACTATATTGGCCGAGTATTTGCCTCCGCGCATGACCATGCGTGACTGCGGGATGACGAATGCGTTGATTTCGTTTACGCGGACATCGCCGGCATCGACAGCGGCGAGGAGGTTGGCGAGGGCTTCGCCTTCGGCATATCTCACGTCATTCTGGAGTTTTGTCAGAAGTGTTATGGCGGCTACCACCGGCTGGTTTTCGAATTTGGCTTCTTCCCACTTCTGCGGGCTGACGGTGCCCGGACGGCGGAAGGGTTCGGTGGACAGGGCTTCGTCGATGCTTGCCCGTTTGACCGAGTCGCTGACGAGCGATGTCACATGGCTGCGGTAAGCGTCAATCGCCTCGCGCAGGCGGCGGCCTCCGTTTGCCGAGGGGCCGAGCATGACCACTGCGGCGGCTTCAAGATCGTCGCGGCGGTTTATTTCCCGAAGGTTTCCGTCAGCGCCGTCGGCCTCGCGGACAATTGCGAGCTTGAGGGAGTCGATAGTGGCGTAGAGGCTGGCCGAGTGCAGGCGGATCTGTGAGGCCTTTTCGAGCCAGGGTGTTCCTTTTTCGGGATTCTGGGCTGTGAACGATTCGAGCGAGGAGTAGACGGCGTCGTTGCGTCGGCCCACGGTGGAGTTGGTGCGCGCGAGGCCGTCCTCGACCTGCACGAAGCCGTCAAGGACATCGCTGGAGACGTTGAGGGCGAGCATGGCGGTGAGGACGATATACATTAGGTTTATCATCTTCTGCCTTGGTGAGAGCCTGACTACTGATTCTGCCATTTATGGTGTTTGATGGGGGTGTTGGACTGTGGTGGAGTGTGGTGGAGCGGTTGGGGCTGGTGGAGTGAGGAGCGGGCGCCGGGGTTCAGACGGTGCCTGATGACTGAGCGCCGGGGATGTCATTCATCATCGGGCGATACATGTTGACGGTCATGGCGTGGAGCATCTTTTCATAGACCGAGTTGAGCTGCTGCATGTTGCGGGCCATTTTTTCGGTCTCCTCGCAGTAGCGGGCGCTCTGGGCGGCGCTTTTTTCATACATGTCGCGGATGTCCTTGATGCCGCGGTTGACGCGGTCAATCGATTCGAGCTGGGTGGAGACGCTTTTCAACTGGATCTCGTAGATGGTGTTCAGACCGCCGAGATTGCGGTTGAGATCGGCCATGCGCTCGATGTAGCCGCGTGAGTTTTCGGTCACGGAGGCTGAGTTTTCGGTGATTGCGCGGTAGCTGTCAAGCAGGACGGCTGACACCGAGTTGAGGGCTTCGGTTGTGGAACGCAGGAGCTCCATCTGCTCGGAGATGGCGTTCATCTGAGCGAGATAGTTCTGAGTGGCAGCCGTGAGTTCCGAGAGGTCGGCGCTTTCGGCCACCGGAGCTGCTACGGGCGCGGGGCGGTAGGTTTCGGTAGCTGCGATCTCGTCAGTGGCGGCCCGGCGGTCGGCGGCAGGAGCGCGCAGCGGAAGCTCGCGGCTTTCGCCTCCGTCGAGTTCGGGGAACACGTCTTCCCAGTGATATTCTTTCGGCGGGCGGTCAAAGGCGGTCAGGATGAACATGATGACTTCCGTGCCCATGCCGATGCACAGGAGGGTGTTGCCGCCGGGGAGGTGGAGGATCTTGAAGAGCGCACCCCAGATCACGATGGCGGCGCCTATGCTGTAAGCGAAGTTGAAAAGGCGCTGTCCGCCTTCCCATCGCATGATGGTTTCTATCTTTGTCTGTAACTTTTCTTTTGTCACGGCTGATGGATATTTAAGGTTGAGGGTTGAGCTTTTTATTTCTTGGCTTTCGTGCCTTTGGCGAAGCCTATCTGGGTGCGGACGCAGCGGAAGCCTATGTAGGAGCGCTGTTCGTTCTGGTATTCCCACATGCGCAGGTCGGAGCGGACGTTGTGGGCCACATCTTTCCAAGAACCTCCGCGTACAATCTTGCGCTTCATCTTGTAGGGATCTTCAAGAGCGGCATTGTAGCGGTATTCGGGGTTGAGGTCGCTTGTGAGTTTGTCGACGCTCTCTGTGTAGGCGGTCGAGGTCCATTCGCTGACGTTGCCGGCCATGTCATAAAGGCCGAAGTCATTGGGCGAGTAGGTGCCTACGCGCGAGGTGATCAGGTGGCCGTCCTGCACGAAGTTGCCTTCCTGAGGCTTGAAGTTGGCGTAGAAGCAGCCCTGGTCTTCTGTCATTGGCAGGTCGCCGTCCCAGGGATACATGTTTTCGCTCTTTCCGGCGCGGGCGGCGTATTCCCATTCGGCTTCAGTCGGGAGGCGGTAGGGTTCGATGTAGACACCTTCGCGGCCGAGCGAGCGGCGGAGGAAGTCTGTGCGCCAGTTGGCGAAGGCAGTGGCCTGTTCCCAGCTGACACCTACCACGGGATAGTCGTTGTAGCCGCCGTGGGAGAAGTAGAGGCGGACGTAGGGTTCGTTGTAGGCGTTGTCAAAGTCGTTGATCCAGGCTGTTGTGTCGGGGTACACATTTACTATATATGTGTTGACAAAGTCAAAGTCGCCGGTCAGTCCGCGTGAGATGGTCTGACGGATGATCTCGCCTTCGTCGCTGATCCAGGCTGTGTCTTTCGAGATGAGAGGAGTGGCGGTGGGGACGGGACGGTCGGTGTTGTATTCGCGGCGGGCGGGGTTGAGACGGTGTTTGCGGCGCGCGGCTTCGGTGTGGTTGTAGACCTCGTAGCGGTAGTTGAGCTGTTCGGGGTCGAGTTCGCGCGCACCGGTGATGGGGTTGGTGCGGTAGAGACTTTCGATGGCCCGCTGCTCGTCTTCGTTGGCGTTGCGCCAGGGTATAGGTTTTGACCAGTTGAGGTGTGGGGTGACGGGGTTGCCTTCGCGGTCTTCCTCGATCTTGAACTCTTCATTGCCGCCGAATGCGGGATCGGCCAGACGCTCGCGGATGATGGAGTCGCGCACCCAGAAGACAAACTGCTTGTATTTCGAGTTTGTGATCTCGGTTTCGTCCATCCAGAAGGCGTCGACTGACACTCCGCGCGAGTTGGCGCGGATGTTCCACAGGGAGTCGTCTTTGGCGGGACCCATCTTGACTGATCCGCGCGAGACGAGGACCATGCCGTAGGGTGTGGGCTCGGCCCATGATGATCCGCCTACGCCGGTGACTTCACCGCCGGTGGCGCTACGGCTTCCGGTGGCACACGATGCGACGCCCGAAAGCAGTGTGATGACTATGATGAGGTGGATTATTTTTTTCATAGGTTACATTATGCGGATGCTCTTGTGTTTGTTGCGGTTCTTCTCGGAGAAATCGAGTTTAAGGTTATAGCCTGCCACAATCTCGTGGCTTCCGGAGGAGGCTCTTGAGATGTCGGAGGTGTGATAGTCATAGCTGTAGCCGATGAAGATGCCTTTGATTTCGGCTCCGAGCATTACGGAGACGGCGTCTTTGTAGCGGTAACCGATGCCTGCGGTGAATAGCTTGTTGTAGCGCAGACGTCCGGTGACTTCGAAGTCTGTGATGCTGAAGTCGCTTCGGACTAAAAGCGATGGTATCACTTCAAATAACGTGTTTTTCACCGGAATATTGCTACCGGCCATGAAATAAGCCGTGCGCTTTGCGGTGAATTGATATTTTTTAGCAAGTCCGTCGCCTGAAGGGGCCGATGTGGAGCCTGCTGACGACTGGCCGTCGGAGGTGAAGGTGACGGTGGGGTTATTGGCGTGGAGAAGCGAGACTCCGGCCCAGAAGCGGCGGTGGGTGTAGAAGAGGCCCACGCCGAGGTCGAGGGCGTTGCCGGCCACGTCGCGGTTGGGGATGGCATCGTCGTCGGGCTGGTGGTAATCATCGTCAGAGGGGATGTAGACTTCCGATCCTCTGAACTGTTCGTTGAGGAAGCCGATCTGGAGCGATCCGGTCAGCTCGCCTTTGAGGAGCTTGACCTTGTAGCCTATCTGGGCGTTGACGGTGAGGTTTCTGAAGAGCCCCATCGATTCCTGCTGGGCCACGAGTCCGACGCCGAAGCGCTTGTCAAAGAGTTTGAATGGCATGTCGGCGGCCAGGAGGAAGGTTTTGGGAGCGTTGTCGATGCCGACCCACTGGAGGCGGCCGCCGCCGCGCAGGCGCAGGTTGTCGGTGTCGCCGGCGGCTCCCGGATTATAATAGGTGGGGAGCGCCCAGTATTGCGTGAGCATGGCGTCGCCCTGTGCTCTTGCGGCGGGGATGCCTGCGGCGAGGGCGAGGATTATGGCTAAGGTGAGTCTTGACAGTATGCGGAGGGGCTGTGTCATTCGAAGTAGAAGGTTAGGACGACCATGCGTGAGACGGCCTTTTTGAGCGATTGTGTGATTTTGAACTTCTCAGGCTCTTCGGCTATGTCGGTGCGTTTGTGGTCAAGGACGTCTGACAGGCCGAAACAGAATTTGATTTCCGGGTTGAGCTTGAAGTATGGCAGATAGAAGTCGCAGCCGAAGCCGCAGGTCAGATAGAAGTCGGCGCTGTTGGTGCGCAGATAGTCTCCGGATTTGCGCACGAGGTTGACGGTGGGCATTACGCCCGTCGTGGTGTAGGGGCGGGAGTTGCGGTAGCGCTGTCCGGCAAATTTAAGGTCGAAGGGGAATACGAGGAAGGCTGACTTGATGTTCTGGCGCAGTTGTGTGCCGCTGTTGTATTCGCGCATTGTCACGTCGCGGTTGCCGAAATACATTCCGGGCGTGAAGCGGAGGCTGAAGTAGGTTCCGAGCCTGAAGTCTATCAGGCCGTTGACGCAGAAACCGGGCTGGAAACCGGGCTGGTCTACGAACCATGATTCGCCGTTTTCGGTGACGAATCCGTTGTGGGTGAATGTCAGGTCCTGAGTGTGGAGGCCTACGGAGAAGCCCAGATGCCATCTGCGCAGGTCGGCATAGGGGCGGTTCATCAGCTTGTCGTTGAGGTTCTGGGCTGATGCTGTGGCCTGCCATCCGGCTATTGACGCAAGCAGGATGACAAGCAGACGCAGGGATATGAAAAAGCGATGATTCATCATTTGTAATAACGAATCATCGCTCTAAAATATTGTGTCGGCAGGCTTAAGCGCCGGAGGCGTTCAGCCGCATGGACTGAGGCTTATTACTTGCCTGCGAATTTCTGCTTGAGTTCAGCGAGAGCTTCGAGGTCACCGAGGGTGGTCTTTTCAAGCGGAGTGGTCAGCGCGGGAGCAGCTTCTTCACGACGGCCTGCGCCACGACGTGCGGCAGCGGGCTTCTTGGGAGCTTCAGCGCGTTCGCCCTTCTGCTCATCTTCGAAGATGCGGCTGTGAGAAAGGATGATGCGCTTGCTGTCCTTGTTGAATTCGATCACCTTGAAGTTGAGCTTTTCGTCAACCTGGGCCTTCGAGCCGTCTTCCTTGACGAGGTGCTTGGGAGTAGCGAAGCCTTCAACGCCGTAGGGGAGGGCGATGACAGCGCCTTTTTCAACCATTTCGATGATGGTTCCTTCGTGGATAGAACCAACGGTGAATACGGTTTCAAATACATCCCAGGGGTTTTCTTCGAGCTGCTTGTGGCCGAGAGAAAGACGACGGTTGTCCTTGTCGATTTCGAGAACCTGCACTTCGATGTCGGCACCGATCTGAGTGAATTCGCTGGGGTGCTTGACTTTCTTGGTCCAGGAGAGGTCGCTGATGTGGATGAGACCGTCAACGCCTTCTTCGATTTCAACGAATACGCCGAAGTTAGTGAAGTTGCGCACTTTTGCAGTGTGCTTGCTTCCGACGGGGTATTTGGTTTCGATGTTTTCCCAGGGATCGTTCTTGAGCTGCTTGAGGCCGAGTGACATCTTGCGGTCTTCGCGGTCGAGGGTGAGGATGACAGCTTCAACTTCGTCGCCAACCTTGAGGAAGTCCTGAGCTGAGCGGAGGTGCTGGCTCCAAGACATTTCGCTTACGTGGATGAGGCCTTCTACGCCGGGTGCGATTTCAACGAATGCACCGTAGTCAGCCATGACAACTACGCGGCCCTTGACTTTGTCGCCAACCTTGAGGTTTGCGTCGAGAGCGTCCCAGGGATGGGGCTGGAGCTGCTTGAGACCGAGGGCGATGCGCTTCTTCTCGTCGTCGAAGTCGAGGATAACGACATTGAGCTTCTGGTCGAGCTGAACCACTTCTTCGGGATGGCTTACGCGGCCCCAAGAAAGGTCAGTAATGTGGATGAGGCCGTCTACGCCGCCAAGGTCGATGAACACACCGTAGCTGGTGATGTTCTTGACAGAACCTTCGAGCACCTGACCCTTTTCGAGCTTGGCGATGATTTCACGCTTCTGCTGTTCGAGTTCGGCTTCGATGAGTGCCTTGTGGCTGACAACGACGTTCTTGAATTCTTGGTTGATCTTCACGACCTTGAACTCCATAGTCTTGCCTACGAAGATGTCGTAGTCGCGGATGGGTTTCACGTCGATCTGTGATCCGGGGAGGAAGGCCTCGATGCCGAACACGTCGACGATCATGCCGCCTTTTGTACGGCATTTGATGTAGCCCTTGATGACTTCGTCTTTCTCCAGAGCCTCGTTGATGCGGTCCCATGAGCGGGCTGCGCGGGCTTTGCGGTGAGAAAGGATGAGCTGGCCTTTTTTGTCTTCCTGGTTTTCGATGAAGACTTCAACGGTGTCGCCCACCTTGATGTCGGGGTTGTAGCGGAATTCGCTCATGGGGATGATGCCGTCGCTCTTGTAGCCGATGTTAACCACAGCCTCACGCTTGTTGAGCGAGATGATGGTACCTTCGATTACGTCCTTGTCACGCACGGTGTTGAGCGATTCATCATAGGTTTTGGTGAGTTCTTCACGGGTCTTGTCACCCTTGGTCTCACCGTTGGCATAGGCTTCCCAATCGAAATCTTCGATAGGGGAGTTTTTTAATTCGTTAGACATTAAACTAATTGGGTTAATAAATATGGTTAATTACTCTGCCAGGACCCACTGGTGGCCAAGGCGCTGCAAAGGTAGTAATAAAATTCCAATCCACAATGATTTACAATGAAATTTTGAAATTTTCACTGACCGGTTAGATTTGTATGAAGGGATATAGTATGAAGGGATATAGTGTTGGTAAATTTACGATAATGGCTCTTGAATCGCAAGGAAATTGCAAGGAAATTGCGTAATTTTGCACTCAATTTAGGTTTCAATCAGGTTATGTGGATAAGAGTAAGGCATATATTGCTGGCGGTCATGACACTTGCAGCGCCCTTGGGAATGTCGGCGTTGGAAATGCCGGCTGATTCCGTATCCGGCAACAAGAGCAAGACGCGCTGGATCGGACAGCTGATCGATAACCGTTTCCAGATACATGACTCTACTATATATTATCCTGCTTTTCCGCGTGTGATCCTTGATATCTACAACTGGGGTGACCGCACGTTCAATTCCTACGACAAGAGATATGTGGTCGGTACGGGCACGAACTGGAAGCTCCAAGGCAAGGCCTACGGCTGGGCCGAGACGCAGACCATGCTGTTTCCGAAAAACTCGCTGCTGTCCATGCACTCGAACCTCTATTCCGATGCGGGTGCCTATATCAGTTTTATGGCTGTCAGCGTGGGCTATATGTGGAACATGGACAAGCTTTTCGATCATGACACCAAGCGCCACACGTTTAATTTCGACTTCACCTGCTCGCGTTTCTCGATCAACTACAGTTCAGTCTCGTCAGAAGGCGGCATGATCCTGACCAGTCTCGGAGACTATAACGACGGAAAGGATTTCAGATATGATTTTGACGGCGTGAGTATCAAGAACACGAATATCGACGCTTATTATTTCTTCAACCACAGCCGGTATTCACATGCCGCGGCCTATAGTTTTTCGAAATATCAGTTGCGCACGGCCGGCACGGCTATCGTTGGTCTGAATCTCGCCGAGATGGATTCAAATCTTGATTTTTCAGGGCTGCCTGAGGATATGCGTGATGCTTTGCCGCTGGAGCAGCCATATTTCAAGTTTCATCACCGCGACATAGCGGTGCTTGGCGGTTATGCCCGCAACTGGGTGCTCAAACCGCGGCGTTGGCTCCTGAACATGACTCTGATGGGCGCGCTGGGCTACAAGCGTACATATGAGGATGCTACTGACGCAAGCCGCAACCTGCTGGCCAATAACTACAAGGCCTGTCTGAGCTGTGTCTACAACCACCGCAAGCTTTTTGCTTCGGCTCAGCTGCGGTCAACTGGCTCACTGTATTACAACTCAAATTTCACTCACTTCAGCACATTCTCTTCCCTGACGCTGACAGTCGGCATGCGCTTTTGAGGTGAAGTGGCGCAGCACCACGGCGCTTATGAAGTAGAGTCCGGTCAGAGCCCACAGCCCCATGTAATAGTGGCTGACATCGGCGAGAGTCGATCCGTTGCTGTTGATGCGGATGAATCCTTCCATGCCCCAGGTGGCGGGCACGAGATCAGAGATCATTTTCCAGAAGGGGCTGAAAGCGTAGCGCGGCCATGTCAGACCTGAGAGGAAGAGGAATACCACCGATGTGAATACTATGACAAGCAGTGACGACTCGCGCTCGCGGACAAAGACCTGGAGTGTCTGGCCGAGGAAGCTGGTGGCCAGAAGCATCACGAAGATCAGAGGCATGAAGTCCATGAAGCGGCCTATGTGGGGCAGCGAGAACATCCAGGGGATGAGTTCGAGTATGTAGTAGCTCAGGGGGAGATAGATCATGAGATAGCACAGCGATTTGCCAAGGACGGTGGCGAGTGTTCCGCCCTCGTAGCCGAGCGGATCATAGCCCTTGTTTTTGCGGCGGCGGTCGGCGGCAGTGCCGGCTATCATGGTGATGCCTAACAGAAGGCTCTGCTGGAGAATGAGCACCACGATTCCCGGCATGACAAACGATGCGAAGCCCTGGGAGACGTCGCCGAGGAAATTGGCCTGGGTGTTGACCGGAAGTCCGCCAACGGTGCTCGTCAGCAGTCCGCCGTCGGCAAGCCGCCGGGCGGTGATGGCGGAAACTTCATGCATCTGCAGGTCAGTCAGCGAGAAGAGATACTGGCGGTAACGCAGAAGCAGTGACATGTCGGAATAGAAGGAGCAGACAGCCTGCTCGCCGCGACCTATCTTGCGGGAGAAGTCGGCCGGAATCTCCACCACTCCGTAGGCTTTCTTTTCCATCCATGCGCGCCGGGCCTCCTGCATGTCTGACGCATAGCCTATGATGTTGAATCCCTGTGTAGCTCCGAGATTGCGCACGAACTCGCGGCTGTCGGCCGTGCGGCAGTTGTCAACCACAACGGTGTCGATCTTCTTGACAACCTCAGGATTGTAGATGAGGGTGTAGACGATCGGGTAGGCCAGCGGCAGTGCGAAGAAAAAGAGCAGGACGCCGATGTCGGTGAAGACCAGGCGGGTCTCGCGGCGCCATACGCGGAATAAGCTTTTAAACCAGTTCATAGTCTCGGAAGTGAATATACCAGTCAGGAGGGGAGGAGTGGGTGGATTGGGTGCGTTAAGAATCAGTGGTGAGGACCGGAGCTGAGGTCAGGGTATGTAGACCGGATGCTCGCACTGGCGGCGGAGCCGTCGGAGCCCTATCAGAGGCAGAAGGGTGAACAGAAGCAGGGCCACATAGTAGAAGCGCGAATAGTAGATGGGGATTCCGTTGAGGGCCTGGTCGATGTAGATCAGGAAGTAGTAGCGGATCGGTACGATATAGGAGAATATCGCTATTCCGCCATACATCTTTTCAACCGGAAACGAGAAGCCGGCCACTGAGAAGCAGAGAATTCCGGTCAGTGATACGATCGAGAGCGCTATGCGGAAGTTTGGCAGCATCTCGGTAATGAACACAGCGAATCCCTGGGTGGCTGTCACAAGAAGCAGCATTGCCAGTACCATGTGGACCGGATGGTTGTTGAGCGGGAAGCCGAGGAAGCCGAACATCACGGCCTGGATGGTGAGTCCGACGGAGGTGAAGATCACCGTCTGCGGTAGTAGTTTGCCGAGCAAGGCTATGCCCATATGGCCGCGAGCCTCTTCAAGCCATTCAACCGAAGTGCCGGTTTTGTGCTCCTGGCAGATGCTGAACACTGTCACGAGCAGTATTATCAGCGCCAGCAGGCAGGGTATGAACGACTGGCAGAGATAGATCGAATAGTTGGTCCAGGGGTTGTTGAGCGGATGGGTGCGGATGACAAGAGGCTGAATCAGGGAGCCTGCCAGATTTTCGTCGGCTCCGGCGCTGACAAGAGTAGTCTTGACAATGCCGCCGGCTGTGGTGACGGCGATTGTCTTGAATCCTTTGAAACTGAGCGATCCGGGCACGAAGATTGTCATGTTGGAGAAAAACGACAGCGTGGGTTTCTCTCCTGCTATAGCTTTCTGCTGAAAGTCGGAGGGGATGAGAAAAAAACCGTATATTTCCCCGCTTTTCACTCCGTTGATAGCCTCATGATAGCTTTCGAAATCAGAGTCAATGTTAATGAGCGGAGAGGCATTGAGCGAACGGGCTATCTGGCGTGACATTGAGGAGTGATCGAGGTCTACCATCCCTACGGGCACTTTCAGCGGCAGACCTTCGTGCATGAGATTCAGAAAGAAGAATGAACATGCAAGAGGCACCACCAGCATCATGACCACATAGATCTTGCGGGAGGTCAGGCGCCGGAGTTCGCGTTTGATTATGTCGAGAAGCACCATCGTTTGACAGATTGAAAAGGGGAAGGATTATTTCTTGAAGTAGACCACACTCATGCCGGGCCGCAGCTGGGCTATGGTGTCGAGCGGGTGGGCCTTGACTTCGAAAGTCTTGCTGTCCCACTGTCCGGTGGCCTTGGTGGCCTGCCAGGTGGCATAGCTTCCGAGATCGCGGACATAGTAGATTTTGGCTTTCACGGTCTTCTTGTCGAGGGCCGGGATCATGATCTCGATTTCGCCGCCGAGAGGCATGTCGTTGAGGAGTTCTTCACGTACATTGAATGTGACCCACTTGTCGCTGAGCTTCAGAAGGCTCATGATCGGAGCACCGAGCGATACGAGCTCGCTTTCGGCAGGGTAGATCTGGTCGATCTGCCCGTCGCACGGTGCCAGCAGGTACTGGTCTTCCAGCAGGCTTTCCACTTCGGCTACTCCGCCTTTGGCCACGTTGACCATTGCGGCCGCGCTCTCCTTGTCTTCTTTCTGAGCGCCTGTCACGGCGAGATCCACCTGGCTCTGTGCGGCACGGTGAGCGGCCACGGCTGCGTCATAGGCGGCTTTGGCTTCGTCGCGCTTCTGTTCTGAAACCACACCCTCACGGAAGAGATTTTCCATGCGGTTGTAGGTTTTCTGGGTGATGGTGACGGCAGCCTCGGCCTGTGCGGCAAGATCACGGGCCGACTGGATGATCTGCTTGCGTGTGCCGGCATCTACTTTCTGATTCTGGGTGCGGGCCACGGTTTCCATGCCTTCCGCCTGCATGAGTTTGGCGTCGGCAAGGGAGGAGTGGATGTGCACGAGTGTGTCGCCGGCATGGACAATATCTCCTTCATGGACGTAGAGTCTGACCACACGTCCTGGAAGTTTGCCGGAGATGCGGATCGACGTGGCATCGGCCTGACCCTCGACTATCTCCGATGGTTTGTTGAGAAAACAGAATCCTATGATGGCAAGGACGATACAGATTACTACCATGACGGCCAGAGCCGTCATGAGGATACGGTTCTCGCTGCGCTGGGCATTGGCGGCGGAGGTGTTCTGCTTGTCTGACATGACTTTAGGTGGTTTTGTTATGAGGTTGATTTTGATTTCTTGAATTCCGGATGGCTTTCAGCAGCTGCTTTCAGCCGGTCTCTTATTGTGCGGCCTGCACGTCAAGCCGTCCGAGCACTTTGTTGAGGTATACATCGCATAGATATACATCGATGCGGGCGTCGATGTTCTCGGAGTGGGCCTTGAGCCATGCGGTCTGGGCTTCCATGACATTGTCAACGGTCATCACTCCGTCGCGGAATCCGAGCTGAGCGCAACGCAGGTTCTCGTCGGCCTTGGCGAGGTTGGCTTCAGTCATGCTGAAAGTCTTGAATGCCTCATCGGCTTTGAACGAGGCCTGGCTGACCTGGAGGTCTATCATCTCGCGGGCATTGTCGAGCTGAAGATTGGCGGCCACGGTCTGAGCCTTGGCTGCGCGGAGTTTGTTGTAGTTGCTTCCCCAGTGCCAGATAGGTATGGTCAGCATGGCTCCGACCGAGAACATGCCGTTGAATTTCTTCTGAAAGCCGTCAAACATGTTGGGGTTCGAGAATGAGTAGGCTCCTACCAGTGCGAGATTAGGCATCATGGAGGCGCGGGCCACGGCTTCTTTTTCCTTATAGATCTTCACGCCGAGTTCGAGGGCGCGAAGGTCGTCGCGCGAGGCGTAGACCTGCTGCATGTCGTAGTTCTTGGCAACAGGCGCGGTGGTGCTGATGGTTTCGGCGTCTTCGTCAGCGAGAGTGAAAACAGTGTGTACAGGCAGGCCGCACACCTGGGCGAGGGCCATGCGCGAGAGCACCAGTCCGTTGTCAACCTTCGTCAGGTCGATCTGGGCCGAGTTGAGCTTGACATCGACAGTGAGCTGGTCGCGTTTGGTGGCCACTCCCTCTTTGACCATCAGACTGACGTTGTGGCTGAGAGTGTCAAGCAGATTGACATAGCTCACGGCGAGTTTCTGCTTTGCTTTCAGCGAGACAACCTGCCAGTAGGCGGCATCGACGGCATAGATGACATCCTGCGCCGAGTTGTCGTGCATGGCAGTGGCAAGCTGTTCGGCATAGCCGGTTATCTTGTTCATCGCCACGATTTTTCCGCCCATGAAAATAGGCTGGGTGAGGGTGACGGCGCCGAAAAACACGTTGTGGAGGTCGTAGCTCAGAGCTTCTTTGGGCAGATAGGCAACCTGTGAGGGGATGGGTTTGCCGTCGACCATCACCGGCTTTCCGTCAATGGGGTTCTTGACGAAATCGAATTCATAGCCCTTGGTCTCCGGGTTGAATGACTTGATGGGCAGAAGTTGGTCTGATTCCAATACGGAAATGCCTTTCTGATTGTACATATAGCCGCCTGCAAAGTCAAGTGACGGCAGATAGGCGGCGAATGCCTGGTCTTTCTCGTAACCGGCCACCTTTATCTGCTGGGCCGAGCGACGGAGATCCTTGTTGTTGGTCAATGCCAGCTGCCGGCACTGCTCAAGGCTCATGACGCTTCCTTCCGAAGGAATGTCAGAGGGTGAGACAGCGGCGACGCCGAGCGCCAGAGGTGCCAGCAAGGCAATTAAAAGTCTGCGTTTTGCCATGATTGGGTGCTTAGTTGAAAACGTGAGATCCTGACCCGTAAAGTGTGTGTTTGAAACGGGTCTGCAAATATAACCTCTTTTGGAGATTAAAAGTTTAATTTGAGTTCAAGATAATTATCCCAAATCGGCGAAAAACTATTCTGTTTTACTGCGAACTTTGTCCTGCTTTATTTTCGGCCGAAATCAGCGGGAATTTCGCCCCAGACGGGAGTGTCCCAGGTGAGTATCGGATTGGTGATTTCATGGGTCTGAAGCCACAGTGTGGCGCGTCTGATCATTTCGAACAGAGGGGCGTTGGCGGCAGTGGGTTTCAGGCTTGTTTTAGGCTGTCGGTTGCGCACCCATGAGCGGGCTGTGCGCGAGTCTGTGTAGATGGGCACATTGTGGCGCCCCTGCTGTGTCAGAAGTGCAAGTCCGTGGACCAGCGCGAGATACTCGCCGATGTTGTTGGTGCCTCCTTCAAACGGTCCGGCATGGAAGATGCGCTCGCCGGTGCGTACCCACACGCCCTGATATTCCACAGGACCTGGATTGCGCGAGCAGGCGGCGTCGACGGCCAGTGCGTCCAGGCGGATATCCGGAAAGGCTTCATAGTTGACATGTTCATGAGACGGGCCTTTGGCTATGGCGCTGAGTAGTTCCAGTTGTTCGGCAGGATCTCCGCGGTAGGCTGCTACAGCCGCTTCCTGCGAGTCGAAGCTCTTGAAGCGCGCGTCGGGATAACCTTTGACCTGTAACTGACATTCTTCCCAGGAGTCAAAGACTCCGGTGGCAAAGCCGTTCCAGACTACATAGAATTTTTTGCGTGGGGCCATATTATATATAGGTGGAGGAGGAAGCTTATGAAAGGGTTAGATAAATGCTGATGTCTACACTGCGCATCCCGGTAGCCTTGGCCACCTGCGGGTTGACAATGCGTCCGAAGAATGTATAGGTGGCTTTCTGCATACCCGGCAGCAGTTTGAGGGCGTTGCTGACTCCCTCGCAGCTGACAATCGAGCTCATCAGAGTGATCAGCGTGTTGCTGAGGGCCATTGCGGCTGTACGGGCAACGGCGCAGCCTGCATGGACGAAGCAGATGCGTTCACGGAGCGAGGCCGATTCTCTGACTGCCAGTGCATCGGCGAGATCCACGGGAGTCATGGCCGGGAATGCCTTGCCGCTGTCAGAGGAGAGGTCAAAGGCAAGCACTCCGCGCTTCATCACCGAGGTAAGCTCTGATCCGGCGCTGAATGGTTCTGAGGTCGGTGTAACCACTACCACATCGGCTGCCCGAAGCGCGTTTTCAAGCGTGTGGGGATGCAGTGTCGAGGTTATTACCCACGGGCCAAGCTCCTGCGATGCGCGGCGCAGGGAGTAGACGTCGTTGTCATACATTCTGACCGTTGCTCCGAGGCCCATTGCCGACCGGGCTGCCGCACAGGCTGCGATGCCTGATCCGATGACAAGCACTTCGCAGGGGATGATTCCGGCCACACCGCCGAGCAGTATCCCTTTCCCGCGTGTCGCGTCGGCAAGCAGCGATGATGCCATAGCCACAGAGGCCCGGCCATCGATTTCGGCAAGGATATCGGCAAAGGGAGTGCAGCCGCCTGAGTCTTCAATGAGATCAAGGGCTATGGATATGACATGGCGCTTCAGAAGTTCCTTGATGGCATCGGCGTGCTGGTTCTGCGGCTTGAGCAGGGTGAGAAGCATGGACCCGCGGCGCATTTTCCGCACATCGGCCGCTTCGAGCGGGGCAAGGTGTATGACGATGTCGCAGCCTAAGGCCTCACTGCGGGTGCCTACGCTGACACCGGCGCGCATATACTGGTTGTCGGTGTAGTTGATCGCCGCCGTGGCTCCGGCTTCCATCTTTATGCGGAAACCGCGTTCGGTCAGCTCGGCGGCCGCCTCAGGTGTCAGCGGGAAGCGCCGTTCCGAGGGGCTTTGGCAGGCGGGCAGGCCTATGGTGAGGCTCCGGCGGTCAGTCAGAGTCTCCTGAGGCTGTTCCTGGGGAGTGTGGGTGAACTGTGGCATATGCTTGTACTTTGTTCAGTCCTGAGATCCGTTTTCTTTCAGCCGCAGTCCGAAACGGCTGATGAAGGCCCGGCATTTTTCTTCTATCTGGTCTTCGTCTTCGAGGCAGGTGCTGTCGAAGATCTCGGCCGCACGGCTGTAGAAAGGCATGCGGGCGGCCAGTTGCTTTCTGACAAACTCCTCCAGTTCGCTGTCACTGAGAGCCGCTATCAGCGGACGTTTGTGGCGTCCGCGTTTGAGCCGCTCAAACAGTCGCTCCTCGGAGGCTGCGAGCAACACCGTCAGGCCTCTTGACTGCATCAGTTCCATGTTGCCGGCAAAGCAGGGAGTGCCGCCTCCGCAGGCCACCACAACGTCACGCTTGCCGTCGGCACTGACTTCGCGCAGCATCCGGCGTTCCATATCGCGGAAAGCCTCCTCGCCTTCCTCGGCGAAGATTTCGCGGATCTTCTTGCCGGCGCGGGCCTCGATGTAATCGTCGAGATCAATGAAATCAAGTTCGCAGCGCCGGGCAAGCGCCTTTCCGAGGGTCGATTTGCCGCAGCCCATGTAGCCGATGAGAAAGATGGTCTTCATTTTGTCAGATAATATTTCTATATAATGTGTCAGGAGGAGTGGAGATCAGATGTTCGGAGTGGTCCAGGTGTAGCTCTCGGTGCAGCTCACGGTGGCGCTGAGCGGACCAACGCTCAGAGTGAAGTCGCCGGCTTCGAGTGTCCACTGGCCCTGGGCGTTGACAAATGCGAGGTCGGAGGCCGGAATCGTGAAGCGTACCGCACGGGTTTCGCCGGGCATGAGGGCGAGTTTGTCGAAGGCGCGCAGGCGCTTGTTGTCAGGCACTATCGAGGCCACGTGGTCAGAAGAGTAGAGCAACACGGCTTCCTTGCCGTCGACTGATCCGGTATTGGTTATGTCGACTGTGACGGTTAGCATGTCAGAGGGGCCGAACTGATGTTTGTCTACGTGGAGGTTGGAGTAAGAGAAGGTGGTGTAGCTCTTTCCATAGCCGAAAGGCCACTGCACGTTGACGCGGGCGTCATAGTCATAGACACCTTCCATCTTTCCTACTTCCTCGCTGACCTTATAGTCATAGGTGACGAGCGAGTTGATTTCACGCGGATAGGTGAAGGGGAGCTTGGCCGAGAAGTTGCGCTTGCCGTTCAGGAGCAGGGCGAGGGCATCGCCGCCGAAGTTGCCGGGGATTATCACGTTGACCACGGCCTGGGCCAGCGGTTCGATGTCGGCCAGTATGCGCGGACGGCCTTCGTTGATGACGAGCAGTATCGGTTTGCCGGTCTTGGCGAGGGCCTTGACCATTTCGCGCTGATTGGCCGAGAGATGCAGGTCGGTCAGATTGCCCGGAGTCTCGCAGTAGGAGTTCTCGCCGATGCAGGCCACGATCACGTCGGCTTTTTCGGCCGCCTTGAGTGCCGGAGTGAAATCGCTTACGGTTTCGTCTTCAAAATGCCCCTCGTTGTTGAAGCTTACGGTCGGAACATAGCTTACATTCGTGGCGCCGAAGGTGGCGTTGAGGGCTTCGAGAATTGTGTTGTAGTCTTTGGCATAGCTATCGGTAAGATGGCCCTGCCAGGTGTATGACCAGCCTCCGTTGAGCGAGCGCATGGAGTTGGCTGTAGGTCCTGTCACCAGCAGGCGGGTGCCCTGGCTCAGCGGCAGGAGATTGTCTTCGTTCTTGAGCAGGACCATAGTCTCGACTGCGCTTTCGAGAGCTTCTTCGCGGAATTTTTTCGAGGCGTGGTCTGGATGCTCCTTGAGAGTGGTGTTGGGATGGTCGAAGAGACCCAGACGGTATTTGAGTCTCAGTGCGCGGGCGGCAGCATCATCGATGCGCTCCATGCTGACGCTGCCTTCCTCCACAAGTTCGCGGAGAATGGTGCAGTAGTCAACCTTATAGGGTTCCATCGCCATGTCGATGCCTGCGTTGATGGCTATGCGGATGGCATCTTTCTTGTCGCGGGCCACTTTCTCGCGTGTGTAGAGATTGTTGATGTCGGCCCAGTCGGTGACTATCAGGCCGTCCCATTGGAGGTCGTTTTTGAGCCACTTGGTCAGCAGAGTCCAGTCGGCATGGACCGGAGTGCCGTTGATTGACGATGAGTTTACCATCACGGTCAGCGCTCCGTTCTTGATAGCCTCAAGATAGGGGGCGAAATGCTTTTCGCGCAGGTCGGAGGGTGAGATATAGGCCGGTGTGCGGTCTTTGCCGGAGAATGGCACTCCGTAGCCCATGAAATGCTTTACTGATACGGCTATGTGATTGCCGTCGATGTGGTTCGGGTCATCGCCCTGAAAACCTCTGACAGCTGCGGCGCCCATCAGGGCGTTGACCAGCGGATCTTCACCGTAGTTTTCCCAGAAGCGTGGCCAGCGTGGGTCGCGGTCCAGGTCGAGAGTCGGCGAGAAGGTCCAGGGGCAGTCGCTCGCGCGGGTCTCGTAGGCTGTGATTTCCGCAGCTCTGCGGGCAATCTCGGTGTTGAACGAGGCCGCCACGTTGAGGTTCTGAGGGAAGAGTGTGCCACCGTTGGTATATGTGGTTCCGTGGTTCTGGTCGAGCCCGTAGATGCAGGGGATGCCCATGTATTTCATCGAGGCTTCCTGAATCTGAGGTATGATCACGTTCCATGTCTCCGCGTCAAGGCAGTAGGAATATGGAGCGTTGAGGATGGAGCCGACTTTGTAGACCCCGAAGATGGTGTCGAGTTTGGCCGGGACGAGGCGGAAACCGTCAGGACCGTTTTCGCCGAGTATGTCGAGCTGTATCTGGGTCATCTGGCCAATCTTCTCATCGAGAGTCATGCGAGAGAGGGTCTCGCTGACTTTTTTCTCGATTGCCGGATCGGAGGGGATGACCGGAAGGGTTATCGGTTCGTAGGCGAAAGCCGGAAGGGCCAGAGCCAGGAGTGGAAGGAGCGATTTGCGTAACATGAGAGTTTATTTGATTGTAGGTTGGTTTGTATTCTTGTTGTCAGCCTCCGCCGAAGATGTCTTTTTGAGCTCCGGATAGGATATGCGCGAGTGATACATGGTGCGCAGGCGCTGTGCGAAGACCTCTTTGATTGTGCTGACGTCGCGGAACGATATCGGCGATTCGTTGTGGAGACCTTCGGCAATCTGGCTGTCGATGATTTTGTTGACGAGTGCGGAAATAGCTTCCGGCGAGTGTTCGGGCATGGACCTTGAGGCTGCCTCGACGGCGTCGGCCATCATCAGCAGTGAGGTCTCTTTTGACTGAGGATTCGGGCCGGGATAGCTGAACGGGGCCGGATCTACATTTTCGTCGGGATGGGCGTTGCAGTAAGTGGTATAGAAATAGCGCGCCATGCCGGCTCCGTGGTGTTCGGCAATGAAACGGCGTATCATCTGCGGCAGTTTGGCTTTTTCAGCAAGGGCGAGGCCTTCTCTGACGTGGCCGGTGACTATGCGGGCACTCTGGATCTGGTCGAGTGCATCGTGCGGATTGACTCCGTGCTGGTTTTCGGTGTAGAATGCCGGATTTTTGATTTTGCCGATGTCATGGTAGAGGGCACCGGTTCGCACCAGCTGCACGTTGGCTCCGATGCGGCTCGCGGCGGCTGAAGCGAGATTGCTGACAGCCATAGAGTGGTTGAACGTGCCCGGACATTCTTCTGAAAGTTCGCGCAGCAGCGGGTTGTTGATGTCACTGAGCTCTACCAGTGTCACGCGAGAGGTGAAGCCGAACACTCTTTCAACAAGGAACATCAGCACGTAGCTGAACGATATAAGAATGGCGTTGATGGCGAAGCAGCCGAAAATGCGGCCCTCGGTTTTTGACAGCGAGCCTGACTGCATGATCTCGACGGCTGCATAGCAGGCCGCGTAGGCAATGAAGATCAGGGCGGCGGTGCGTATGAGCTGGCTGCGCCGCGAGAGGTCTTTGAGCGAGTCGATGGCCACCACTCCGGCTATGAACTGGATGAACACGAATTCCAGGGCGAATGATGTGATGATAGCGCAGATCAGCACCTGGATAAGGTGGCAGAAATATGCCGTACGCGAGTCCATGAAAACCAGAATCAGAATCGGCACGATGGTAAACGGTGTGATGTAGAGCCCGGTCCTGAACGCCGCCTGCATGGCAAAGGCAAAGAGGGTGAAGAGCCCCATGATTGTCATTATGAACAGCACCGTGCGGTCATCGTCGAAATAGTCTCGGCGGAAGATGTAGAGATAGCCGTAGAGCGCGCCGAAGAGGATCACCATATAGAGAATCTGTCCGGCCAGAGGATAGTAGTGCTGGCTGATGGTGCCTTTGCCTCTTTCGTCGGCTATCTCCTCATAGGTTTTCAGAACGGTGGCGAGCCGGGTTGTCACGATGTCGCCCTTGTCGATGATTCGTTCTCCCTGCTGGATGATGCCTACCGGTGCCATAGCTTTCTGGAGGGCTTCTTCAAGGAGGCGCCGGGTGGTGACGGTGTCTATCAGTATGTTCGGCTGAAGAATTTCAGAGAGATGTGTGGCTGACAGAGCCTGGTGCATTCCCTTGTTGCGGAAGATGCTGTCAAGATGCTCATAGGCGCGGAATGCCGAGAGGTAGGCTGAAGTTGGCATACTGATGGCCACGTTGTCATGGATGAAGCGCACCGACGGCAGCTGGCCTGATGCGATTTTGGCATAGGTGTCGCGGTCCACAATGCCGTTGTCATAGACGTTGCGGATCTCGCGTATGATCTGGTTGCGCTGTGAGGGGGTGATGTCAAGTCCGGTGGTGGAATTTAGCCTGGTGGTGTAGTCCGATACGATGGTCTTCTCGGCCGTGATGTCGCGGGTGAACACAGGCTCGAAATGAGTCTGCAGGCTGTCTCTGATCCTGGCCGCGCTCAGAGAGTCGAGGTGGATGGGGATGTCAAACGGAGCAGTGAGAAGGGCATAGCTCCAGGGGCGTCCTTCCTCGAAGACATAATGGTTTTCGCTGGTGCGTGGAAGGAAGTAGACGGAGACAGATACCACGATGACGAATAGCAAAGCCCGGAATGTAAGCTGTCGGGATGGCAGTTTGTTCATATCTCTAAAATGTTTCGGACTACGGTCCAGATAATGATGGTCGAGAGGAGGAGCAGGATGAACGCCCGCGCGCTGAGAAATTTGCGGAGCCGTGGGGCACGGTCGCCTGCAAGGCGCGAGACTATCAGCAGCACTATCAGCGGGATCTCGATGGCAAGGATCGCGTTGAAGCGGAAGGCTGCGGCCGGATCTCCGTTGAGCAATGCGTGGAGCGCTCTCTGGGAGCCGCATCCCGGACATGACAGCCCGGTGAGCATCCTGAAGCTGCAGCGCGGATAAAGATTGGTCGAAGGGTCTACTGACGCATAGAGGATCACCGCTCCGATGGCGGCAATGAAGATGACGGCAGTCAGGATCATGCGGCGGGTGACGCGCGCTTTGACTGGGGGCTGAGGGCCGGCAGGCGGTTCGGGCGGTATGTAGACCGGCGGTTTTGTCATAAGAGGCCGAGCAACATCGAGAACGGAGCCCAGATCAGACCGGCCACAAAGGCTACGATGATCCACATCTGTGCTTTCGACGATGCGTCAAGCGCTCCGTTGTAGTCGCCGCGCATGTAGGCGGGAGAGACTTTCGAGGCATAGATGATGGCCGGGATTCCGGCGGGAATGCAGCAGCAGATGGTGGCTATGATGGCCCAGACAAGATAGTTGTCAGGCATGGGGGGCATGCGCTCAGGATCAAAGGGCTCCCGGCCGTACTGAGGCTGGCTGTATTGGGGCTGCCCGTATGCCTGCGGTCTGTATGCTCCGCCATATGGCTGTGAATACTGATTGCCGTAGGGCTGCTGAGGTGCGGCACCGTAGTTTTGTCCGTAGGGCTGCTGATTGCTGAATCCGTTCTGACGCGAGGCTATGATAGCGGCTATTTCGGGGATGGCTGCCGCTGTGGTCCAGTCGGCAAGGCCTTCATGCCATACCGGGGTCGACATGCTGAGACCCGGTATGGCATAAAGTTCCTCGACTGACAGCGGGCCTTTCTGCACGCTGTCTATGATTATCCAGTATTTCATCCGATCAGAAGAATTTGATCTCTTTGCCGAGAATGTCGGAGAGGATGGAGTTGGCCAGACGCGATGCGCCCAGACGGAAATATTCCGCAGTTTCCACCCATTTTTCACCAAGAACTGTCTTGACAATGGTGTAGTATTTCAGAGCGTCTTCGGTGGTCGAGATGCCTCCGGCGGCCTTGAAGCCTACCATGCGGCCGGTCTTCTCGTAGTATTCCTTGATACATTCACACATGATGTAGGTTGCTTCGAGCGATGCGCCGGGATATTCCTTGCCGGTAGAGGTCTTGAGGAAGTCGGCTTCGGAATAGAGGGCCAGGATCGAGGCGTTGCGGATGTTTTCCGCAGTCTTGAGAGCTCCGGTTTCGAGGATGACTTTCATCAGAGAGTCGCGGCAGGAGTGTTTCATCTCGATCATCTGGTCGCAGGCTTCCTCATAGTCCTTGTCAAGGAAGTCGCCGAGGCCGAGCACGATATCGATTTCATCGGCTCCGGCTTCTACTGCGAGACCGATTTCTGCCACTTTCACTTCGATGAAGCTCTGGGCGCTGGGGAAACAGCCGGCCACAGCCGCGATGTCGACGTCGCTGCATTCGAGGACTGTGCGCACCACGGGCACGAAGTTGGGATAGACGCAGATGGCGGCCACGTTGGGCAGATCGGCATATTCGTGGGCAAAGGCATTGACTCTTTCAGTGAAATTGGCAACTGACTGCTGTGAGTCGGTGGATTTCAGTGTTGTGAGGTCAATGGAGCTGAAAAGTTTCTTGAGTACTTCAGGAGTGCGATTCTCGTCAAGATGCTTGTCAAGGATCTCCTGTACTTTTGCTGCGACTTCCGCGTCAGATGTTGTCACGCGGCTGTCGGCTATGACTTGCTGATACTTATCCATGATGATTATATTTTTCAGGGTTTTATGGTTATTAATATTCTGAGTTAATTCATTTCAGTTGGCGGCGGAGCCTGTCAGTCATCGCGCAGCTTCGGGTTGGAGGAGTGGCGGGTGGCGTCGCGGGCGCTTTTCTTCTCGATGTTGCGGCGGAAGGCCTCGGTCAGGTCTATGCCGGTCTGGTTGGCAATGGCGGTCAGCACCCAGAGCACATCCGCGAGCTCGTCGGCGAGGGCATCGGCGTTTTCGCCGGGCTTGAATGACTGGTCGCCGAATCTGCGGGCCATGATGCGGGCCACTTCTCCGGTCTCTTCGGCCAGTATGGCCATGTTGGTCAGCGGGGAGAAATACCTCACCCCGGTGGTGGTGATCCACTCGTCGACAACAGCCTGCAGCGAGCGCAGAGAGATCGAATCATCTGATGTGGGCTTGATTTTCATGGCTTCTGTCCGCGTAGTTTCTATTCACGTAGTTTTGAGTCTATAACAATTGTGACGGGGCCATCGTTCACCAATGCTACCTGCATGTCGGCGCCGAAGACTCCCTTTCTGACCTCGCGTCCGAGCAGACTCTGACATTCCGAGCAGAAAAGTTCATAGAGAGGAATGGCCAGATCATGGCCGGCGGCATGGATGTAGCTCGGCCGATTGCCCTTGCGGGTCGATGCACACAGCGTGAACTGGCTGACGGCAAGAATGTCGCCTCCGGTCTCAATGACCGAGCGGTTCATCACTCCCTCGCTGTCAGAGAAGATGCGCATGGCCGTGCATTTGGCTGCGAGCCAGCGGGCATCATCGGCACTGTCACCGTCGGCCACACCGACAAGCACCATCAGTCCGGGCCCGATAGCGCTGTGAAGCGAGCCTCCGATGCTTACCGAAGCCTCTTTTACACGTTGGATAACTAATCTCATAAGTGCAAAAATACAAAAAAAATGAATTCCCGCATCATCTTCGCCCATTTTTCCGCTGTGGCTCTTTCACAAGCGCTGCGAATCGGGGGCTGTCTGTGCATGTCATGGTGTCTGATGCTGTTGCCGGTCAGTAGTCGCTGAACAGACGCGGTTTGATCACGAGGCCTACGCGCACCGTGGAGTGGAATTCCTTGTAGGCAAGGAGTCCTTCGCCGTAGCCGTTGTAGTATTGCAGAAACAGAAACTGGTTGTCGCGCTTGAAAATACGGTAGTTGAGTTCAACCGTGGTGTTATAGTTCAGCTTCCAGCCTTTGCGCTTGACCAGGTTCACGGCGAGGCCGAAGCGTCCGTTCTGCGAGGTGAAGCTTGTGCCCACCTGATAGATGCCGCAATAGTCGAGGATGTCTTTGTTTTCTACGCCGTCGATGATCGGTATCCAGGCTTTGCCGTGGACCACCACCTGGGGGTCGATCATGATGCTTCCGCCGAGGCTGATGCGGTTCCATGAGCGTGATGCGGTTCCGTCGCGGCCGTTGGATTCATGCTCGGCTATGAGGTTTATTTTGCCGACAAAGCGGCCTTTGACGAAAAGAGGTTTGGTCAGACCGATGCCGGGATTGAAATTCAGGTCGGTCATCGGCAGTGAGTTCTCAAGCACGTTCCAGAAACACTTCTGAGAGTAGAACAGGAAAAGATATGTACCCCCCGGAAGAGTGCTTCGGGTCAGGCGCTGGGCAATGGAGATCTGAAACTTGATGTTGGTGTTCTCGCGGGTGACGCGCTGACCCACGGGGCAGCCGAATATGAAGTAGTTGTCCTTGTAGAGTCCGAAATACGGGCCGTCGTCAAAGGCGCGCCTGACGCTGTCGGAGTCGATCTCGTCATTGTTGATATTGACTATCTGGGCATTTGTCCGCAGCGGGACAGCGGCGGAAATCAGAGTCAGTACGGTGACGGTCAGGGCAAAGCGCAGGAATTTTTTCATCTGATTGATCTGGTGGGCTATGGCCGTTACTGCGGGCCGGAGGGGCTAAAGAGTTGTCTGCCCGATGCAAAATTAAGAATAATTTCGTATTTTTGCCTCAAAAAACTGACACTATGCGTTATTCCTACATATTTCCGCGCCTTTTCGTCCAACTCATACTGCTGCCGTTGGTGCTGCTCGGTCTGCTGACCGGATGCGGCAACGATGAAGAGTTTCTGATCAAATGTGACATCAAGGGGCTCGGCAACAAGGGGGTAGAGATTTTCTATGCCGACCGCGGGCTGCACCGTGCCTCTTTCCATCCGGCCGATGACAAGGTGACGTTGCGCGGAAGTTCGCAGGAGCCGGTGTTTGTCGATGTCTTTACGGTCGACGGTGAGTGGCTGTTCGGCTGCGTGGTCCGTAACGGCGATGACCTTGAAGTGAAGATGTCACTTGCCGATCCGTCAAAGATCGAGATCAAGGGAAACGATGACTCCAAAAGGTATGCCGCCTTCCTGTCGGCCAACGACTCGATACTGCGCGGCGGTGACGCGGCGGCAGTCAATGCCTTGATAGCCCGCGAGGTGCGTGAGCATCCGTCATACATATCTTCTGCCATGCTCCTTGCCACCAGATTCAATGCCCGCGGCTATGAACTGCTTGCCGATTCGCTCATCAACACTCTGACGCCCGAAGCGCGTCCGGAGGGAGTCATTGGCGGTTTTGCCGGGCTGGTAGGCGAACAGCTCACGCCCGCAGTGCGCGCCGATGTGCGCACCATGACTTTCCGTGCCGCACCTGACACGGTGGTCCGCTATGTCCCGGCCATGCAGAGCTACAGTCTGCTGGCCTTCGTTGGCCGGTCAAAGCATGACAGCATACGCTCGGTGCTCCGTGAAATGCACACCACGCTTCCCAAGAAACGCTTCACGGAGATTGAGATGACCGTGATGTCTGACAGCGCCACATGGGCGGCCTCGATCCGCCGCGACAGCGCCAAGTGGGTGCAGGCATGGCTCCCCGGCGGTGTGGCCCACAATGCCGTGAGAGCCGTCCAGGTGCCTTACGTGCCCTTCTTTATCGTGACTGACAGTCTCGGCCATCAGATCTATCGCGGAGGCTCGGTCAGCGCTGCGTCAGACACTCTGCGCTCGCGTCTCGCGCCCTATTTCCGTAGTGACACGCCGGCTGACTCCATAGCCGACTGAGCCGCAGTCTGTAAGACAGACAATAAAAAGGGGCTGAAGAGCGTTATGAGTAGGCATGATTACCATAACATGACCTCTTAGAAAATGAAAACACTCCTCGGCATAGTTCTCATGTCAGCCCTCACTCTCATCCTCGGCGGATGTATAGAGGACGGCATCGACACATCTCCTTCCTCACAGCCCGATTTTTCAGTAGACACCCTCTATCTGGGCACCGTATTCACCGGACAGCCTACTCCGACAAGCCGCTTCAAGGTCTACAACAGGCATAACCGGATTATCAGCATCAGTGACATCGCCATCCGTGGCGGCAGTCAGGTTTTCCGCCTGAACGTCGACGGCTTTGCCGGCGAAAGTTTCCACAATGTGGAGATACGGCCCAAGGATTCGATCTTCGTGTTTGTCGAGGCTACCCTCGCGCCCAACGGACGCCCTGAACTTACGGAAATCAACCAGATAATAGACTTTACCACTAACGGCGTGACCCGCAGCGTGGTCATCAATGCCGAGGGGCAGGACGTCAGACGTCTGAACGGAGAGATCATTGACACCGACACCCGCTTCGATGCCGTCTATCCCTATCAGATCTTCGATTCGCTCGTGGTCAGCCCCGGAGCCACTCTGACTCTCGCTCCAGGCACCACTCTGCATTTCCATGACAAGGCCTATTGCCGCGTAGAGGGCACTCTCGTCAGCGAAGGCACCTCGGAACTGCCGGTGAATTTCTGCGGCGACCGCACCGGCAATGTAGTGGGGCAGATCTCCTTCGACCTCATGGCCTCGCAGTGGCGCGGACTGGAGTTCGCTCCCGAAAGCCGCGGCAACAGGCTCAGCCACACCATTGTCCGCAACACCGAGACGGGAGTCCTTGCCGATTCGCTTTCGCAGGTCTCCTTGCTCAACTGCCGTCTGCGCAACAGCGCCGGCTACACTCTGCGCTCCAGATATGCCGATCTGCAGATAGTGGGCTGCGAACTTGCAGAGGCTGCTGACGGTGTTCTCTCGCTCACAGGCGGAAAAGCAGTGGTCAACCACACTACCATAGCCAACTACTATCTCTTCGCCGCCCTGCGCGGGCCGTCAGTGCAGTTTGACCACTACAATGCCGAAAGTGACAACGGATCATCCATGCCTTATCTGACAGCTGATTTCACCAACAGCATCATCTATGGTAACGGCACAGACCTGTCAGTGGGCGATTTCTCCGGCTCTATGGTCACTCTGCGCCGCTGCCTGCTGAAGAGCGCCGGAGAAGACGATGACAATTTCATCACTTGCATCTGGGACACTGATCCGCTCTACTATACCGTGCGCAGCGACTACTATTTCGACTATCGTCTGCAACCCGACTCTCCGGCTCTCGGAGCGGCTGACCCGGAACTGATTCTGCCGGAAGCCTCGGTAGATTTCTATGGAGTCAGCCGTCTGCAGGAAGCCCCCAATCTCGGCGCCTATCAGGCCGCCGGCGAGCAGGATCACTGAAACCGGCCGGCACCGAAGTCATCAAAAGTTCAAAAGTCAAGAAAAGCAACGAAGGGCATCATCACGATGCCCTTCGTCGGTAGTAACAATTTGTCTGTAAAAAATTTTTTGATTTTAGTCTTGGATCCCTTTCGATTGTAGATTGCAGGGCTCAAGCAAACCCTGAGGATCAAGACTCACGTAAAATCAGTGGTTATATGAGTTGCTGTGGAACCACAAAGTCATTTTGAGGTTACGGGTCAAAATTTTTTGTGGAAATGCGGTGAGAGAATTTAGATAGTTTTTGAAAATTGTGATTGAGCTATATGAATGTAGAATCGAGTTAAATTTCAATTTTGTGATAGCAAAAATAACTAAAAAAATTACCCCCCCCCGAAATATTTAACACATTTTAACTAATTTATGTGAAATATTTTATTATTCTGCAATTGTCGTCAAAAGATCGGCTTCCGGCGATTTCCTTTGATTGAATAACCACCGGCATACCGGAGTCAGGCGATAGGCATAATCGAAGGAATACATATGTTCGCTGCCTTTGCCGTCAGCCGGAAGAACAGTCTTTGATTCGAAATTGATGATGTTGATCGGAGCGCCTTTGGCAAGGAGTGCCGAAGCGAGTGAATCCTGTTCGGCTTGCGGAAGTCTCGCACTCCACTCGGCATACTCATATTTTACCCCGGCCCGGTCTGCGGCTTCTTCAAGGGCTCCGAAGGTACCGGCCTTGCCTGCGGTTATGAATGCGAATTTATGCTTTACGAGTTCGGGGAAAGTCGAGCTGTCCCAGTGGCAGTCAACAAACATTGATGCAGCGAATACATCGGGATAAGTGACATTGTAGTACATCGAGATCATTCCGCCCATTGACTGGCCGGTTGTGTAAAGTCTGTTCATGTCCACCTGATTGCCGGAGGCTACCTCACGTAGCAGACGGATAACCATATCAACCTCATCGGTGTGCTCATAGGCATCATTGACGGCCACACCTGTGTACTGAGGCACAAGCACGAAACACGGATTCTCGGCCTGCCACCGGTCGGTAGCCCAGACCAGCGCTCCGTAGCCCTGGGTAAGCGGGCGTGTCACATCGGTTCCGGGTGTACTTGCATCGGCCATGAACAGAACGAGCGGATATTCTTTGTCCTTCTGCATGTTTTTGGGTGTGAAGAGATTGTAGTGGAGAGTCTTGCCTGTCTCGGCATCTGTATAGGTGAGCTGTTTGAATTCGGGCACCTCGGCCTTGATCATGGCCTGCAGGATGGAGTCGCCGCTTTTGTCGATTACAGGACCGCCGCCTGGAGTTCCAAGCTGCGGGCCGCCGGGTTTGCCTCCTTTTTTAGGTGCTGACTGCATAGATTCAGCGTTTTCGGTCTGTGATGTTGCTGCTTTATTGCCACATGATGCCAGCATCGGCAATGTGCATGTTCCGCTCATAGCGGCAATGGCTACGAATGCCAGTTTTTTCAGTCTCATAATAATTTTGCGATCAGTTGATTTATGGATGATTGTTGAAATAGGCGGGTATATTTGTTTAATAAGACCTTATCAGGGGCAAAAGTTTAGCCATATTATAATATATGGTGGTGAAATGCCCGAAAATGCGGGTGAACGCACGTGGGCTGAGTCGGATGCCTCGATGTAACAACGGCTACCCCCGCACTCGGAGGGGGCAGCCGTCAGTATGAATCAGCGTGGGTTGTGCTGTGAGAGATGTATATGCTGTGAGAGATGTATATATGTGTCAGTAGTGGCAGGGAAGCTTATCTGCGTCCACGCTGACCTTTTGCCTTGCCGCCGCTACGTTCGGTCAGGGGCTTGGCATCTTCAGTCAGTTTAAGCTCGGTGCCGTTTGAAAGCTCCACCTCGTAGCCGCCGCGCTTGCGCGAGATCTCTACGATTTTCTGGCCTGAATAGTTTGCTGACACGTGTTTTGATATGGCGGCTGGTATTATCGCTGCAGGCACGGCATTGCCTTTGGCTGCTTTGACTTCTTTCCAGTCACCGTTGTCGCGGAAGTCGACTTCGGCTCCGCTTGTAAGGTCTATTTCATATTCCATACCGCGGCGGCCCTGGTCTTTCTCTGCTTTCTTCACATTGTCGCCGGGAAAATGTTTTGCCAGAAATGTCAGGGCGGCTTTGGGGAGTTCGGACTGTGCGATAGGAGTTCCGGCATAGACAAATGCCGACATGGATGTAGCGATGCCTGCGAGCATTGTAATGATTGTTCTTTTCATTTTGAACTGGTGTTATTTGTTTTGAAGATGTTATACAGGGTTTGAAATGAATCGTTGTAGGTTCTGCCTACAGGAATGGTTTTCGAAACATTGTGGATGTATATTTTTTTGTTTGAGAAACTGCTGATAGCTGCTAACGGAACTATGAATGAGCGATGGACTCTGATAAATTTTTCAGACGGCAGCATGGTCTCTACCTCCTTCATTGTGATTTGTGAGATCACCGTGGGCAGATCCTGGCGGTAGACTTTGATATAATTGTCCATTGCTTCGATGTATTTGACCGTGTCAAGCGCGACAACAACATTTTTGTGCTCGGCTTTCAGGCTTATGCTTTCAGGCTGCGACTGCTGTTCCCTGATCTTGGTTCTCCATAGCAGAGCCTTTTCAACCGCTCTTTCGAAGCGCGGATAGAAGATTGGTTTGTGGAGAAAATCCACGGCATCGACATTGAACCCGTCAATGGCATATTGGGAATATGCTGTGGTGAAGATCAGTGTTGTGCCTGCCGGCAGGCCCTTTGCGAGTTCAATACCGTTGTGGGAATTCATTTCAATGTCAAGAAACACGATGTCAGGTTGCGTGGCATTGATCCGTTCAATCCCTTTGAGCGGAGAGGTGAAACACTCCAGGGAGATATTGCCGTATCGGTTGCAATATTCGTTTATGATACTTAAGGCAATCGGTTCGTCATCTATGGCTATGCAGTGTGTCATTTTTAAGAGCCTCCAAGATTTATTACAAGTTCGACAGTAAAAATATCGTTTTTCTCAGTGATGGATAGCCGGTGTCCGTCAGGGTAGCTGATAGCCAGCCGGCGCCGGCAGTTTTCAATTCCGAGATGCTCACCGATGCGTTTCACGGGGAAGATCCGGTTGCGTGTGTTGAAATAAAGCACTCCGTCGCTCTCGGAGAGCGAGATGTCGATGGTGCTTTCTTCCTCAGTGGAGATGCCGTGTTTGAAACAGTTTTCCACAAAGGTGACAATAAGCATCGGAGGCACTTTAAGGGAACTGTCTCTGATGTTGATGTTGAGGTTGACATGCGTGTTGCCGTTCAGCCGCAACGACTGCAAGCCGACATATTGTCTGATATAGTCAGCCTCCTCGGCAAGAGGAACAAACTCAAGCTGTGCGGTGGTGTGGATATAGCGCATCATTGAGATGAATTTTTCCAAAGAAGGAAGCGCATTATCGTTTTTAGTCAGAAACAGTCCATACAGCGAATTGAGTGTGTTGAACATGAAATGAGGCTTGATCTGGGCTTTATACAAGTCTATCTCGGCCCGGTCTCTCTGGGCTTCAACTTCTCTGTGGCGGGAGCGCTGGATCTCGGTCTGGGTAAACAGTCCGACGGCAAAACTAAAGGCTTCTACAATCATGAAAAGAGACCAGACTGCCTGCTGATACTGCTTTACGGACGGAAACAGTCTGACTACACCTTCGTCATATATGTTCGGCTTGGGGGTGTAAAGTGAAACTGCTGAAAAGCAATATGTCACAGCCAGTGACAGAAGTATGATTATTATACCGACGGCTTTATTTTTGTCGCCCTTGAATAGAAATGGGACTGTCAGACAGCGGTTGAGAAAATACAGGCAGTAAAGCCATATTCCCAGTGATACGATGTAGCTTTGAAAATTATGATACCACCGTTCAATCGGAAACATGATCATCATTACCGGCAGAACGGCAAGACAGAACACTAAATCTATGTATTTGGGCAAATTCTTCATCAGCCTGGTTTTACGGCAAAGTTAAATATTTTATTTTTAATGTGATAAGGGGCTTTGTGCCGTTGGCCATCATTTAAAATGCGTTAGCCATTTTATTAAAAGACAGCTGATGAGATTAAAGGTTTAATCACGAAATTTGCTTTGAAATTCTTGAATTGCCATGACCGTAAAGACATTTATAGACCGCCCGATTCTGGCCGGAGTCATTTCAGTGCTTATTGTTATTCTCGGTGTGCTGAGTCTTCTGCAGCTCCCTATTGAACAGTTCCCTAACATCGCGCCTCCCACGGTGCGAGTCTCCGCCACATATACCGGAGCCAATGCCGAGACGGTGTTGAAAAGTGTGATAGTCCCGCTTGAGGAGTCGCTGAACGGTGTGGAGGATATGATGTACATGACATCGACCGCCACAAACACCGGCACGGCATCAATCAGCATATATTTCAAGCAGGGAACAGACGCAGATATGGCTGTGGTCAATGTCCAGAACCGTGTGGCCTCCGCCCAGGGCCTTCTTCCCGCCGAGGTGACAAAAAGCGGTGTCACGGTGAGAAAGCGTCAGAACAGTACACTGAAATCAATCACTCTCTATAGCCCGGATGATACCTACGACTCGAATTTTCTGACAAACTACATGAAGATCAATATCGAGCCGCAGATCTCACGTATAGCCGGAGTGGGTGAGGTTAATATATTCAGTGCTGAATATGCAATGCGCATATGGCTCGACCCCGCCAAGATGTCGCAATACGGGCTTGTCCCAGCTGACATTGACAATGTGCTTGCGAGCCAGAACATCGAGTCGCCGACAGGGACTCTGGGGGCCGAGTCGATGAACACATTCCAGTACGTGCTTAAATACCGCGGCCGCTATGAGGACGTGGAGGACTATGAGAATCTTGTGGTCAGAGCTCTGCCTGACGGCTCTGTGCTCAGACTTAAAGATGTCGCGGCGGTAGAACTCGGTGCGCAGAATTATGCCATGATCAGCCAGACAAGCGGACATCCGGGCGCAAACGCGATGATAGCGCAGACGGCCGGTTCAAATGCAAATGACGTGATCATTGAAATTGACAAGACTCTCGATGAAATCCGTGCCGGACTGCCTCCGGGCATGGTGCTTACCGACATACAGAGTACCAAAGACTTTCTTGACGCCTCGATCTACAAGGTTGTCGAAACCCTCGTGATAGCATTGCTTCTGGTGGTGCTGATAGTCTATATCTTCATCCACGATCTGAAATCGACTCTCATTCCCGCCATCTCGATCATGGTGTCGCTGATCGGTACGTTCGCTTTTATCTATGCGGTCGGATTCACCCTGAACATGCTCACTCTGTTTGCCATCGTACTTGTGATCGGAACGGTGGTGGATGACTCGGTGGTGGTTGTCGAGGCTGTTCAGGCAAAGTTTGACGAGGGTGAGAAAGACCCTTATCAGGCTACCGTCAACGCTATGGGCGGCCTGTCGGCCGCACTGATTACCACAACAGTGGTGTTCATGGCGGTCTTCATCCCGGTCTGCTTCATGGGTGGCACGTCAGGAACGTTCTACACACAGTTCGGCCTTACAATGGCTGTTGCCGTAGGCATTTCGCTTGTCAATGCCATGACTCTCTGTCCGGCATTGAGCGCCCTGCTCATGCGTCCGGGAAAGGAAGGCGGTGAGAAGGCCGGCTTTGTCAAGCGCTTTCACTATGCTTTTGACAAGTCGTTCAGCGCCATAACCTCGCAGTATCGCACAGGCATCATGTTTCTTTTCCGTCGCAAATGGGTAGTGCTGATGCTGTTTGTGCTTGCAGCCGGCGGATTGTGCTGGCTCATGTCAACCACAAAGACCGGCCTGGTGCCTCAGGAAGACATGGGTGTCATCAGCCTGAATGTGCAGGTCGCTCCAGGCTCAAACCTTGCACAGACAGAAGAAATCATGGACCAAATTGAAGATGCCATCAGGGATATTCCTGAGATCAACATCTATTCGCGTGTGACAGGCAAGAATGCCCGTCATGACCAGTCGGCTTCTGCCGGCTCCTTCAATATAAAGCTCAAAGACTGGGGCGAGCGCAAGCAGGCAGGGCAGGATATCAATTCGGTCATAAAGGAGATCTACAGGCGCACGGCCGATATTCCGTCGGCTCAGGTCCGCGCCTCGCAGCAGCCTATGATTTCTGGCTACGGAACTGGCAGCGGATTCGAACTCTATGTCCAGGACCGTTCCGGCAAGACTACAGACGAACTGCTCGCCGTGACACGTGAATTCATTGACTCGCTCAACACCCGCCCGGAAATCTCACGCGCCTACACCACGTTTGACACCAAATATCCTCAGTATATGGTGGAGGTTGATGCCGTTAAATGCCTGCAGCTTAACGTCTCTCCCTCCGATGTGCTCTCGGCTCTTTCCGGTTATGTGGGAGGCAGCTATTCGTCAAACCTTAACCGTTTCACAAAGCTGTATCGCGTCATGGTGCAGGCTTCGCCGGATTCGCGTCTCGACACGGAATCTCTCAAAGGCATGTTTGTAAGATCATCTACAGGCAAAATGGTGCCGATTGAGAATTTCATCACGCTTACCAGAGTCTACGGGTCTGAAAGCCTCTCGCGTTTCAATCTGTTTCCCTCCATCTCCGTGTTCGGAGAGCAGGGCGACGGCTACAGTTCAGGCGAGGCCATCGCTGCAATCAAGGATGTGGCGTCGACCTGTCTGCCGGTAGGCTATGGCTATGAATTCGGTGGCATGTCGCGTGAAGAAGCATCCACAGGCAACACCACAGTCATTGTCTTCAGCATCTGTCTTGCGTTCATTTATCTCATACTCTGTGCGCTGTATGAAAGCCTGACCATACCGTTCGCTGTCATTGCCGCAGTGCCTTTCGGTCTGGCCGGCAGCTTCCTGTTTGCCCGCTGGTGGGGACTGGAAAACAATATCTATATGCAGATCGGTCTGATCATGCTCATAGGTCTGCTTGCAAAAACGGCCATTCTTCTGACCGAATACGCCACCGCACGGCGCAAGGAGGGAATGAGTCTTGTGGCAGCGGCAGTCTCGGCGGCAAAGGCCCGATTCCGCCCTATAGTGATGACATCGGCTGCGATGGTGTTCGGTATGCTTCCGCTCATGTTTGCATCAGGAATCGGTGCGAACGGCAATATCTCTGTCGGCACAGGAACTGTAGGCGGTCTGCTCTTCGGCACTTTGGCTCTTCTGTTCATTGTGCCCGTCCTGTTTGTGGTTTTCCAGTATCTCCACGAAAAGATCACTCCGAAACGCCGCCGACATCAGTCTCAGGCTTGATAAACGGTCTGACGGAAAACAGCTAATGTCAAGTTAATTAGTTTTGATTATCAGAACGTAGACGGTGTTTAGGTGTTTGGTGCCGTTCACCCGTAAGTTTGTGTTGTTGGCCACTTGATGAATTTAACAGCGTCTTGTAAATAGTTGTCTATCAGGATTGTGGTGCGCTGATACTTAAAGTTGGGTATTTCGGGAGTGATTAAATAGACCGAACTTTGCAATCCAAATCAGAAAGAATTACAATCTATGAATCCATCTTCCGGCAAAAGGCTTATTTTGCTATTGATCTTTACATTATCGGTATTTTCATTAACAGTATCAGCGCAAGACAAATCCGGAATGGTTTCCGGTAAAATTCTGTCAATTGACGGGGAACCTGTCGATTTTGCCACCGTATTTCTTAAAGGGACCTCTTATTCATGCTCGACCGACGACAAGGGGCTCTATCATCTTAATGCTCCTGCCGGCAGTTATACTATGGTGTTTACGGCAGTAGGCTATGAAAAGACTGAAAGATCAGTCAAGATCCTTCCGAAAGAGCGCGTGAAAGTCAATGTGAAGCTCAAGCCTGTCACCCAGCTCGGAGAGGTCATTGTGGTCGGAAACCAGTTGAGCAAGGTGAGAAATTCAGCCTTCAATGCTACTGCTGTCAACACTCAGGAACTGGTCAACACAACCAAAACTCTGAGCGAGGCTCTTGCAAAGGCACCCGGAATGAAGATCCGGGAGAGCGGAGGTGTCGGCTCCGACATGGCTGTCACGATGGACGGCTTCAGCGGCAAACATATAAAGGTGTTCATTGACGGAGTGCCCCAGGAAGGCGTAGGCAGTTCTTTCAGCCTTAACAATATCCCGGTCAACTTTGCCGAACGCATCGAAGTGTATCGCGGAGTGGTTCCGGTAGGCTTCGGAGCCGATGCGATCGGCGGTGTGATCAACATCGTGACACCCCGCCGGCAGAGAAAATGGTTTCTTGACGCATCATACTCCTACGGCTCGTTCAACACCCACAAGTCATACGTAAATTTCGGACAGACACTTGCCAATGGATTCAAATATGAGATAAACGCTTTCCAGAATTATTCCGACAACAATTATTGGATAGATTCTCCGGTAGAAGATTTTGAAACCGGAGCCATAAACAAGAAGAAACTTGAACACGTGCGCCGTTTCAATGACACGTATCATAACGAGGCCGTCATCGGTAAAGTCGGATTCGTCAACAAACCGTGGGCCGACCGCCTTCTGGTAGGATTCAATTACTCCCATATGTACAAGGAGATACAGAACGGTGTCCGCCAGGAGATTGTCTACGGGCAGAAACACCGCCACGGCCATTCTCTGATCCCTTCGCTTGAATACAGCAAGCGGAATTTTCTGACAAAAGGACTCGATGTGGCTCTCAATGCCAACTACAACCGTGACAATACCACGAATGTGGACACCGCAACAGTGAAATACAATTGGCGCGGCGAGACAGCTCCGCTCAACTCTCCGGGCGAGCAGTCATATCAGTATTCCCGCTCCATCAACAACAACTGGTCAGGTACTTTCACTGCAAACTACCGGCTCAGGGAAAAGCATCTCTTCACGTTCAACGATGTGTTCAACTACTTCAACCGTACAAATGAAGATCTGCTGACAATTCCTCCGGTTAAAGAAGAATTCTCCAAGGTCACAACCAAAAATATCGTAGGGCTTTCATACCGCTTCATGCCCAACCGTCATTTCAACATGTCGGTGTTCGGCAAGCAATATCATCTGTCGGTTTCAGGCCCGATAGCCACATCCTCGGCCCAGGATGTCTATCAGCTCACCTCGCGCACGGTCGATGATTTCGGCTTTGGAGCTGCCGGAACCTGGTTCATGCCTCTCGGATTCCAGCTTAAGGCTTCCTATGAAAAGGCCTACCGTCTGCCTACCATCGAGGAAATGTTCGGCGACGAAGACCTCGAAGTAGGTGACATCTCACTCAAACCGGAAGCAAGCCATAATGTGAACCTCAATCTCAGCTATAACGCCGTGTTCGGCAGCAATGTGATATATGTGGAAGGCGGATTCATCTACCGCGATACCAGAGACTACATCCAGCGCAACATCATGGCCTTGAGCGGAGGAAAATCAGCTGCGACATATGTGAATTACGGTCGTGTCGACACCAAGGGGCTGAGCTTCTCGCTGCGCTACAGCTTTTCCAAGTGGCTTAGTCTCGGCGGCAACTTCACCCAGATGAACGTGCGTGACAACATGCCTACCGCGCAGGGCTCTACTATCGCCAACCTTGCATACCGTCAGCGCATACCCAATCTTCCTTACATGTTCGCCGACTCTGATATCAATTTCTACTGGCACGGACTCGGCCGCAAAGAAAACGTGCTCACTGTGAGCTATGACAACCAGTACACACATAAGTTCTGTTACTACCTGTCAAACATAGGCTTCAATACCGATGAATTCATGGTGCCTGATCAGTTTGCCAACAATCTGACATTCTCGTACTCTGTAGGCAACGGACGCTACAATTTCTCGTTCGAATGCCGGAATTTCACCAATGCGGCGCTCTATGACAACTTCAGCCTTCAGAAAGCCGGCCGTGCGTTCTACGGAAAGGTTCGTGTCTATTTCGGAAACTAACAAACTAAATAAAAGGATAAAAAATGATTTCAAAAAAAACTTTGTGGCGAGTGATGGCCACAGCTATTGTTCCGGCGGTCGCTCTTACCGCCTGCTCTGATGATGATGCACCCGCCGGTGGTTCCGGCGAGGGCGATGGAAGCGGTAAGTTCGTGTTTGCCACTACTGTTGCAGGTTCCGCAGGATCACAGAGCGTGCTTCTTACCGGCCCGTCGCTTGACGAAGGTTCACTTGATGTCTATAACGGACTTGTGAATGACGGTGCTACCCAGTGGGTCTTCTACAAGAATTTCCTCTATGCGCTGACATACAATCAAGGCAATGCCGGCACAACCCGCAGTTATATTCTCGGCGCTGACGGCCGTATGCAGGAGCGTGAGCAGACATTCACAATGAAAAACCGTTTCTCTTCCTACGGCACATATGACAATGACATCATCGCCATGTCAACCGGAGCCGGCCCTGTAAAGGGTGCCAACGGTTATGCGCCCATGACCCTTCTGGTGACATACCTTGATGTGTACACCGAATCCATGAGAAGCAATGATACTGCTGACGGCAAATACAGCATGGAAAACTTCCTCGGCAACGGTGAGTACGTTACTCTCGCAGGCGCCGAGCAGTGCGGCTCAAAGCTTTATTGCGGTGCTGTTCCTATGGGCCTCAGTCAGTATGGAGTAGCTGACGGAGACGGCCGATGGATACGCAAGGATGATGAAGTAGGTGATCTTTCTGATCTTGTCCACGATACCGCGGGCGGTTCAGGTGCAGGATCATATAATGCCGGTGAACTTGTAGGCACACAGTATCCCAATGAATGCTGGGTGGCTATCTATGACAATGACGATTTCCTCAACCCCAAACTTGCCAAGACAACAAAGATCAGTACTCCCTGCGGCCGTTACCGCTCGCAGTACTATCAGACCGTCTGGGCTGCTGACAACGGAGATATTTATGTCTTCTCTGCAAGCTACGCCAAGACCATGACCGATGACCGTCAGAAGACCCGCCTCCCGGCCGGTGTGTGCCGTATAAAAGCCGGCACAACAGTGTTTGATGACAGCTACTATTGCAACATCGAGGAGCAGACTCCCGGTAAAAACCGCTCGTTCATGCGCTGCTGGCCTGCCGGCGGCAACCGTTTCCTCATGGTCATGTATGACCGTGCTCTCACAGAGGCAAGCCCCGTGGCCAACGAACTGGCCATATTTGATGCAGACACCAATAAACTGACATATGTAACCGGTCTTCCTGCAAATATATCTTCAATCGGCAAGACTGTCTACAATCAGAACGGATATGTCTACATTCCCGTCAACGTCGAGAATGAATATCCTGCGATCTATGCGATCCGCACTTCTGATGCCACTGCCACCAAGGGTGTGACAATCGGAGCCAATGACATTACCGGTTTCGGTTATATGACTCCGGCTAAATAAGTGATGCCATGATTAAGTTTTTCCGTAAGATTCACCTGTGGCTTTCGGTGCCGTTCGGCATTTTCATTACCCTGGTGTGCTTTTCCGGTGCGATGCTTATCTTTGAGCCGGAAATAACAAGAGCTGTCAAAAGCGAAGTGTATTATGTGGCAGAAGTGAAAGACCGGCCGCTTCCCTTGGGAGAGCTGATGGAAACAGTCAAAGCCTCGTTGCCTGACAGTGTTTCCGTCAATGGTGTCACAATCTTTTCCGATGCATCGCGTGCCTATCAGGTGAGCCTGTCTAAACCGCGTCGCGCATCAATGTTCATTGACCAGTACTCCGGCGAGATTACCGGTCGCTACGAACGTCTTGGTTTCTTCTCCGTGATGTTCAAACTTCACCGCTGGCTTCTTGACAGCGCCAATCCTCACGGTGACGGAATCAAAGTAGGAAAAGTCCTTGTCGGTATCTCGACTCTCGTCTTTGTCATCGCGCTTATCAGCGGAGTTGTCATCTGGTGGCCGCGTGCAAGAAAAAATCTGCGTCGCAGTCTGTCGATATCCTTCTCTAACGGCTGGAAAGGCTTATGGAAAGGTCTGCATGTGGCAGGCGGTATGTATGCCCTGATCTTTGTGCTTGCTATGGCTCTGACCGGACTGACATGGTCATTCGACTGGTATCGTTCGGCATTCTATGCCGTCTGCGGTGTGGAGCACACTCCTCGCAATTTCGGCCAGACTGCCGCTAAGTCTGATGACAAGGCCGAACAGCGTCAGGGCCGTGGCGGCCGTGGTGGTCGTGGTGGCGAAGGTCGTGGCGGCGGACGTCATCGCTCTGAATTCGGCCGCTGGCAGCAGGTCTATGACGAGCTGAAAGCTCAGAATCCCGATGCCCCTCAGATAACCGTCGGACCGGAAAGTGCCTCTGTCACACTCGGAACCACCGGAAACGGACGTGCCGCTGACAAGTATGAGTTCAACCGCAGATCCGGCGAAATCACTCCGGCTGCGAAATATGCCGACTCGCTTCCGGCTGACAAGCTACGCGGATGGATATATGCCGTCCACACAGGCAGCTGGGGTGGATTGTTTGGAAGAATCTTATGGCTGTTGAGCGCACTGCTTGGTGCTACTCTTCCGCTTACAGGTTACTATATCTGGATAAAGCACTTCGGCAAGAAAAAGCATCACGAGCATATCGCTTCATCGAAATGATCCTCTGAATATTCCCTTGTGGGTATAACAAAACACTCCTTCAGGTCATTTGCCTGAAGGAGTGTTTTGTTATCGGGGTCGGCTGGGGTTGTTGCTTTGCGGCAGCTCTCGCCGACACGTGTGTCTGTTGCGCGGTTTCCGGCTTATTCAGAGAGGATGGAGGGCGCGGTGTAGGTGCGGCTTCCAAGTTCCTGGTCAAGCATATAGAGACCCATGCCGTCGTTGCCGATGAGCGAATACTTGTCAATCAGAGTGCGGCAGTTGTCTTCTTCCTCCACCTGCTCGCTGACAAACCAGTTGAGGCGGTCGCGGGTTGCATAGTCTTTTTCAGCTTCGGCCAGTGCGTAGAGGTCGTTGATGAGGGCGGTCACTTTCTTTTCGTGTTCGAGAGTGGCTTTGAAGGCCTCAAGCGGAGAAGCCCAGCTGGTGGGAACGGCCTCGATGGCTTTCAGCTCCACGCGGCCTCCGCGCTGGTTCACGTAGTTCATGAAGATGGTGGCGTGGGCCTGTTCTTCCTGGAACTGGATCTTGAACCAGTTTGCCACTCCGGGCATTCCTTCTGCCTGGAAGTGGAGCGACATTGAAAGATAGAGGTATGCGCTCCAGAATTCTGCGTTGATCTGGGCGTTGATTGCGTCCTGAATTTTGTTGTTTAACATTGTTGTGTCTGATTTGAGTTGATAAATTTCAGAAAGCAAAAGTAAGAACTTTCTGTAAAAAAAGCCTTGCGGGACAGAATATTTTTTCCGGCTCCTTACAAGTGGATCTTATAAGAGGCCTAACAACTGAACCGGTCGTAAAGTTTCTGGAATTTCAGAGCTATTTCGGGGTTGCAGAGGTTGTTGATCGATCCGGCGTGGGTGTGGCTGACGGCGCGGACCGGGCGGTAGGTGCCGACCTGCACTTCAAGTCCTACTTTCTTGTAGGCTTCGCGGAAGGGCATGCCGCCGAGCACGAGGCGGTTGACTTCCTCAACGGTGAAGAGATAGTCGTAGCGCGGGTCATCGATGATGTCGCGGCGTATGCGTATGTGCTGAAGCATGAAGTCTGCCATGTCAAGGCAATCGATCATCTCGGTCGTGGCCGGGAAGATTATGTCCTTGAGCAGCTGCAGATCGCGGTTGTAGCCCAAGGGGAGATTGGCGGTGAGCAGTGCTATCTCGTTCTGGATGCTCTGCAGGCGGTTGCATTTTCCGCGCATGATCTCGAACACATCCGGGTTTTTCTTGTGGGGCATGATCGAAGATCCGGTGGTAAGCTCGTCAGGGAAGGAGACGAAGCCGAAATTCTGACACATCCACATGCAGACGTCCATTGCCAGATGGCCGAGGGTCGAGGCTATGGCTCCGATGGCCATCGAGGCGGCGCGTTCGGTCTTTCCGCGCGACATCTGTGCGGCCACCACATTATAATGTAGGGTTTCGAAGCCGAGCAGGCGGGTGGTCATCTCGCGGTCGAGGGGAAATGACGATCCGTAGCCTGCGGCTGAGCCGAGCGGGTTCTGGTTGGCTATGTTGTAGGCTGCCACAAGCATTTGCATGTCATCGGCAAGAGATTCGGCATAGGCTCCGAACCAGAGGCCGAACGACGAGGGCATCGCCACCTGCAGATGGGTGTAGCCCGGCATCAGCACATCCTTGTATTCCTCGCTCAGAGACTGCAGGCGCTTGAAGAGACGGCTGACGGCATCGGCTATGCGGCGCAGTTCGTCGCGCATGAAGAGCTTGAGGTCTACGAGCACCTGGTCGTTTCTCGAACGGCCTGAGTGGATCTTCTTGCCGACATCGCCGAGTTTGGCTGTCAGCATGAATTCCACCTGCGAGTGGACATCCTCCACTCCCGGCTCGATTGTGAATTCGCCGCGTTCGATCACTTCGGCGATCTCTCCGAGGGCTTTCAGCAGCACTTCGAGTTCATCGGCTTTCAGAAGGCCTATGCTTTCGAGCATTCTGATGTGGGCCATCGAGCCTTGAACATCATAGCGGGCCAGACGCAGGTCGAGTTCGCGGTCGCGGCCAACGGTGAATTCTTCTATCATTTTGTCGGGCTCAAAGCCCTTGCTCCAGAGTTTCATATCTTGATGTATGGATTGCGGGGTTTTGTTGTGTGAGATTGTGTGGGGGTAATTGATCAGAGCCGCAGACCGGTGATGAGGGAGTGGTAGACCGGAATGGCCTCTTCGATTTCGCTGAGGCGGATGAATTCATCGGCCGAATGGCTGCGCGCCGACTCTCCCGGTCCGATTTTCAGCGAGGGGAAGTCATACATCAGTGACATGTCGCTGGTGGTCGGCGAGACAAAGGGTGTCAGGCCGAGGCCGAGAGCTCCCTGCACCAGGGGATGGTCATTGCTGATGACCGAGGCGCGTACACGGGTTGAACGCGGGGTGAGCGTGGAGTGGGGGCTGACGGCATTGCGCAGAAGACTGACGGTCTCTTCGTTGGTATATGCGTCGGTGGTGCGGATATCGACCACCCATTTGCATTCGTCGGGAATGGCATTGTGCTGCCATCCGGCGTTGATCTGGGTGATGTTCAGCCCGACAGGTCCGAGTATCTTCGATTCATCCGGGAAGCGGAACGAGCGGAGTGCCTCGATGTCGGCCATCGCACGGTAGATCGCGTTGATCCCCTCCGAGCGGGCGGCATGGCCGGTGACTCCGGCGGTCACGCAGTCGAGCACCACGAGGCCGCGTTCGGCTATGGCCGGCTGCATACCGGTCGGCTCGCCTACTATGGCACAGCTTATCTCTATGCCTTCCTCTTTCAGATGGGGGAGGAAAGCTCTCATGCCGTTCTCACCGCCTACTTCCTCTTCGGCCGTGACGGCCAGGAGCAGGTTGAATGGCAGAGAGGCAGTGCGCAGGCTGAGGAATGTGTTGGTCAGCGCGGCCACTGAGGCTCCGGCGTCGTTGCTGCCGAGCCCGTAGAGACAGCCCTCGCGCATGTCGGGGCTGAAGGGGTCGAGAGTGTAGCTCGCAGCCGGGCGCACGGTGTCGTGATGGGAGTTGAGCAGCAGGGTTGGCCGGCGGCGGTCAAAACCCTCCGAAAGTGCGTAGACATTGTTCAGATAGCGTCTCGGTGCGGCTCCGTTTTCGGCGAGATGGTCGAAAATGAGCTGTGCGGTAGCTGCCTCGTCGCGTGAAAACGACGGGGTGGCAATCATGCGTCTGAGCAGATCAATCTCTGATGACAGTGCCTGAGGTCCGGTTGAGGTCATCGGAATGTTTTATGGTTACAGAGCTGACGCCGGCTGCTATGGCGGCGAATGCGTTGTCGATTTTCGGGATCATGCCTTTGCTGACCACACCCTCGGCGCGCAGGCGCTTGTAGATGTCAGGGGTGATGAGCGGAATCACGGAGTCGGGGCGTTCGATGTCTTCCATCACACCGGGCTGTTCGAAGCAATAGATCAGCTCGACCGGCGCGAGACGCGCTGTTCCGATGGCCACAGCCGAGGCTATGGTATCGGCGTTGCAGTTCAGAAGCGATCCTTTGCCGTCATGGGTGATGGCGCAGAACACAGGGGTTACGCCGGCATCAAGCAGAGAGCCTATGAGGGAGGCATTGACACCTTCCGGAGCGATGTCGCCCACGAAGCCGTAGTCGATCGGCTCCGGTTTGCGGCGGGTGGCGCGGATGGCGTTGCCGTCGGCTCCGGTCAGTCCGAGCGCGTTGCACCCGGCAGCCTGGAGCATGGAGACCACTCGTTTGTTGACCAGCCCGGCATAGACCATCGTCACCACATCAAGGGTCTCGCGGGTGGTGACCCGTCGCCCTTCTATCATGGTGGTGGGTATTTCGAGGCGCGAGCTCATGCGGGTGGCTTCCTTGCCGCCGCCGTGGACCAGGATTTTTTTGCCCGGCAGCTTCACGAAGTCGTCTATGAAGCGGCCGAGGGCTTCGGGGTTGTCAACCACGTTGCCCCCGATTTTGATCACTTTGATTGTCTCTTCCATCATTTCAGACCTTCGAGGAGACGTTTGATGACCACTTGGGCGGATATTTCGCGGTTGGCGGCTTCCGGAATCACTATGCTGCGGTCTGACTCGATGACATCGTCGGTCACTATCATGTTGCGGCGCACCGGGAGGCAGTGCATGAAGAAAGCGTTGTCAGTCAAGGCCATCTTTTCGCTGTCGACAGTCCATGCGCGGTCGGTGGAGAGGATCTTGCCATAGTTCGGATCGGCGTAGGCCGACCAGTTCTTGGCATATACGAAGTCAGCGCCTTCAAGGGCTTTGCGCTGGTCATATTCCACACGGGCTTTGCCCACGAATTCCGGGGCAAGCTCATAGCCTTCGGGATGGGTGATGACAAAGTCGTAGTCAGTGGCGTTCATCCATTCGGCGAAGGAGTTGGGGACGGCCTGCGGAAGTGCGCGGGGATGCGGAGCCCAGGTCATTACCACCTTGGGGCGCTCCTTGGTCTTGAATTCTTCGATGGTGATGAGGTCGGCGAAGCTCTGGAGCGGATGGCGGGTGGCTGCCTCCATGCTGAATACGGGGCGGCCGGAGTAGCGGATGAACTGGTTGATCACTCTCTCCTCATAGTCTTCGGCCTTGTCTTTGAGACCGGCGAACGAACGGACTCCTATGATGTCGCAGTAGGAACCCATCACGGGGATGGCTTCGAGAAGATGCTCGGCCTTGTCGCCGTCCATGATTACGCCGCGTTCGGTTTCGAGCTTCCATGCTCCCTGGTTGACGTCGAGTACTATGACGTTCATGCCGAGATTCATGGCGGCTTTCTGGGTGCTCAGGCGGGTGCGCAGACTGGAGTTGAAGAAGATCATCATCAGGGTCTTGTCGCGTCCGAGTTCTTTGAATCCGAAACGGTTGGCTTTGATTTCGAGTGCCTCTTTGACTGCGAGGTCAAGAGGGCCTATGTCTGTGACGTTAGTGAAGTGGTGCATTTTTCAGGAAGGGTTAGAGGTGAGTACTTGGCGGAATGCGTCGATGAAGCGGCGCGAGTGGGAGCGCGGCAGACAGAGGGCGGGAAGCAGGCGCACGGTGTGTTCGCCGGCTCCTCCGGTGAAGATCCGGTGTTCGAAGAGCAGGCGCTTGCGGATTTCCGATGCCGAGCCTTTGATCTCGATGCCGATCATGAGTCCGCGGCCGCGGATTTCGGTGATTTCATCACACTCGGTGGCCAGGCGGCGCAACTCTTCCATAAGATATTCGCCTTCGGCGGCGGCGTTGGCTATCATGGCCTCGCCTTCAAGAGCGTCGATCACGGCAATGGCGGCTGCGCAGGCAAGGTGGTTGCCTCCGAAGGTGGTGCCGAGCATTCCTTTGACGGCGGGGATCGACGGAGAGATGAGCACCGCGCCCATCGGGAAGCCGTTGGCTATGCCTTTGGCACAGGTGATGATGTCGGGGCGGATGCCGGTGTACTGGTGGGCGAAGAAGCGTCCGGTGCGGCCGTAGCCCGACTGGATTTCGTCGAGTATGAGCAGAGTGCCGGTGGCTGTGCAGAGCTCGCGCAGGCGGCGCATGAAGTCATCGTCGACCATGCGTATGCCGGCCACTCCCTGGATGCCTTCAATGATCACTCCGGCAAATTCGCCGGTGGAGAGAAGACGCTCCGTGGCCTCGATGTCGTTGAGCGGGGCGAAGACCACATTTTCGGTCGAGTTGAAGGGGGCCTGGATTTTTGGATTGTCAGTTGCGGCCACGGCTCCTGAAGTGCGACCGTGGAAGGCGCGGTCAAAGGCGAGGATCTTGCGGCGTCCGGTGTGGAACGAGGCGAGTTTCATCGCGTTTTCGTTTGCCTCGGCTCCGGAGTTGCAGAGGAAGAGGGCATAGTCGTCGTAGCCGGAGATGCGTCCCAGACGGTCGGCGAATTTCTGCTGGAGGGAGTTCTGTACGGAGTTCGAGTAGAAGCCCAGACGGCTTACCTGGTCGGAGATGGCCGACACGTAGAGCGGATGGGCGTGGCCCACGGAGATCACGGCGTGGCCTCCGTAGAGGTCGAGATATTCCGTGCCGTCGGCTGTATAGACATGGCAGCCGAGTCCTTTGACCGGCTCGATGTCATATAGTGAATATACGTCGAAGAGATTCATCTTTTTCAGAGGAATGATTTTTTGAATAGGGGAGAGTGAGGTAGCAAAAAAAGTGGAGTGTCAGAGAGCAGCCAAAGCTGTGAGCGCATCAGAATGCCGACGGCTTCAGCCGCAGGCCGCAGTCTTCAGGCAGACCGCAGATGAGGTTGAAATTCTGCACGGCCTGGCCGGAGGCTCCTTTCAGCAGATTGTCAATCGCTGATATTATCAGCAGTTTCGAGCCGTGTTTTTCAAGCGAGATCAGCGCCTTGTTGGTGTTGACCACCTGCTTGAGGTCGACCGGACGGTCTGACACGTGGGTGAATGCGGCTCCGGCATAGAAATCCTTGTAGATGCGGGTGGCTTCTTCGATTGAAAGATCGGTGTCGATATAGGTCATGGCGAAGATGCCTCTTGCGAAGTCGCCGCGCACGGGTATGAAGCTGATCTCTGCGTCGAAACCGGGCTGGAGCTGACGGAGTGTCTGGCGTATTTCGGCCAGGTGCTGGTGCTCGAATGCCTTGTAGACCGACAGGTTGTCGGTGCGCCAGCTGAAGTGGGTTGTTGCTCCAGGTTTCACGCCTGCGCCTGTCGATCCGGTGATGCCGGTGACGTGAATCTCGCCGCCGAGCCGTCCGGCTGCGGCGAGGGGAAGCAGGGCGGTCTGGATCGCTGTGGCGAAACAGCCGGGATTGGCTATGAGCGATGCCTCGCGGATGGCCTCGCGCTTGGCTTCGGGGAGTCCGTAGGTGTAGCCTTCGCTCTCGTCGCGGTAGTCCTGGGCGAGGTCAACCACCTTCAGGCCTTCGGGACGCTTGTTTTCCTCCCAAAACTTGCGGCTGAAGCCGTGGCCCTGGCAGAGGAAGAGCACATCGACCGCGTTGAGATCATAGCTGTCAGAGAAGTGCAGGTCGCAGTCGCCGGTCAGACCTTCGTGGATCTCGCAGACCGGGCGGCCGGCGTTGCTTGAGGAATGTATGAATACAATCCGAGCCTCCGGATGATTGATCAGGAGGCGAAGGAGTTCGCCGGCTGTGTAGCCGGCCCCTCCTATGATTCCTATTTTTTTCATCGGCTTATTCCTCGGCTCCGTTGCGTTTCTGAACGTTGTGGTAGATCTTCATCTGATTGCCGAGGATCTTGGTGAATCCTTTGACGTCGTCGGCGCTCCAGGCCTTGTTGACTTCGCCGTATTCGCCGAAGTCGGTCTTCATGAGGTCGAAGGGTGAGTCAACGCCTACAAGGGTGTAGCTGTAGGGGCGCAGGATGATCTCTACGGTGCCGCTGACGTTGCGCTGCGAGTTTTCAAGGAAGGCCTCCATGTCACGCATGACGGGTTCGAGATACTGCGACTCGTGGAGGAACATGCCGTACCATGTGCCGATCTGGTCTTTCCAGTACTGCTGCCACTTGGTCAGGGTGTGCTTTTCGAGCATCTTGTGGGCGGCGATGATCAGGATCGGACCTGCGGCTTCGAAGCCAACGCGGCCTTTGATGCCGATGATGGTGTCGCCGATGTGCATGTCGCGTCCTATGCCGTAGCGGGCGCCGAGGCGTTCCACTTCGCGGATGGCTTCGATCTTGTCGGCGTAAGGCTTGCCGTTGACAGCCGAGATTTCACCCTTTTCAAAGGTGATGGTCATGTGTTCCTCGCCTTTTTCGGTGATCTGGCTGGGATATGCGCTTTCGGGGAGAGTCTGCTCTGAGTGGAGAGTCTCTTTGCCGCCGATGCTGGTGCCCCAGAGGCCCTTGTTGATGGAGTATTCCATCTTCTTGAAGTCGGCCTCGATGCCGTGTTTCTTCAGATAGTCGATCTCATACTCGCGGGTGAGAGTCATGTCGCGGGTAGGAGTGATGATTTCGATTTCGGGAGCGAGGATCTGGAATGTGAGGTCGAAACGCACCTGGTCGTTTCCGGCACCGGTCGAGCCGTGGGCCACGGCGTCGGCTCCGATCTTCTTGGCATATTCGATGATAGCGATAGCCTGGAAGATGCGTTCTGACGACACGCTGATGGGATAGGTGCCGTTGCGCAGTACGTTGCCTGCTATCATATATCTGATGCTCTTGTCATAGTAGTCGCCGGTGACGTCAAGCGAGGCATGAGATGCGGCGCCCAGGCGCAGAGCTTTTTCTTCGATGGTCTTCAGTTCCTCGTCAGAGAATCCGCCGGTGTTGGCGATTGCGGTGTGCACTTCATAACCGAGGTCTTCTGAGAGATATTTTGCAGCGAATGATGTGTCGAGGCCGCCACTGAAGGCTAAAACCACTTTTTTCTTCTTTTCCATAATATTGAATCTATTGGATTAGGGGGGATGATGTTGTTAAATTAGAGTATTGTCGGCCGGGAAGAGCCGGAGAGGGGAGATGGGGGACTACAGGCTCCCGCGCGGAGGAAATTATTTAAGGTGGAGCAACTTTTTGACGCGGTTGTGCAGCCACATTACGTAGGGGGCTCGCTTGGAAGGCCGTTCGAGCTTGGCTTTGGGGTCATAGAGCATACCAGTGCAGAGACACATGCGGCGGTTGTTGCGCTGGAGTATGTCAAAATTGACACAGCCCTTGCATCCGGCCCAAAATTCCTCGTCGTCAGTAAGTTCCGAGAAGGTGACGGGCTTGTAGCCCATCTGTGAATTTAACTTCATCACCGGCAGAGAAGTGGTGATACTGAACAGTTTGGCGAACGGGAAGCGGAGGCGGGCAAGTTCGAATGTCTTGGCCTTGATTCGTGCTGCGAGCCCCAATCGTCGGAATTCCGGATCGACGATAAGGCCTGATGTGGCCACATAATCACCATGTTCCCAGCTCTCAATGTAACTGAAGCCGATGAGACGGTCATCACAGAGAGCGACGACAGCCTTCCCCGAACGTATCTTCTGTGCGATATATTCAGGTGTGCGGCGGGCTATACCGGTGCCGCGCTGAAGGGCTGATTCATAGATTAGGGTGACAATCTGCTCGGCATATTTTGTATGCTCTTCTTCGGCAAAGATCACCTTTATCTGATCATTGTTCATCTAACTGCTATAAATAAATACTTTTTGAAAAATAATAAAATGTCTGCAAAAGTACGAAATTAATGTCAAATTATTTGCAATCTCTGAGGAGAAATGTGGAAGTATAAATGAATTTTGTCTGAAATTCAGGAAAATTAAAAATCCCATCCGGCGTTTCGGCCGGATGGGATATGTTTGGGATTCAGCCTGTCAGACCTCCCCTGAGGCTGGCTGACACTTGCGTCAGCAGCTGATTTCAGACATTCTTTTACTGCTGGGGAGAGTCTTTGGTCCAGTTTTCAGGCTCGATGTTGTAGTTGATCAGCTTATTGTAGTCGGTCTCCTTGTTGGGGATGCAGATACACCAGTTGTTCTTTCCGGTGCGGCTGTATGATCCGCCTGTAGATCCGGAGCCGGCGAGGGTCGGATGCCAGTTGCCTCCTTCGCTCCAGCTTTTTCTTACCATGTCAACGTTCCAGCGCTTCTGGTCGAAGAAGTGGCGTCCCTCGCCCCAGAGGTCGAAGCGCTTGTAGAGTTTCACTTCTTCAAGGAGGGCGTCGCCTGAGAGTGTGCAGCTGTAGCCGGGCTGATAGGGGCGCACGGCTTCTTCAAGGAGGCTGCGCACTTTGGTCTCATTGCCTCCGAGCATACAGAGGGCCTCGGCTTCGTTGTAGATCATTTCGGCAGCGCGCATGATGGGAACACAGCCAATCGAGCGGTCGTCGATCTTCTGGAACTTCGTGCACATATATGCATATATATAGGTGTCCTTTTGGGCAATGCGGTCAGCGAATTGCTGCTTCACGCGGGTGTAGAAATCGCCTTTGGTCGCGCGGCCTGAATCTGAGGTTGACCAGCCTGATTCGCCGGGTTCAGGGATCATGTAGAGACCCAGACGGGAGTCTGAGGCCGGAATCTGCTCAACCAGGCCCTTGTCAATGGAACCGATATTCTTATAGCCTTTTGACGAACCGGTGTTGGCTCCGACATAGGCGAAGAATCCGTAGACACCGAGGTTTTCGATGGCGTCAGTGTAGGTTTCCCACATCCATTCCTTGTTTGCAGTGTTGAAGCCTGCCCAATAGTCTTCGGAGGTCATAAGCTGGTAGCCTTTGCGGGCTTTTTCGGCATGATCTGCCGCGGTGGCCCAGTCCTGCTTGGCAAGAGCTGCGCGGGAGTAGACTCCGTGGGCAATCGATGCGTCAGTGCGCCAGAGTTTGTTGCCACGGGTGAGTGTTGACTGTTCGAAGAGGCTGAGGGCTTCGTCAAGGTCGGCGTAGATCTGATTGTAGACATCACCGAGTGAAGAGCAGGCTATGTCACCGATGGTTTCGTCGAGACGGAGGGGAACACCGCGGCTTTCGCCATTACGGGAATCGACCCAGCGTTTGGAGTAGAGAGCTACAAGCTGCGTGTAGGCATGTGCACGGTAGACGAGTGCTTGTGCTACAAAGAAATTGCGTTCATCATCTGTTCCCTGGGCTTCATCGGCATGGAGAATTATCGAGTTGGCATTACATATGAGCTTATAATAATAATACCAGGGGTAATATGTCGCGCCGGTTGTGCCAAGTTCATTGGAGTTGGAGTTGATGATGTCGATATAGCTTGTCCCGTTGCTATATTGAGCGTCAGAACTTCTGTAATCACCGTACCAAAGAGATATGGTGGCCTCACCGTTGTAGCCTTGACGGCCGAAGCCGGAAGAACTGTAAGAATTGCTCATAATGAGGCTAAGACCATTGACGGCACCGTCGAGCATCGTCATATTTGAGAAAACGACAGGCGCTGTCACCTGATCCTCTGAGGAAAGGTCCAGATAATCGTCAGAACAGCTTGCAAGGGCGAAAGAACCGATCGCGCAGAGTGCTATAATTGATTTTTTCATAATTGCGGATGATTGAGATGTTAGAATGAAACGTTGAGACCGAATGTATAGACACGTGCGGGGGGCATCTGGTTGTAGACGTAGCCGCTGAGTCGCTGGGTTGCAGCAAGGCCCTTGCGTTTGGTGCTGGTCACTACGTTCTCGGCTGAGAAGTAAAGACGTGCCGATGTGAGAGTGAGCGGTCTAAGGATGGATTTCGGGAGTGAGTAGGCGAAATTGATATTCTTCAGACAGACGTAGTTGCGGCTGATGAGGAAACGATCAGAGGTGGAGTTATTGTAAGTCTGGGTCATGTCGATGACCGGATTGATCGAGCGGTTGATGCGGTCAGGCGATGTTTCGGTCATGCCTTCGGGAACTCCGTTCCATGAATTGAGAATATCCTTGTGGTAGTTGCGGACATAGCTTGACGAAAGATCCATAAGTGAAGAATATCCGGAGTCGAGAATTTTACCGCCGACAGAGTAGGTCATCATAGTCGAGAGGCTGAAGTTTTTCCACGATACATTGGCTGTGAAGGAGCCATATACATCAGGCAGGGCTTTGCCGCGGAAATCTCTCTTGGCATAGGTGGTGGTATTCACATAATATTTTCCATCGATACATTTATAGTCTTTGGCGCTGAGCGGAGTTGACATCAGCTGACCGTCTGCGTATGATCCGCCTATGATGCTTCCGTCGGGTGCTACTATGTGGTAGTCATCAAGGTTTGCATCATAAAGGCTCATGCCATCCATCATGTCGACACCGGCCCAGTGATATGTGAACCATTCGTAGCGGCTGCGGCCTTCCATGATTTTCTGAGAACCGGAGAGCAGACCATCTTTCTTGTACTGGCCAGGCATGGATGTCACCTTGTTCTTAAGGGTTGTAAGGTTGGCGGCGAGATTGACGGTCCAGTCTCGGTTGGTGAAAATGTCGATATCCGTGTTGATTTCGAAGCCGCGGTTGGAGATTGATCCGAAGTTTTTGGTGATTACGCTCTCGGATTTGTCAAAACTTGTGCCACCTCCCGAAATGGGGTTGTTCACGTTGAAGAGGAGGTCTTTGTTTCGCTTGTCGTAGTATTCTACGCTGAGATTCCAACGGTTGAAAAGACGAGCTTCAAGACCGATGCCCCATGATTCACCGGTTTCCCAGAAGAGGTCGGGATTGGCGATCTGCGACATGACATATGCGGCTTCGCCTCCCTTGATGTCTGAGTCCAAAAATCGGTAGTAAGCATAATAGTCTGAACCGGCGTCGTTGCCGACCTGGCCCCAGTTGGCGCGGAGTTTACCGTTGGTGATCCAGGTCTGGTCTTTCATGAAATCTTCTGCTGTGAAAAGCCAGTTGGCGCCGACAGATCCGAAGTTACCCCAGCGGGATTTAGAGGAGAAGCGGCTGGAACCGTCGCGCCGGAATGAAGCTTCGATATTGTAGCGGTCATCGAATGAGTACTGTACACGGCCGAGATAAGACTCGGTGCGGTAGCGGTCGGCATAACCTGTGGCATCGGTCGGAGTGGTGAAGTTGACGAGGGCCTGGAGTCCTTCGATCTTTACGCCTTGAGCGCGGGTGTATGTGTAGTCACTTTTATATGAATAGTTCTCGTGTCCGAGAAGTACGTTGATGAAGTGTTTGCCGTAGGTGTGGTTCCAGTTGATCTGCTGTTGGAAGGTCCAGGTCTTGTAGTTGTAGATGGTTTTCGAAAGCTTACCATTGGTGCCTTTGGCGGAACCGCCGATGACTGCCGAACCATAGCTTGAAAGCTCGCTGTTGCGTGTGGAGAGGTTGCCTTTGAGAGTAAAGGTGAATCCGTAGGGGAGGATGAAGTCGGCGTAGGCTGTCGAGTTTGAAGTATTGCGGACACGGCGGTCGTGGTTCATCTCCGATTCCCAAATGGAGTGGTTGGCACTGAGCTGGTCGCGGGTCGACTGTTCGTAGGGAAGACCATCGGCTCCCACAGCCTGATAATAGCCGGGGTCATACTGACGGTTGCCGTCAACATCAAGGATATACTCTCCGGTATTTACATCGTGGAGATGTACGGGATAGATAGGAGCTATGACGCGGTAGAAGTAGAAGGGGTTGGTGGTAGACGAGGAGTTGGAGTCGCCGTCACGGCCGGCTGAGTCGTTTGTCTTCTGATGGGAGGCGTTGATCTGGAGGCCTGTCTTGAACCATTTGGCAGGCTTGATGTTGATGGAGGCGCGACCGGTAAGACGTTCGAAGCCGGAATCCTTGGTATAGCCGTTCTCGTCAAGATAGTTTACAGAGAAGTAGTAATCGCTGCGCTCGGTGGCACCTGCACCGGCAAAAGAATATTCGGCTCGGTAGCCTTTGCGGATGCTCTGGTCATACCAGTCGAGGTCTTCGGCATAGAGCGGGTTCATGCGTACGTCGGGATTCATCTTGCCGTTGGCATCGAACATGTCGGAGACTGGAGTATCAAATATGTTGATGATGGTGCGTCTTGGAACAAGCTGGTCTATAACATACTGGCGGGCTGTTGCCATGTCGGCGGGGTTGTTACGGTCAAGATTTTTGGAGCTGATCTGTCCGTTATAGAGGTTGGCATATTCCACTTCCATGAACTGGTAGGGATTGACACGGTCGTACTCCGATTGGCCGCGTTCAAACCAACCCTGTGAGGTCTTGAAGGTGAAAGTCGGTTTGTTGGATTTTGATTTCTTGGTGGTGAGGAGGATGACACCGTTTGAAGCGCGGTTGCCGTAGAGGGCGCAGGATGCTGCGTCTTTCAGTACGGAGATCGACTCGATATCGTCAGGAGCGATGTCTGTCATATTGCCGTCGAAGGGCACGCCGTCAAGCACGATGAGCGGCGAGTTGCTGCCGGTAACGGTACCGACACCGCGGATGCTGATTGTCGACGATGTGCCGGGCTGGCCTATGGCACCGGTCACGTTGATACCTGATGAAGCGCCTTCAAGGGCTGAGGTCACGCTTGACACGGGGCGGTTGGCTATGTCGGCACTTGTCACCTGCGAGATGGCGCCGGTGATCGAAGATTTTTTCTGAGTACCGTAGGCCACGACAACGACTTCGTCCAAAGCCTTGATGTCTTCCTTCAGGACGATGTTGATGACGGTCTGGCTGCCCACAGTGACGGTCTGGGTGGTGTAGCCGATGTAGGAGAATTCGAGTGTGGCGCCTCTGTCGGCTTTGACTGCATAGTTGCCGTCAATGTCAGTGGAGGTGCCTTTGTTGGTTCCCTTGATTATCACTGACACTCCGGGCATGGGCTCACCGCCTTCATCTGTCACGGTGCCGGAAATGTTATGTAGCTGCGCTGATGAGCTGACTGTCCAGAGCGCGAACAAAACAAAAAGCAGGGCGCGGGTAAAATATTTTATCCCCCCTGATTTGTTAATGGTTGTCAAAGTTTGTTCTGCCATAATGTGAATGATTGATTGTGTGATAACTAAGGGATTTATTCTGTGAATCTGGTTGAGAAACCGTCAAGTTTCTTCATGTAGTGGTCTCGCAGGTCTTTCCATCTGTAATATGGGCCGCTGACGGCTTTGACCGGGAGTGTGGCTTCGGCTTCGTTGAGCAGCACTTTGACCAGAACCTCGTCAGCGTTGAATTTCGGATTCTTTGCGGGACGGTAGAAGATCATCTGTATGTTGCTGCCCATCGGGAAGATCTCGTAGTTGCGCCACTGTGATGCAAGCGAGTCGAGATCGGTGAGATCGACGGCGCTGTTGTTGAGCTCCATCAGTATGGTCAGCGGAAGCACTATAGATTCATGGCCGAAGCGCAGGTTGGCGCTCAGACGCGGCGATACCATCGCGGTGTCGGCCGATTCGATGAAGTTGCGCAGGAGCACCCGCTGGTTGTAGGGTACGCGGCCGTTGGTCAGCGAGGTGTTTCCGGCAGTGAGGTACCATGAGGCGTTGTGGGCCAGCCATTCGTTATGGAGCTCGTCGGCGGTGAAGAGATCGTAGAGGTCGGGCTGGTCATCGTGGCTCTGGGTGTTGACGGTGATGTCAAACACGTCTCCGAATATTTTTTTCTCATTGAGACTGTCGGCCACGAATTTCGGATCATTGAATATTTTTGCGATGAACGCCGAGTGGTCTGAGTGGCGTTCTTCGAACGGATCGCCGTAGAGCTTCTCGGCCTCGCGTCCGAGTTTCTTTGCTACGGAGTCGGTGCTGTTATAAGCAAGAATTTTCTGGGTGGTGCGTGAAGCGTCGCATGTCACTATGAGTTCGGGGCAGATCTTCTGCAACTCGGCTATTTCATTGGCCATTGAGAGTATGCAGCGGATTATCACGGTTGATTTCGCATCAACGTGTGTGCCGGGCACGAAGATTTCAGGGAAGTTCTCGGTCATCCGTCGGGCTATCTCACGATGCTGGCGGTGGCCAAGCGGGGTCAGTTCTCCCACGCGCCCCTTGGAGGCAGCCTGGATTTCTTTGAGCTGCTTGAGCAGGAGTTCGCCGCGGGGGGTCAGTTTGCCGTAGGCTGCGGCTTTTTCAAGATTTGCAACAGGACGGTCATAGGAGTCATCTTTCAGGAGCCATCGGCTTCCGTGGCGGCCGTAGTGCTCCATGTGGAATGGAACATAACCTTTGGGTGCCTTTGTCAGTTCCGGCAGACCGTAGGCCGGACGAGGATAGGCCAGATACTGGCTTCCGGCCTGATACTTGTCAGGCATCGGGGCGGTTTGCTGCGGGACGGCTGCGGTGGCTGACATGGATAGCCCTATCGAGAACAGGCTTCCGACGATTGAGCGATACAGTTTTCTCATGGAATTGATTGATTTTGAAAAATGAAGTTGGTAGTGTTACAAAACACATTTTAAATTTTTAAGCCTCGGTTGCAAATATAAAGAAAAATATGATAAATAGTAATAAAAAATGATGAATTTAATGAATAAAAAAGTGAATGGATAAAAAAGCCAGACAGCACACTGCTGTGTACTGTCCGGCTATGAGGTGTCGTGAGGCGGCCGTAGAACGGTTGCCGGCCTACTGATGGTCTCTTACTTCTTGTCTTTGATGAATTTTACATTTTTGGTAGTCACCGATGCTGTCGCGCTGTCGATTTCAGTCGCCTTGGCTGTATATATAAAGGTGGAGTTTTCTACCGTGATGTCATGAACGCAGTTGAGGCCGGCTATTCCGCTTGCGGCTATGGCGGTGGCGGTGCCTCGGCAGACCACGTCGGAGATATGGATGCCAGTGAATTCGGGAACCTTCACCATTTCCTGTGGTCTTGCTATGTCGCTGTCCTTCGATCCGGCGGGGCGGTCGGCGTAGTTGCATTCAAAGATTATGGCTTCGGCCTGGATGTCGGCCATCATGATGCCGCTGATGTAGATGTCTTCGGTCTTGCCCCCGCGGCCCACCGCGCTTTTGAAACGCAGGCCGGTGTCGGTGCCGGAGAAAGTGGAGTTGCGCACCACTATTCGTTTCATGCCGCAGATGTCTTCGCTGCCGATCACGAATCCGCCGTGGGCATGGTAGACGGTGTTGTCTTGCAGAAGAATATCTTCACAGCCGTTGACGAGCGCATTGGGTTTGTATTCGCCGCTTTTCATGCAGAGGCCGTCATCGCCGGCGTCTACAGTGCAGTTGACCACGAGAGCCTGGTGGCAGTCGCTGAGGTCTATCGCATCGCCGTTCTGGGCGTTCCAGGGGCAGCGGACGGTGATGCCGTCAAGAATAATGTTGCGGCTGTTGAAGGGGTGGACGTGGAATTTCGGGGCGTTCTGGAAGGTGACTCCTGAGAGCAGCACGTTCTCGCAGTTGTTGATGCGGAAGAGGTCGTTGCGCTTTTTCTCCTGTTTCTCAGGAGTGTCTGCCACGTCAGGATAGCCTGATTTCAGTTCCCAGGGATACCAGAGCGAGCCGTTCTGGCGTTCAACGCCGCCCATTTTGCGGAAGCGTTTCCACTCCACATCGCTAACTTTCATGCGTTTCACCGGGCGCCACTGCGCGCCGTTGCCGTCGAGGGTGCCGAGTCCGGTGATGCTGATGTTGCGGCAGCGGTTGGCGCTGATGCAGGCGCGTACACGCGATGCCTTGGGATTGGAGTCGATGTAGAGGGCCTTGTCAGGCGAGAAATAAAGTATGGCGTTGCGCTCCAGATGGAGGTCCACACCGCTCTTGAGCTCGATCGGGCCGGTAAGCCATACACCCTGGGGGATTATGAGATGGCCGCCTCCGGCCTGCGAGAGTTCGTCGATGGCTTTCTGTATTATATCGGTGTTGAGTGTGGCTCCGTCACCGGTGGCTCCGCGTTCGGCGAGGTTCACGCTGCGTTCGGCTATGGCGAAAGGTTCTACCTGACGGATTTCTACCGGCAGATCTTTATAATAGGTGCTGTACTGGGCTTTGACTCCTGATGTGGCGCAAGCGAGAAGCGCCAACAGTGTCATTGCGATTTTTTTCATGGGAATTTGATATTTGTTTGGAATTGTGTGATTAGAATTTGAGCGATGCGCCGATCATGAAGCGGATGCCCTGCGAGTAGCGGTCGCCTATGCGGTAGTAGCGGCGGTTGAGCAGATTTTCGCCATTGGCGAAGATGGTGAGGGCGTCAGTGGCGGCATAGGATGCTCCGAGCGAGAGTTCTGACACGCAGCCGAGCGACCGGGCCTGAGGCGCGTAGATCTGCAGATCTCCGTTTGTGCCAGAGAGATTGTCGGTCATGCCGTAGCAGCGGCGTCCGGCGCGGAACTGCCAGCCGAGGGTGATCTGCAGGGGTGTGAGGGGGCGGAGTTTGAGCTCGGCGTTGACTACGTGGCGGGCACGGTCGCGCCATTCATAGAAACTGTGGTCATAGTCATTGGGGGCTGTCTCGTAGCTGATGCGGGCCGAGAGCAGCTTGCGGTAGTCGTAGCCGACGGCGGCTCCGACATGCCAGGCCGAGAGATCGACGCGGTCAAAGACTGCACCTCCGAGATAGCTGTCGGCTGTCACGGGCATGAGCCAGTCATTTGCCTTGGCATATCCTCCGAAAAATTCGAGATAGGCGCCGAAGAAGGGGCCTACGGTCACGCGCCCGTCAAGAGCGTAGGGGATATGAGACTGAGAGTAGGCCATCGATGAGTTGAGGTAAGGGGTCACGTCATAGAGCGACGAGAGCTGGTTGAGGTCGGAGCCGCCGTGGGCTTTCACTTCGAAGCCCACGAGCTGCGAGGGTGTCCAGGCCAGTGAGGCTTCGGGGGCTATGTGGAACACGCGACCGTTGTTGATGCTGACATCAAGCTGCGCGCCGATGCGGGCTTTGACCGTGGCCGACGAGTAGTCGAGATGGGGGGTCAGGGCTATCAGGCCGACTGTCGAGCCGCTTTTGGCCGAGTAGTCTCCGTAGGAGAGATAGGGGTAGCGGGGAGTCAGATGGCTGCCGGTGTGCAGGAAGTCTGCGTCAGCGTCAAGTCCGAGCGATGTGTTGTCGCCGAACGAGAGCTTGCCGGTTAGCGATGCTCCGAAGAGGTTCTGGCGCACGGGCGATTCGCCCGGCACGGCGTAGACTTCGGTCTGGCCGGGTGCGGGTGAGTCTGCCGCGCCGGTCTGGCCGGGAGTGAAGATGTGGATGGGGAAGTCTGTGTCAGGAACAGATGAAATGAAGTGAAGCCTCTGCGGCGCATTTGAGTTGTAGAAACCGAAATGGCGGTAGCGGAGGGCTGCGGTCCAGTCGAGACCCTGGGCGCGCGAGGTGTAAAGGGCCGAGAGGTTGAAACGGCTGATGCTTTGCGAGAATGAGTCCCAGGCTGAGGGGATGGTGTGGTAGCCGTAGGTATAGTCTGCGCCGGCGTTGAGAAACGATTTGCTTCCGATGGCCTGGTGGAGGTCTAAGCCGAGTGATGCGCTGTGGTCACGCCAGTATTCCTTGCGCTCATCGGTTTTTTGGGTGTAGACGTCGCCGTCATACTGCCCCCAGGCGCTCAGGCGGGTGCGGTCGGTGTCGAGAATGCGGTAGCCGGCCGAGAAGGCTGCGTTGAAGAGCGGAGCGCCGAGGCCGAGGGCCACATAGCCGCGGTAGGGCGACGAGAAGAGGTTTTCGCCATAGGCCACAGGCTCAAGAGTAGAGATGGCGTTGGGCACACGGGTGGTGACCACGCGGTTGCTGAATGCCAGCTGCGGTTTGCTGACGGCAGGCAGCTGGAGGGTGGGGAGTATGGTGATGCGGGCCGCGTCGCGCTTGACCGGGACTATCTCCTGCTCTACGTTGATTTCCTTGTGGAGTCCCTGGCCGAAGAGCGGGGCGCCGAGTGCGAGGCAGAGTGAAAATATGGTTGATCTTGTATTCATTGTTGCTTTGAGTCTGAAATGAATGGGGTGGTGAAGGGGGGGATGGTTCGTGGCTGCTTCCGGCTGTCAGGTTCAGAGGCGGGAGTCGATCATCTGGAAGATGTCGGCCTCGGTGCCGGGATAGTTGCTTTTCAGTGATTTCAGATATTCGTCTGCCTCGAATTTTTTGCCTTCTTTGCGCAGGATGTCGCTGTAGAGGATGAATCCGCGGGCAAGCCAGTACTGGTGAGGGGTGTCGGAGTCGATGAGCTTTTCGGCTGTCGCTTTCGCGCCTTTGACGAGGCCGCGTTCGAGCTGGGAGTTGCCCATGTAGTAGGCGCTCTTGGCGCCGAAGATGTCTGAGGGGTTGGCGGCGAGTTCCGACCAGTCTTCATAGGCCTTGTCGTAGTTGCCAAGGCTGTTGTTGGCCATTCCGCGCATGAATCTGATTTCGTTGAGATCGGCCGGCGAGTTGGCGGCTGTCGATGCGAGAAGTTTGTCGGCGGTGTTGACCACTTCGGCATACTTGCCGAGGTCGGCAGCTGTGCGCATCAGTCCGATGCGGGCCTCGCGCAGCATGTTGGAGCCTGAGGCACGACCTTCGAGCTGCTGATAGGTAGAGTAGGCTATCTCGGTCTTGCCGAGCGAACTTTCGGCTGCGGCTTTGATGAGCATCGCGTCTTCGGCCACTTCGGAGTCGGGATGGGTCTGGATCACCTGCATGGCATAGCCCTGGGCTTCGGCCGGTTTGCCTTCGTTCCAGGCGGCATCGGCGAGATAGTAGAGGGCCTGGGCGCGGTCGGCACCCTGGGGGTAGTCGGCTATGTAGGCCGAGAGTTTGGAGGTGGCGCCGGAGTTGGCATAGTCGTTTTCGGCGGCCTGGAATGCGAGTTTTTCAAGCTCGGAGGCTTCGTAGCGCGGTGCGTTGGGCACGGAGTTGATGAATGCCACAAAGTCCTGCAGACGGCCGTCGGCGGCATAGAGCTGCTTGAGGTCGTCGGCCGCGATGCGCGCTTCCTCGCTTGAGGGGAAGGTGTAGATGACTTTCTTGTAGGTCTCGATGCCCTGGCTGCGTTCGCCGCGGTTGATGTAGGTGATGGCGAGCTGCAGATAGCCGTTGCGGCCGGGGGCGGTGTTGGGATATTGCTGCACGAGGCGGCGGTAGGTGGCTATGGCCTGGTCGGTCTGGCCGAGTGCCGACTGGCTTTCGGCTTTTTCGAGCAGGGCGTTGGGTATGAGCCCCGATGAGGGGAAGTGTTCGGCCAGAGCGTCGATGCTTTCGATCTTGCCGGCGTGGTCTTTGCGGAGACCTTTCATGATGGCCAGCTGATAGAGTGCGTAGTCACCTGACGAGGGGTTGAGGTCATAGGCTTTGTTGTAGGCCTCGGCGGCAGAGGTGAAGTCGGTCTGATAGTAGTGGCAGTCGGCTATGCGGTTGTAGCAGTCGGCGAGGAGCGAGCGCGAGAGGTCGGCAGGCGCTGACTGCATCACTGAGACGGCATCGCGGAAGTCGGTCAGCGCGTCGGAGTAGCGCTCCTGGCAGAAGCGGGTGTAGCCGAGGTCGTAATAGGCTATGGCGCGGTTGCGGGAGTCGGATTTCGGTGCCGATGCTATGAACGAGCGGTAGCTTGAGGCGGCTTCATCGTAGTTGCCGCGAGTGTAATAGCAGTCACCCAGCCAGAGGTCGCACTGGCGGCGGATTGACGGATTGTCAGAGGCGAGGCGGCGCGCCTGGGTGAGATGGCTTATGGCCTGGGAGATTTTTCCGGAGGTGTATTCCCGCGATCCGAGCACAAGCAGCACTCTCTGTTTGGCCTGGATGAGCTCGGCCGAGGGATTCGGAATTTTGTCGAGTGCGGCAAGGGCGCTTTCGTAGTCGTTGTCTGACATGTAGCCGTTGACGATGTAGCGCTGCACGTCGGCGCTGTAGGTCGAGTTTGGATATTCCTGAAGGAAGTTTTCAAGCAGGGCCACGGAGTTGCCGAAGGGCACACGTCCGCCGTCCATGCGGGCCACTGCGTAGTTGTAGAAGGCGGTTTCGCGCACTTCGCGGTCGTAGTCCACGCGGTAGGCGTTTTCAAAAGCCATCAGGGCCGAATTGTTGTCGCCGCGCTTGAGATAGGCCTGTCCGAGGAAGAGGTAGGCGCTCTGTTCCATAGCCGAGTGGGTTCCGATGGACTGCTGGAGCAGTTTGATGGCTGCATCGTAGTCGCCGCGCCGGTATTCGCTCACACCGAGTATGTAGAATGCCGAAGGCTGCGGGTCAGATGCTTCGGCGCAGTATTTCCAGAGATAGGGGAGTGCTTCGCTCTCATCGCCGAGATTGTAGAGCGATTCGCCGGCAAGGCGGTTGCATTCAGCCGTGAATGCCGGCACAGTTCCGGAGGCCAGAAGGCGGCGCGAGATGTCAAGCGAGCGGTTGAAGTCGCCCTGCGCGAATGCGATCTGCGCTTCATAATAGGGCGCCGCGTTGCCCGGCTCGCGCGAGGTGTCGACGTTGCGGAAATATTGCAGCGCCAGAGTGTAGTCTTTGTTGACGTAGGCTATGTAGCCGAGATAGAAACGGGCCACATTGCCGTATTCCTCCGAACTCTGGAGAGTGCGGAACTGGCTGGCCGCCGTGGCATATTCGCCGAGCATCATGTAGGAATAGGCGGTGCGGTAACTCATGTCGTCGCAGCGGTTGCCGGTGAGTGCGAGAGGGTTGACCTGGGCATATTCCTGCAGTGCTTCGGCATAGCTGCCGCGGTTGAACCAGTAGTCGCCCACAGACATCATCACGTCGGCTCTGAGCGGCGAGACGGGATAGTCGGCAAGAAATTTCCGGAACAATGCGAGTGCTTCGTCATCTCCGAGTCCCTGGGAAGCCAGTCCGAGATAATACAGGGCACGTTCGGCCTGCTCCGGGGTGGGGCTGAGGCTATGGATTCTGGCGAGCTGGTCTATGCAGCCTTCATAGTTGCGGTCGTCAAACATGAGGATGCCTCTTTCGAGGTAACCTCCTGCGTCAGGGCTGTTGACCTGGGCTACGGTGGCGCCTGCGGCGGCGCAGCACAATGCGGCGAGTATGAGTTGTCGTTTCATGTAAGGATTATATTCTAAGGGCAAAATTACGCCATTTTGAGGAAAATCGCTAATTTTGCTACATATTTATAAAATAAGAAACTTGACACCGGATTTACCATGAAACTTTCCCGCCTTACCACCTTAATTATATTAGGCGCCTCTCTTGCCTCCGGTATGAGAGCAGAAAACTACCCTTCGCGCAGCGATATGCTGTGGGTCACCAACCCCGATCATCCCGACTGGCTTTATGAGACCGGCGACAGCGCCAGGATCTCCATCGAGCTTTACCGTTACGGTGTGCCTGCCTCGGAAATGACCGTAAACTATTCCATCGGTCCCGATATGCTCCAGGCTGATACCGACGGCAGCCTTGTGCTTGACAGCAATGGCCGGGGAGTGCTCAATATCGGAACTATGGACAAGCCCGGTTTCCGCGATCTGAGGCTTGAAGCCGTGGTTGGCGGACATAAATTCTCTCACCACGTCAAAGTGGGCTTCTCGCCTGAAAAACTTCAGCCCTTTGTCAAGGAACCGGCCGACTTTGCCGAATTCTGGAAAAAAGCCGTGGCCGAAGACAAGAAATATCCCCTGAAATATACTTCCGAGCCGGTGGAGAAATACTCTACCGACAAAATGACCTGTCGCCTGGTGCGCCTCCAGCTCAATGACAGTGGCCGTGCCATGTACGGCTATCTCTTCATCCCGAAAGGCGGAGGCAAATATCCTGCCGTGCTGACCCCTCCGGGAGCCGGAGTGAAGACAATCAAAGACCCGATGGCCCACCGCTACTATGGAGAAGGTGGTATGATCAGACTGGAAATCGAAATCCACGGTCTGCATCCTGAACTGAGCGAGGCGGAATTTGCCGCCGAGCGCAAGGTTAAGGGCGATTATCTTAAATTCGGCCTTGAGAACCCTGACGAGTATTATATGAAGGATGTCTATCTTGGATGCCGCCGCTTCCTCGATCTGCTGACATCGCTTCCTGAATGGGACGGCAAAAACCTCTTTACACAGGGAGGCTCGCAGGGCGGAGCGCTGGCCATCACCACCGCGATGCTTGACGAAAGAGTCAACGGCTGTGTGGCGAATCATCCGGCGCTCTCCGATATGACCGGTTATCTCGGCGACAAGACCGGCGGATATCCCCATCATTTCCGCAAAGATCCGCAGGCCGCCACTCCTGAGAAGATCCGCACGCTGGAATATTACGACGTGGTGAACTTCGCGCGCCATCTGGCATGTCCGGTCAGAATGACCTGGGGATTCAATGACAACACCTGCCCGCCGACCACGAGCTACGAAGTGTTCAACGCCGTCTCTACCCCCAAGGAAGCGCATCTTACACCGATCAATGAACACTGGACCACTCCGCAGACAGAAAAAGCCCACTATGAGTGGATAAAAAATCACTGCCGTTAATTGGTTGTGTATTAATGTTATAATGGTGATTGTGCGCTTTTCGCTGCGAAAAAGTTGAAATTTTCTTGTGAAAAAGATGTGAAAAAATTTGCACGGTAAAAATATTTGCACTAATTTTGCATCGCTTTTGAAAGGAAACGCTCCTCCAAAAGCAGCGCACAATTAACTTGTTGCCTCTTTAGCTCAGTTGGCCAGAGCACGTGATTTGTAATCTCGGG
>CAMXAZ010000002.1 GCA_947179295.1 uncultured Muribaculaceae bacterium
TGGTGAACGACATGCGCTACAAAGCCCAGTCGATAATTTGGGGGCAATGGTGGCGTGCTACCCCACATTGGGTCTATGCCATCTTTGCTGTTCTACTTATCGCCGCCGGAGGATTCGGCTATGGATTCTTCTATCAGCTCAACGAAAACTCAAAGTTAAAAGATGTGGAATGGCTCTACCGTTACGAGCGTGGACTTAACCGCGACATGAATGTGGTAATGCACCGTGAACGCCTTATGCTCCACGGCAAGCCCAACGAAGTTGACAGCATGAGGTCGCTAATCCGACATCAGGAGCATAGAACCCAAGCCGACACCACTTTTGTAAACTATTCTCCCACCAATCCCTAATCCAAAATATGCCACGGAAAGAAATTCTCAAAATCTTTCCGTGGCATTATATGACCTATCGATAAGCATTAGATTTAGTTAATGATTATTCCGATATTGGCTTGGCGACATACCAGTCTCGGCTTTGAAACAGCGGCTGAAATATTTGGGATCGGAATATCCACACAGTTGCGCAATCTCTGCAATCTGAAGACCGGGGTCGGTCTTCAGATGCATCTTCGCCTTTCTGATTCGGGCTTTTGATAGAAATTCTCCTGGGGTTATTCCCATTGTTGACTTAGTAAGCCGAGTCAGTGTGGATGTGCTCATTGCCATGTGTTCTGCCATATTTTCTACCTTGAGGTCTGAATCAGAGATTTTGTCTGAAATATATGCGGTTAGTTTTCTGACAAATTCGTCTTCTCGACGGCCTATGTCAACATTGACAGCCATATCTTGTGCAAGATTCTTCTTGCCGATAAGAGAAAGATATGCTTTTGTGACCTCTGCATGTTTTTTCTTCATTCGGCTTGCGTATGACCATGTCAGTATTATTGCAGCAAGCACTGTGGTTGTCAAGATAATCAAAATAAATTTGAACCATAGTGTCTCTGTGAATTTGGGTTGAATGTTCAGACTGATACGGACTGAGTTTCTGTCCCGCTCATTTACCGGATTACCGGCACAAGTAATTTCTATATCATGTATGCCTGGCAGTAGGTCGGTTAATGAAATTGAATTTTCATGGCCCAAAGCTATGGCCGGTTGATCTGTGTCCACGATTCTATACCAATATCTGATGTCTTGTGGATTGCGATAGTCGAGTGCGGCAAATCCTATTTTCACAGACCTTTCATTTGGCGAAATGTCAATTATATAGGGAATATTGCCATATTCAAATGATTTTGAACCTGCTGTTAAAGATGTTATTACGATTTTTGAGTCGGACGGTTTGTCAGTCGGTTCTTCCAAGTCTAAAAGCAGCGCTCCTGTTTGCGTGGCAACAATCCATTTTCGTTGATTTGTTGATACGGGCGGAATTTCTATAAATTTAAGTTCTATGCCAAAATAATCCTTATCCAACCGCATTATATCCATGCCTTTGAGCGTGTCATTAAAATATATACGAGACAATGAATGAATACTTGTCATGACAAGACTCCCGTTCAGTTCGGTTATACCGTAGGATGTCGATGGAAGTCCGCTGCCTTTGCCAAAGTGCCGGAATGACAGCTTTGAGTCAAGCAGTGACGATGACACGCACAGGTTTAGCCCCGCATTTTCGGTACATACCCACAGCCTATGTCGAGAATCGAAATATACATAATCCAGAAGATTGCCTGACAGAGAGGTCTTGTCACTGCCGTCGGCCTTATGATACTGTAATGTTATTTCGTCTGTATCTTTGTATGAGACATCGGCAATCACCAATCCGCCCGATGATGCTATTGCAAGTGTATCATTGAGTATTGCCACGCTGCGCACTCTTGAGAATCGCTTGTTGTCATAGCCTGTTATATGCATTATTGATGCACTATCTTTCTCTACGCACCCTAAACCGCCATCAAACATCGCAAGCCATACACGCCCTCTACTGTCCGTTGCAATACTATAGATATTACGGCTTGAACTGTCATGTTGACTCAGATGATCTACGGTAAAGCAACCTTCTTTGTCCGGGACAAGCCTGAACAGTCCATCTCTACGGCTTCCGAGCCATATCGTGCCGTCTTTGGTCTCTGTCATAGAATATATTGCCGCGCCAAACGAGGTTTTATCTCCGGTGATTTTTCCGTCTTTGCCAAGATATCCTATAAAATTACAGTCTCTGTCATAAACCAGTATAGTCTTGCTGTCGCGCTGACAAAGCCAATGCTGTCCGTTCTTGAGACTATACATACATCTGACAGACTCTCCGATTGTCTCTGTAAGATAATTTGTCCGATAGCTTGAAAATACAAGTTTATGAAGCTCGTTGTAACATAAAATCCACACATTGCTCTGTCGGTCTATGAAACATCCTCGATAGCCTTTGAATTCGGGTCTTTCTGTGTACTCGACCTCCCTACCGTCAGGACTTATGGTGAATATCTTGCCTGAAGATTTGATGTGCCACTTGACACCGAAACGGTCTGTGACCACGACATCTTTGACATCATCGGCATATTGCCACCTCTCACCATATGGTGGGGAATATATTCCGGCTGAGACTTCTTCAGGCTCAGGAGAAGAAACGGTTGATGATGAAAAATCTTTACCGTCAAAATAGAAAAGTCCACCCCACGAAGTAATCCATATCATCCCATTTTTATCTTGAAGAATACCTTGTATATGGTTGAAGGGTTCATTTTCACCGGTATCATAATATGATGAGACAATACATCTCGGTTGGGCGGTAGCCGGCAGAAACGGCATTACACAACCTATAAGACATATTGCTCTTATGATAATCGACAAGATGTGTATTTTAGATGATTCAAACATATCTACAAAAATAAGAAAAATCGGCATAACAAGCCGTAGGTCAATGATGAAAATGGAGTGTAAAAATCAGTCAAAATGGTGGACTATTGATTTGTGCGATATTTTCAGCCTGTCTAAGAAGCTTTTCTGACCGGTGGCATTGATCATATACCACTAATTTTGGCTCAAAAAAATCGAACAATGAAAAGTCTAATATCAACGATTATCCTGATTTTATCCGTTCTACTTTCTCATGCTGAGTGTGCCTTCAAGAGCAAACTTCAGCCAACCAAATGGGAAGAATATCTCATCTCCGGCAATGGTACCATGGGCGTGATGGTGGCCGGGTATCCGTATAATGACACCGTAGTGTTCAATCATACCAATCTCTTTCTGCCGATATATGACCCTCTAATTCCTCCGTCGCAGGGCAATCATCTGAAAGAGCTCCGCCAACTGTTGCTCGATGACAGCTATAGAGATGCATCTCAGAGGCTGGTAGAAATTTCTCATGCTGATGGATTTGGCAAGAAACGTCAGTCAGACCTTTCTGTTCCCGCCTTTCAGCTTGTCATTTCTGACAAACCTTATTCCGTCAGGAGTTATACACGTGGCGTGGATTTCGCCACTGGCGAAATCAGCATGGATAGAACAGACAAGAGAGGCAGCCTGTCGCGTCGTGCCTTTGTCTCTCGTGCCGACAATGCCGTCTTTATGACGTTCAGCTCTGACAAATCAAAAATCAACACCACTCTTGATTTATCAATGGTGACAAACTATGATGAGGTCCGCAAAAGGAAATTTGCATTAGATGATGATTTTGGCATCAAAGATGTCAAAAAGAGCGTCACACCGGATTGGCTGACAATAAAGGTTTGGTACAAGAATCCATGGAAGGGAGGCTACGAAGGCTATGAAGGTGTCATACGGGTGATTCAGCAGGGAGGCAAATCTTCGGTCGAGAATGGGAAACTTGTGATAAAGGATGCGGAGAGCCTCACATTGATAGGCCGTGTAGAACCATCAAAGGACATGAAGGATAATCTCGCAAGTCTGATTATGAAGGACCTTGAAACTTTGACTGACGGCTATGACCATTACCTTGCAGCTCACGCCAAAATCCATGGCGACCTCATGGGTAGGGTGAAACTTAATCTGACCGTTGGAAGCTCTGAGAATTGTCCTCTTTCAGAAGAACTGTTGGCTCGCGGTTTTGACGACCCCGCTATTATTGAGACTCTTTTTAATGCCGGACGATATAATATCATCAGTGCGACGGGAGTCAATCCGCCAAATCTTCAAGGCATCTGGGGTGCCACAATGACACCAGCGTGGTCGGGTGACTATACTACAAACGGCAATCTCCCCACAGCTGTATCGCACTATCTTGATGCCTCCACCCCTGAGCTGATGCTCCCTCTTTTTGATAAGCTGGAGGGATTTATGGATGCATTCAAAACCAATGCCCGCGTTCTTTTCAACTGCCGTGGCATCCACATTCCGTCGCATATATGTCTGCATGGCTACGACAATCAGTTTGACGCGACATGGCCCATGACATTCTGGACCGCAGGAGCAGCTTGGTATTCAATGTTCTACTATGATTACTATCTGTACACATTAGACAAGGATTTCCTGATAAACCGTGCGTTGCCGTTCATGGAAGAGGCGGCACTATTCTACGAAGACTTCCTTGAAGAAGATGCCGGCGGAAAATATATCTTTAACCCCTCGTATTCACCCGAAAATCATCCCGGTAATTCCAAAAGTCAGGCCTGTATAAACGCAACAATGGATGTTATGGCCGCAAAGTCATTATTGAGGAACCTGATACAAGTGAGTGAGATAGTCGATATAGACCCGGTAAAGATCGATAAATGGAAACGTATGCTCGAAAAAATGCCGGCTTATCAGCTCAACAGCGATGGCGAACTGAGAGAATGGATGTGGAAAGATTTGTCAGATAACCATAAACATCGTCATACCTCACATTTGTTAGGCCTTTTCTATATTCATGACCCGGAGATTATGGCTGACGCAGACCTTCGTGAAGGTTGCCGACGCACCATACAACAACGTCTCGCCTATCGCAACACACATGCCGACGGGGGAACAATGGCTTTTGGCGTATCTCAGCTCGCATTTCCCGCGAGTGCGCTTGGTGATACCGAGACAGCCCATGAATTATTGGTCTATTCAGGCAAAAATTACTGGAACAATAACCTGATGACGACACACGACCCACATAAGATTTTTAACGCTGACATGAGTGGTGCTTATCCTGCAATGGTGTTGAAGATGCTTGCCTATTCCGAGCCGGGATTGATTTCACTGCTTCCGGCCTGTCCTTGGGAAAAAGGGCAGATTAAAGGCATGTCGCTTCGTGGTGGCGTTCAGATAGCTGACCTTACATGGAACAGCAATCAAACCGTTGTAACCTTTAAGTCCAAAATCGCTCAAAAAGTAAGACTTAAATTACGTGGCAAATTCGTTGAAGATATCATCATGCCTGCCAATGAAGAGGTAACATTGACGTTTTGATGGGTATAAGCGTGTTTGGTTTAGTTCGGGCTTTATATATGCCCGGATAAACCTAAACCTATATATGGAGGCTGGGCAAAAGAAAAGTATGGATTGGGTGTGGGAGCTTCTGCACCCATTTTTGCTATTGGGCGTAGGGTTGGGTGTGGCTTGGGGTGGATTGATTTGTTGAGAGGCACCGAAATTGTGATGGTGGCGGTGTGGGGCGGCCTGTTGAGGTGCAGAGAGGCGTTAAAGATACATAAAAACACCCAATTTCGACCGAAGTGGGTGTGAAATTGGGTGCTGTGCTTGTAGATTGCTGATTGTCAGCATAAGTTGTGGAGTATAGCGGACTCGAACCGCTCACCTCGACACTGCCAGTGTCGCGCTCTAGCCAGATGAGCTAATACCCCTTTTCGCTTTTGCGGGAGCAAAGATAGGGAGTATTTTTGAGTTTAGCAAAATTTTGGTGGATTTTTTTGTAATTTTGCATCGAAATGTTTCTGAAGCAATCTCGGAATGGCTGTTTCGGCTTGCTTCGAATGCTCGGAAAGATATGTCTGAGCGTAGCTCCCTGACGCTTCCCGAAAGAGGAGGCTCGTTTTTCAAGGAGGAGATTCGTTTTTATCGTTTAATTTTTAACTCGGAAGAGTTGCTTATATGTGCTCTGAATTTATGGAAAAGCAGAATATGGTCCGCAAGCCGTTGATCGGCATGACTCTTGGTGAACTTGAAGCAGTGGCCGCTGAGGCCGGGCTCCGCCGTTTTGCCGCGAAGCAGATTGCGCGAAGACTTTATGTGAACCGCGCGCAGTCTGTCTCAGAGATGACCGAACTGCCTAAGGCTTCGCGTGAGTGGCTTGAAGAGCATTATTGTGTGGGGCTGCAGGCACCGATAGCCGAGGCCCGGTCGACCGACGGGACAGTGAAATATCTTTTCGCTACGCGCGGTGATGGCTTTGATTTCCTTGACGGTGGGGCCGGCGGGCGCGACGTTGAGGCTGTCTATATTCCCGACCGCGAGAGGGCCACTCTGTGTGTGTCGTCGCAGGCCGGGTGCCGCATGGGCTGCCGCTTCTGCATGACGGGCCGTCAGGGTTTCCACGGAAATCTTACTGCGGCAGGCATCATCAATCAGGTGATGGCTATTCCGGAGAGCCGGACGCTTACAAACATAGTGTTCATGGGGATGGGGGAGCCGATGGATAATATCGATGAGGTTCTGAAAGCGGTTGAGGTGCTTACCGCGCCCTGGGGACTGGCCTGGAGCCCGAAGCGCATCACAGTGTCGAGCATTGGAAAACTTGACGGCCTGCGCAGGCTGCTTGACGAAACCAAGGTGCATGTGGCTATCAGTGTCCACTCGCCGTTCAAGCAGGAGCGCGAGGGGCTGATGCCGGTCGAGAAGGCTTTCTCGGTGGCGGGAGTGATGGGAGTGATGAAGAATTATGACTTTGCTCATCAGCGCAGACTTTCGGCCGAATATATAATGTGGCGGGGTGTCAATGATGATCTTCGCCATGCCGATGCTCTGGCGCGTCTGCTCAAAGGGGTTGACTGCCGTGTCAACCTGATCCGCTTCCATGCCATTCCGGGTTTCGACCATGTCTCGGCCGACACGGAGACAATGGAGCGTTTCCGCGACCGTCTCAACGAGCTGGGCGTGACCGCCACCATCCGCACATCGCGCGGCGAGGACATCGAGGCCGCCTGCGGGATGCTCAGCGGCAAGGAGGGTGTTGCGGAAAAAGGGGAGAACGGTAATTGTTAAAAAACAACAAAAAGGCTTTGTGCGCCAGCATATAAGTGAACCAATCACAGGGGCTGCAAGTTATGTCTTACGGGCAGCATACAAGAGCGTATCGACTGTCTGTCAGACCTTGAAAGCAGCAATTTAATTAAAAATTATTAATAGAGAAAAATTTCTTTAATTTGCCGGCTCTATACCGAAAAAAGTAAGTAACTTTGCAAGCGGATAAAAAGGACCTTCCTCAAGGTTAAAAGATTATCAATTTTAGGAACAATAATTATCAATTTCATATCAAACACTCTACTTTAACGACAATGAGTACAATTGATTTATCCCAGTATGGCATCACCGGCGCAAAGGTGATCCACAACCCCAGCTACGATCAGCTTTTCATCGACGAAACCAACCCTGAGCTCACCGGCTACGAAAAAGGTCAGGAAACTGAACTCGGTGCTGTCAATGTGATGACAGGTATCTACACCGGCCGTTCGCCCAAGGACAAATTCTTCGTGAAGGACGAAACCAGCGCAAACTCAATCTGGTGGACTTCAGAAGAGTATAAGAATGACAACAAGCCCATCACTCCCGAAGCCTGGAAAGCCCTCAAGGCAATCGCCGACAAGGAACTTTCAGACAAGACCCTCTATGTTGTAGACGCATTCTGCGGAACCAACCCCGACACCCGTCTTTCTGTACGCTTCGTAATGGAAGTTGCATGGCAGGCTCACTTCGTGACCAACATGTTCATCCGTCCCACCGAAGAAGAACTCAAGAACTTCAAGCCCGACTTCGTTGTGCTCAACGCTTCAAAGGCTAAGGTTGAGAACTGGAAAGAACTCGGCATCAACTCTGAAACCTGCGTTGCCTTCAACCTCACCGAACGCATGCAGCTCATCATCAACACTTGGTATGGCGGCGAAATGAAGAAGGGTATGTTCTCGATCATGAACTACTACAACCCCCTCCGCGGCATCGCTTCAATGCACTGCTCGGCCAACACCGACAAGCAGGGCGAAAACACCGCTATCTTCTTCGGCCTCTCAGGCACCGGCAAGACCACCCTTTCAACCGACCCGAAGCGTCTGCTCATCGGTGACGACGAACACGGCTGGGACGACAACGGCGTCTTCAACTACGAAGGCGGCTGCTACGCCAAGGTTATCAACCTCGACAAGGAAAGCGAACCCGATATCTACAACGCTATCACCCGCGACGCTCTTCTCGAAAACGTTACTGTTGACGCTAACGGCAAGATCGACTTCACTGACAAGAGCGTTACCGAAAACACCCGCGTAAGCTACCCCATCAACCACATCAAGAACATCATCGTTCCTTCTCGCGGTCCCGCCGCAAAGAACGTCATCTTCCTGTCGGCTGACGCATTCGGTGTGCTTCCTCCCGTTTCTATCCTGACTCCGGAACAGACCAAGTACTACTTCCTCTCAGGCTTCACCAGCAAGCTCGCCGGTACAGAACGTGGCATCACCGAACCTACTCCCACCTTCTCTGCATGCTTCGGCGCAGCCTTCCTTTCGCTCCACCCCACCAAATACGCTGAAGAACTCGTTAAGCGTATGGAACAGAGCGGTGCAAAGGCTTATCTCGTGAACACCGGCTGGAACGGCACAGGCAAGCGTATCTCTATCCGCGACACCCGTGGTATCATCGACGCTATCCTCGACGGTTCTATCCTCAAGGCTCCCACCAAGCAGCTCCCCATCTTCGACTTCACCATTCCTACCGAACTCCCCGGTGTTGATCCCAAGATCCTTGATCCGCGCGACACCTACACCGATCCCGCAGAATGGACCAAGAAGGCTGACAAACTCGCTGAAATGTTCATCAACAACTTCAAGAAGTTCGAAGGCCACGAAGCAGGCAAGGCTCTCGTTGCTGCTGGCCCCCAGCTCTAAAAACCATAACTCTTGCTTTCACGCGAAAGCAATGACTTGATAAGGTCACGGCCCGCCGGTTCCGGCAGGCCGTGACTGTTTTTTATAGCTTGGTATTAAACAATCCGTTATACCGGCATGGCCGTTGGGATTTGGCTCGGATGCAGGAAATAATTATTTTTGCAGAAAGCTAACAGAAGACCGACTGACAATGGATAAAGTTTTTGCACTGACTGCCGGACGCATGGTCCGCATTATGATTGTGGTCGCCGCTCTGCTGCTGACGGCTGTCAGGGGGTGGGGAAAGGATAATTTTGTCATGTCCGGCCGTCTGGATGGAGTGGACAAGGATGTGTTGCTGATCGAATACATCTCTTTTGAGCCTGAAAGGAAGATGGTGCGTAAGCGGGTGCCAGTCAAGGACGGTCGTTTTGAATTTTCAGCATCTCTGAAAAACGCCTGGCTTGCCCGGATCAGGCTTAAGTCTGTGGCGGAAAAGGACAACAAAGGACTTTCAATATTTCTTGTGCCTGACGAGACTCTTGTGTTAAGCGGAGATCTTCGCCGTGAGCCGGAACTCTATAAAGTAAAGGTGGGCGGGAGTGAATATTACGAAGATCTGGCCAAAGTCAGGGAGTTTGTACGTCCTTTTCAGGAGGAGCTTGCGGCTGCGGGCCTGGAATATGAGAGAGGGCTTGCCTCCGGGGGTGACCGAATGGCGCTTCTGCGCAGGCGGCAGAAAGCCGAACAGCAGATCAATGACCGTTACAGGGCTGTGCGCGAGGCTTATGTTATGTCGCATCCGGAAACTGAGGCGGCCTACAGTCTTGTGCAGCTTGATGACAGATGGGGGATAGCGGCCATTGAGAACCTGAAGCCGGAAGTCCGTGACGGCCGGTTCGGGCGCAAGATCGCACAGGATCTTAAGGTGATGCAGCTGATGTCACTTCAGAGAATGGCCGCCAAAACCCGTCCTGCGGCGCTGCTTGCGCAGGGACGACAGATGCCCCCTTTCAGACTGCGCAAGCCGGAGGGTGGCACCTTCTCGTCAGATTCGCTGATAGGGAAATATACCGTGATCGACTTCTGGGGATCGTGGTGCATATGGTGCATCCGAGGCATTCCGAGAATGAAAAAGTGTCATGAACGCTATGCCGACCGCCTCAACATAGTCAGCATAGCCTGCTCTGACTCGGAAGAAGGCTGGCGCAGTGCGCTGAAAAAGAACCGAATGCCCTGGACTCAGGTGATAAGCGATGACCGAACAGTCGAAGCCGCATATAATGTGAAAGCCTATCCAACCAAGGTGGTCATTGATCCTGAGGGTGTGGTTCTGCGCTCTTTCAGGGGTGAGGGAGAGGATTTTTATGATTATCTTGAAGAGCTCCTCGGCGATTAGGATGTGGGGTGGGGGATGGCCGGATGCAGACTCCCAGCCGTGCTTTCAGCGCTGAGAATGAGCGTCGGCAGACCGGCGGTATGAAAATCTCGCGGATTTTCAGTAAATTTGTCAAATAGAATCAAAACGTAGACAATCATTATTCATGTTTGGAAAATCTTTTAATTTTGCGGGCCGTTGCTGTGCGTTGTGTCTTGCTGTAGTCATGGTTTCATTCTGTGCTTCGGCGCGTGTTGAGGTCAGGAAACTGCGCACCGAAAATCTCGAAGAGCCACTGGGACTCGATGTGGCAAAGCCCCGTTTTTCATGGCAGCTGACTTCCAGCAAGAAAAATGTTAGGCAGAAAGCCTATCGTATTCTTGTGGCTTCAACTCCTGAACTTCTGGCTCAGGACAAGGGAGATCTGTGGGATTCCGGACTGATCGACTCGGCAGACCAGCTATGGATACCCTATGAAGGCAAAGAGCTGAAAAGTAACCGGCGCGGCTGGTGGAAAGTCAGGGTGGAAACGGATCGTGACGGTGCTTCATGGAGTGCTCCGGCCGTTTTCGGCATCGGACTGCTCGGCGAAACCCGCTGGGGCGGCCGGTGGATAGGGCTTGAGAGGCTTATGCCGGGAGAGGAACGCGGACTGCATACGCGCCTAGCTGCACGACGGCTTAGAAAGGAATTCGAGCTAAAGGATAAAGAGGTGAAGCGCGCCACGGCTTATGTGGCCGGCCTTGGGCTTTACAGATTCTATGTAAACGGCCATGAAGTCGGAGCCGGAGATCTGTTGAAGCCCGCGCCTTCAGTCTATCGCCGGACTGTCTATTACAATGCCTATGATGTCACAGATCTGATGGCCCCGCGGACTGCAGTCGGAGTCGAGGTAGGGAACGGACGTTATTTCCCGATGAGGCAACACAAGCCTTACAAAATCCCGGTTTTCGGTCTTCCGAAATGCCGTGTCAATATTATAGTTGAATATGCCGACGGCAGCACTCAGCGTCTTGTCAGCGATGAGAGCTGGCGTGTGACAGCCGACGGTCCTGTGAGATCAAACAACGAATATGACGGAGAGATCTATGACAGCAGGCTTGAGACAGCAGGCTGGACCTCGGCCGGATTCGATGACTCGAAGTGGCTGAAGGCCGAGCGGACAGAGGTGCCGTCAGGAACACTGCGCGGCCAGATGACGCCTCCGATGAAAGCCGGAAAGGGGCTGCGACCGGTTAAAATGTGGAACCGAGGCGACACCGTGGTGGTGGACTTCGGGCAGAATATGGCCGGATGGGTCAGCTTTCTGCCTCAGGGAGCTGCCGGTGACACGCTGCGTGTGGTCTATGCTGAAAAAGTCGGTGCGGACGGAAAACTCTACAGGGCCAACCTGCGCGACGCGCGTTCAGAAGATACTTATGTGTGCCGTGGAGGTGAATCTGAGCGATGGAGCCCGTCTTTTGTCTATCACGGGTTCCGCTATGCCGAATTCATAGGGTTTAAAGATCTTGCAGCTGCTGCGCCAGAAGCTATTGAGGTTGCAGACCGGATGGATCTTACGGGTTTATTTGAATGCTCTGATACGATTCTCAATAAGGTTGTGAGGAATGCACTGAGTGGCATCCACAGCAACTACAAGGGTATGCCTGTGGACTGCCCGCAGCGCAACGAGCGTCAGCCCTGGCTGGGTGACCGCACCGTAGGCGCTCTTGGCGAAAGCTATCTTTTCGGCAATGAGCGGCTCTACAGCAAGTGGATGCGCGACATCCGCGAATCGCAGCGTGAAGACGGCTGCATACCCGACGTGGCTCCTGCATTCTGGAACTATTATACGGATGATGTCACCTGGCCGGCCGCTCTGCCCTTTGTCTGCTCGATGCTTCAGCGTCAGTTCGGCAACAGCCGTCCGGCTGAAGAGAACTATGAGGCTATGGCGCTGTGGATGCGCCACATACTGGCCGAATATTCCCGCGACGGAATAGTGACAAAGGACAAGTATGGCGACTGGTGTCTGCCTCCGGAGAGCCTTGAATTGATCCACAGCAAGGATCCTGACCGCAAGACAGACGGAGCTCTGATAGCCACGGCCTATACGATCGAGTGCCTGCGTCTGCTCGGTGATTTTGCCTGCCGTCAGGGGCGTGAAGCAGATGCCGCCGAGTGGGATGCACTGCGTTCAAAGTCTGTGGAGGCCTTTAACGGCCGCTTCCTGACATGCCGCCGCGGAACATCGCCGGTGCCCGGTCATCCGCTTTATCCCGACAGCGTTTATTATGGCAACAACACCGCTACCGCCAATCTGCTTCCTATGGCATTCGGCATCGTGCCTGACTCTCTGCGCGGAGAAGTGGCCAAGCAGGTGGTGGCAAATGTCATCACCCGCAACAACGGCCATGTGCCGTGCGGTGTGATCGGCATTTCATGGCTGCTGAGAGGCTTGTCTGACAATGGATTTGCCGATGTGGCCTATCTGATAGCCACCAACAAAAGCTATCCCTCCTGGGGTTATATGACTGAAAACGGGGCGACCACCATCTGGGAGCTTTGGAACGGCGACAAGGCCGCACCGTCGATGAACAGCGGCAATCATGTGATGCTGCTCGGCGACCTGTTGCCGTGGTGTTTCGAGCATCTTGCCGGGATAGCACCCGGTGCCGACGGATTCCGCACGGTAGTAATGCGTCCGGACTTCAGTATCCAGGACTGTTCATGGGTAAAAGCGAGCCATGAGACCCCCTACGGCACCGTCAGAAGCTTCTGGCGCAAGAATCTCAGACATGTGGAGTGGGAAGTAGAGATACCCTGCAATACCGAGGCTGAAATCCATCTGCCTGACGGGCGGGTGGAGCGTAGAGGCTCAGGCTGGTATCATTTCAGAGCTGAGATTCCGGCGCGTGATCCGCGCATTGCCGATGATGCGTTTCTCTACGAGCAAGCCTCCTTCCCGCAGTGCCATGCGGCGACCATCGCGGAGCTTGCCAACGGCGATCTTGTAGCGTCATATTTCGGAGGCACATACGAACGCCATCCCGACGTCTGCATCTGGGTTAGCCGTAAGCCTAAAGGTTCTGACCGTTGGGAAGACCCGATACTTGCAGCCGATGGCGTCTTCATGCCAGGAACTGCCGACGCCTTGAAGGCCGGAGTTGACAGCACGAGCCATGAAGCCGCTTTAGGACCGATCAAAAGTTTCTCGTCAGCAGATGAAGGGCTGCGCAGAAAAGCCTGCTGGAATCCGGTGCTGATGGAGATGCCGGGCGGAGAGCTGTGGCTATTCTATAAGATAGGCTCCCGCGTTTCCGACTGGACCGGCTGGCTGGTCAAGTCAAAGGACGGAGGACGCACATGGGGTGAGCGCGAAGCTCTGCCTGAAGGATTCCTCGGTCCGGTCAAAAATAAACCTGAGATAGTGGACGGACGCCTTATCTGCGCGTCAAGCACCGAAAGCGGCGGCTGGAAACTCCATTTCGAGATTCTTGATCTTGCCACCGGAGAGTGGAAATACGTAGGCCCGATTGCTGCTGAAAAGGCTCCGCGGACTGAAAACGCCGCTGATGTCAAGCCTATAGACTGCATCCAGCCTTCAATACTGCGCCTGAAAGACGGCAGGCTGAAGGTGCTGATGCGCACACGCAACGGGCGTCTGGCTGAATCCGTAAGCACTGACGGGGGCGACAGTTGGAGCACAGTCCGTCTCACTGATCTGCCCAACAACCAGTCAGGAACTGATGCCGTTACACTCAGAGATGGCCGCCATGTGTTGATCTACAACGATTTCTCAACGCTTCCAGGAACCAAGAAGGGGCCTCGGACTCCGCTGAGCATAGCCGTGTGTGACGACGGCGAGACCTGGTGTCATGAACTGACGCTTGAAGACTCTCCGATCAGTCAGTACTCCTATCCGGCCATCATCCAGGGCCGTGACGGGAAGGTGCATTGCGTCTACACCTGGCGCCGTCAGCGCGTGGCATATAAGCAGCTTGATCTGTAAGAGGTCCGGACAGAACAGTTGGCTGTAAAATATCATTCCGGCCCGCAGATGCAACCCATTTTTGCATTCTGCGGGCCGGAATGATAATATTATGTGTGGAGGCTGAGTCTGATCAGGCTGCTGGCTTGCGAGCGGCAGGCGTAGCACCGCAGATATGGACAGCTCCCGTTATTTAGGCAGGTAAGGGGTGATGAAGTCTATGAACTGGCCTTTATCCATGAATCCGACAGTTGACTTGACAGTGCCGTCAGGCATCAGCACGGTCAGCTGGGGAATGGAGCTTACTTCAAACATGCGGGCGAGTTCGGAAGACCGGTCGACGTCTACAGACAGGAATATGGCTTTGCCCTGATATTCCTTTGACACTTCTTCAAAAATAGGAGCGAAGCGCTGGCAGGGACCACACCAGACAGCGTTGAAGTCGATGATGGTCGGGAGAGTTTCGTGGGGAGTGATGGAGGTAAGCGGAGCCTCCTTGGCAGGGGCTGCAGCGGCGGCATCTTCGGTCTGTGAGTCCGAAGCCTTTTCTCTGTTTCCGCAGGCTGCAAGGCAGAGGCAAAGGCAGAGAGAAGCTGAGAGAGTGAGGTGTCTGAATGTCATAGTCAATAGAGTTTGGTTAGTTGCCTTTGGGGCATTTGTTTTGAATTGTTGATAGAAAGCCCGCACTTCAGCGGCTCGGCAGGGAGTGAGGCTCCTGCGGGCAGAGAAGTGCGGGCTGTCGGTTTATTCTGAACCGGTCAAGCGGCCTCAAGCGGCCACAGACCATCCGGAAAATCTATCAGAGAGCACCGGCGAGAGCAGCGTTTGTCTTGTGGACAGCTTCCGCACTTTTGTGGAAGAGGTCTTTTTCTTCATCGTTGAGGTCAAATTCAACGATCTTTTCGATACCGTCCTTGCCCAGGATACAGGGAACACCGATGCAGAGATCTTTTTCGCCGTATTCGCCGTCGAGGAGGGCAGAGCAGCTGATGAGTTTCTTTTCATTGTGGAGAACGGCCTTGACAACCTGAGCACCTGCCGCACCGGGAGCATACCATGCAGAGGTTCCGAGGAGCTTGGTGAGAGTAGCACCGCCCACCATAGTGTCGGCAGCGATCTTGGCGAGCTGCTCAGCGGGGAGATAGTTGGTGGCGGGAACGCCGCGGTAAGCGGCATAGCGCACGAGGGGAATCATTGTGGTGTCGCCGTGGCCGCCGATCACGATGCCTTCGATTTCGTTGGGGTTGGCGTTGAGACCGAGTGAGAGATAGTATTTGAAGCGGGCGCTGTCAAGAGCACCGCCCATACCGATGATGCGGTTTTTGGGCAGACCGCTCACCTTGTGGATGAGGTAGGTCATGGTGTCCATCGGGTTCGAGATGCAGACAATGATAGCGTTGGGAGAGTGCTTGAGGAGCTGATCGGTAACAGACTTCACGATGCCTGCGTTTACGCCGATGAGTTCTTCGCGGGTCATGCCGGGCTTGCGGGGAATACCAGAGGTGATGACAACGACATCAGAACCGGCAGTCATTTCGTAATCATTTGTGACACCGACAAGGCGGGTGTTGATGTTGAGAATGTTGGCGGTCTGCATGATGTCCATAGCCTTGCCCTCGGCAACACCTTCTTTGATGTCGAGAAGAACCACTTCGTCAGCAATGCCCTGCTTTACGAGCACGTCAGCACAAGTAGCGCCCACATTACCGGCGCCTACAACTGTAACCTTTGACATAAGAAATTGATTTTTGGAAATTTATAGAATTGAATGATAAAAATTGGCTGTTGGAAGTTTATCCTTTGCAAATATACGGAAAAGATTTTGACCCTTGGCTATAAATTGATGAAAAATTTCTTTAATCTGCCGGTAGTGGAGAGTCATAGAGAGCTATGGGCCAATCAATGGCATTGTGGAATGGTGTAGAGGTGTTAATTTTAAGCCTTTTATGTTAAATCTGCGTTAATGGCTGTCATTTTGTCGATAAAAAGCCTCCGGGCATTCAGATTTAGTATGTTTTCGTAGCTTTTTTTAAGCAAAAGTTTGTTTAATCGAAATTCATCACCTATATTTGCAAAGTCGCTGTTTGTCCGATAGGACATACCTACACATGAAAAATAAACCAATCAAGTAAATTTAACCTTATCGAAAGTATGAGAATTAACGGAGTCAAGCTTCTTGCTCTGTGTCTTGTTTTCCTGTTGTTTGGGGTGGAAACCTCTGTGGCTCAGGGAAAGAAGCCGGATGCGGGTGAAAAACTTAACTACTTCCGAGGCGTCGTGATCGACGATGAAGACGAGCCGCTCCCAGGCGTGACCGTAATGGTCGTAGGCAAAAAGGGCAGTGGTGCCGCCACAAATGCTGATGGCGAATTTACCATCGGTCTTAAGGACAAGACCACCTGTACACTCCGCTTCACCTATGTCGGCATGAAGCCGCAGGAAGTGCGTGCTCAGGCCGGCAAATCCATCACTGTGAGACTTGAAACAGATGCCGCAACAATGCAGGAAGTTGTGGTCAACGGTATCTATACCCGTAATATCGAGAGTTTTACCGGTACGGTCTCTACTTTCAATTCAGAAGATCTCAAGCAGATAGCGCCCCAGGGTGTGCTGAAGAGCCTTGCTCTTCTCGATCCCTCGGTGGTTCTTACCGAGAATGTGGACTTCGGATCAGACCCCAACGCTCTGGCCGACATCTCGATCAACGGTAAGATGAATGTCCAGGCTCTGAGCCAGGAATACGAGGCCGACCCCAACCAGCCTCTCTTCATCCTTGACGGTTTCGAAACAACTCTTCAGACCATCAGTGACCTTAACATGGACCGTGTAGAAAGCATTTCTGTGCTCAAGGATGCTTCCGCTACAGCCATCTACGGCTCTAAGGCCGCCAACGGTGTGATTGTGGTCGAAACCAAGAAGCCCACTGCCGGCCGTCTGCGTCTGACCTATAACGGTTCAATCCAGGTGGCATGGGCCGACCTCAGCGACTACAACCTCATGAACGCTGCCCAGAAGCTTGAGTTCGAACGTCTCTCAGGTGTCTACAACTATACCCCCATTGACGGGCCGACTGTCGGACTTGACGAAAACGGAATTCCTATCGCCGAGTCTCAGCGCGCGCTCTACCTTGAACGCCTGCGCCTCGTTCGGGAAGGCTATGACACCTACTGGATGAACGAGCCTCTGCGCACCGCCTACACCCAGAGCCATAACGTATATATAGAAGGTGGTGACCAGGCATTCCGCTATGGAGCCGGCCTGGCCTACAACAAGACCCAGGGTGTCATGAAGAATTCAGACCGCGATGTGATCAACGGCAACATCACTCTTGCCTATCGCGTGGACAACTTCAACTTCACCAACCAGACCACCATCTCGCATACCGGCTCAAACCAGGAAACAGTTGCGTTCTCCGCTTTTGCGAAGATGAATCCCTTCTATACAAAATACACTGAAGACGGACAGGTTCCGAAGTATGTCTATAAAGATACCGGTGTAAGCGGCGAGACCATCTGGAACCCGCTCTGGGACTTCCGTCAGGGTAGCTATCGCAAGGGCGACATTATGTCGGTCACTGACAACTTCCAGTTTGAATGGCGCGCCACCCGCCAGCTGCGTCTGCGCGGTAACCTCCAGTATTCTACTTCGAAGACAACCAACGAGACATACGTTTCGCCCAACGAAACTTCTCAGGACGGACTGGAACCCAGAAAGCGCGGTTCGTATAACAACACCAACCAGACAAACACCCGTTATAGCGGCCGACTCAATGCCACCTACGGCGGATACTGGGGCGTCAACACCCTGAACGTGGTGGCCGGTATGCAGATATCCGACAACCATACCAAAGGCCATTCCTATGGTGTGCAGGGTTATCTCAACGACCAGTTCTCCAACCCGAACTTCTCCGTAGGCTATCCAGAAGGCGGTAAACCCAGCTCTACTGACACCCACAGCCGCAACGTCAGCTATTACGCCAACCTCAACTACGCCTGGGACATGCGCTATCTCATGGACATCAACCTCTCGCGCAGCGGTGCCTCGCAGTTTGGTATTGACGATCCCTTCACCAACACCTGGTCAATCGGTGTGGGCTGGAACGTGCACAACGAAAAGTGGTTCAAGCCCAACAAATATGTCTCCTACCTGAAGCTCAACGCCTCTTACGGTAATCCGGGCAACCAGAACTATGATGCCAAACTCGCCTCAAGCATCTATTATTACTTTACGGACTACACCAACCCCTTCGGTCTGGCAGCACTTGTCACTCAGTGGGGCAACAACGGACTGAGATGGCAGAAGACCAACACCTACAACGTGGGCCTCACCGCTAATATGTTCCAGCAGAGACTTATGCTCAGCACCTCTTACCAGGCACGTATCACCGATCCGCTTCTGGTGCGCATCTCTCTTCCAAGCTCGACCGGTGCTGCTTCCGCTCCTATGAATATAGGCGGCACAGACAACCGCTCGGTAAGCCTTAACGCTACCTTCTACGTGTTCCGCACCCCTGACCTCAACTGGTATTTCAACGGTAACATCAACCACAATACAACCAAGTATTATAAGATCGGCAACCAGCTTGAGCAATATAATGAAGCAGGACGAGGAAATGCGACCCTCGAACGTATGTATGACGGCGCGAGCATATCGGGTCTCTACATTGTCCGTTCGGCCGGCATCGACCCCGCCACCGGTAACGAAATTTTCATCCGCAAGGACGGTACTTATACCTATGAATGGAACTCAGACGACGAAGTCCTTTACGGAGACACGAACCCCGATTTCACCGGCGCGCTCAGCACATCGTTCCTCTACAAGGGATTCTCATTCGGAGCCACATTCTCCTTCCGCTCCGGAGCCGAAGTATTCCTGAGCACTCTGATGGATAAGGTCGAGAATATTTCCAGCTCGGCTCTCAAATACAACCAGGACCTCCGCGCTCTGACAGACCGCTGGAAAAAGCCCGGCGACATTGCAAAATACAAGCGAATCGACGATACCACGACCACTTATAAGAGCAGCCGTTTCGTGGCTACAGAGCACACTCTCAGCTGCGCCTCTATCAATCTCGGCTATCGCACCACAACGATGCCTTTCCTCCGCACTATCGGAGCATCGTCATTTGACATCCGCGCTTATATGAACGACATATTCCGCCTCTCAAATATCAAGGAAGAACGAGGCCTCAGCTATCCGTTCCAGCGCTCATTCTCGATCTCGCTCGGCCTGAGCTTCTAAACCATTGAAAAAGCAGACATTATTATGAAGACTATAAATAAAGTAAAATCAATACTCGCCGCCTCGCTTCTGGCCGTCAGCGTCACTTCGTGTGCCGACTGGCTTGAAGTGAAAATGGAAGACAAGGTCATGGAGAACACCCTGTTTGCCGATTACCGTGGTTATATGACGGCTCTCAACGGTGTCTATCTCAGCATGAACGATGTCTACTCACGCAATCTGATGACAGGTCCGATTGACGTGATGGCCCAATATTACAATGTGACCGAAAACAAGAACCACTCGCTTAAGCTCTATGCCACATATGCCTACAGCGATGTGTCACTTGAAAATTCATTTGCCACAATCTGGGCCAACATGTACACGCTGCTCGCCAATCTCAACGTGGTCATCGAACATACAGAGGGATCAAATCCCCTGACCGAATCACAGTGGGGCATAATCCGTGGCGAGTCACTGGCCCTTCGAGCCTTTTTCCACTTTGATCTTCTGCGTCTGTTCGGCCCCATCTACACCGAGAACCCGACAATGAAGACCATCCCTTATCAGAATTCATCGTCGCGTGAAATCCAGCCCATGCTTCCTGCCAATGAAGTCATGGAAAAGATTCTGGCAGACCTTGCCGAGGCCGAAACTCTCCTGCGTCAGTATGACCCGGTCATCACTGACGGTGTGCGCAACGAAGCAACCGAAGACAACGGCGTCTATGCCTATGACTACTCATTCCGTCAGCTGCGCATGAACTACTATGCTGTCAAGCTCCTGCAGGCCCGCGCATATCTCTGGATGGGTGACAAGGCCACCGCCTATCGCATTGCCACTGAAGATATTCTTGACAAGGTAACAACTGACAAACTTGTGATTTTCCCCTGGACGACAAAAGAACAGGTAGAAGCAGCCGGAAAGCCTGACTGCCTCTTCTCGACCGAAGTCTTCTTCTCGCTCTACAACACCAAGCGTTCGGAAATCCAGAGCGCATATTTCAGCTCTGCCCTTCGCGCGCTTTCAAACCGTCTGACTTTCTTCGGCAACTCTCTTACCGGAGAGGAATCAAAGATCGGCACATTCTATGACGATGAAAATGACCTGCGAGTAAAAATGTGGAAGCTTGTCGAACCTCTGCAGTCAGAAATAGAAGAAGCCGAAGCAAATGGCGAGAGTGCCCAAAGCACTCTGGTTCTGACAAAATTTGAGTCGTTTACAAAAGACGCTATTCTTGACGGAACCGAAACCTATCGCTACATGATGCCTCTCATGCGTCTTAGCGAGGTATATCTGATTGCGGCCGAATGTACTAACGACCGTTCGGAGGCATTCCGCCTGATCAACACCATCCGCCACCACCGTCTGTGTGAGCAGGCTGATGAGAACACTACTGATCTCACCCGGCTCCTGACCTACGAGATGGCCCGCGAGGTAATTGGAGAAGGACAGCTCTTCTTCTTCTACAAGCGCCGTGGCGATGTACAGATGATTTCCGGTACAAGCGCAGACGGTACCACTTCAATGAACAAGTCAAACTATGTGGTTCCTATCCCGCAGGCAGAGCTTGACCAGCGAGCAACTGAAACCGATAAGTAAAAAAACAGTCAGAACAAATCATGAAAAAAATTATATATCTTATATGCGCCCTGGTGTCCCTGCCGCTCGCCTATAGCTGCAAGGAGCATGAAATAGCGTTTTATGACGGTGCCGATGCCATTTTCTTTGACCAGCAGTATGGTGTTTCGTATTACGACTCCTTGAAACAGGCTCACATGGATTACTCTTACATACCCTTCGGAGTGATGGACAAGAGAGATTCCCTGCTGAGAATCAAGATAGAAGTGGCCGGACATATCCGCGACTATGACCGTCCGTTCGGAATCGAAGTGGTGGCTGACAGCACAACGGCTGTGGCAGGTGAAGACTATGAACTGCTGTCTAATGAGGCCGTTATTCTTGCCGGTCAGAACAGCACCCATATATCTGTGGTGATGCATCGCACTCCGCGGTGTGAGGAAGGAACCGTACAGCTTCAGCTCCGTCTGATCCCCGGTGAGCATTTCACACTGCCGTTCGGATCTGAAGGCATCGGAAAAATGCCTCTGCGTTACACAAGTGCCGAAACACTGCCTATGAGCATGAATTCTGATCCTTCAATTCATAACATTTTCACCAACTGTAATCTCCGCAAGCCCAAAACCTGGAACAATGATAATTTCGGAATATATTCCGAGACAAAATACAAGCTTATTCTTGAATTTGCTGAGGATATCTTCGGATGGACTGTGTCAGACTTTGATAATGACCCAAAAGGCGTCATGAGCACAACCCGCTCTGTTCGAATTGCCGGCTATGTGTCGAAATATCTGCTTGAGCAATACAAAAAGGGACGCGAGCACTGGGTCATTGACGAGGACGGCTCCATGATGTGGGTTTTAGGCTGTTCATGGGCAAGCGGAACCATGCCTGACAACATGACTGAGATCTAAACATTGTAGAATCAAAGAAAAAATCGGATTAATGAAGAAATATATATATCCCCTTCTGGCGCTCGGATTGATGACGGCCTGTGTAGAAGACGAGGGCAATTACAACTACAAGCATCTCAACGTTATCGAAATCGAGGGCATAGAGGAGTCATATGCGCCGCTTGCCTATATGGACAATGTGAAAATCAGTCCGGTGCTTTCCGGTTCGCTTGCCGGAACGGATCTGAGCAATTATGAATACCAGTGGCATCTTTGCATTAACACGCATGCCTCACATATCGTGATCAGTACAGAGAAAGATCTTGACTGGCCCGCAGATGTGTCGCCCGGATTCTATTCTCTCTATTTCACTGTCAAGGACCGTGCTACCGGGCTTGAAAAGCAGCAGAGAACCGCTTTGAATGTCGGTTCGCCCTTCCTTCGCGGCTTCCTTGTGCTCGGAGATGATATGGAGACCGGACAGGTGCGCCTCGACATGCTCTGTATGCCTCAGGAGCGCGACACCGCATATGCCGAAAGCGTAATCACAGACCCGATAGGCCTTGTCGGCGCCCGTGAGATGGTGTTCAGCGGCTATGGATCGAGCAAGGAGGACGACCAGTATCTCTGGCTCCTTTCCGATCACTATTCCCACAGACTGACATTTGGCGAGACCATATCATTTATTGATGAATTCAACGAGGCCGGCTTGGTCGAACTTGAAATTCCGCATCAGTCTCCGATGCATGTGCGCGATGTCTTTCCGCGTCAGGGCAGCAAAAATGCTATCAACGGAACCGTGCGGAACCGATCCATAACTTACAGAGGTCTGATCCTTGATGATGCCATAGTGTTCTGTAATGTAAGTTATGGAGGATATGGCGGTGCCATCAACCGTTACAGCGCTGTGTCAAACAGCTATTTCAAGCCCTATCCGAAGGCGTTTATCCAGCCTACAATCTTGTTTAACTTTGGAAATCTTGTTAATTCACTTTTTTATGACGCCGACAGCCAGTGTTTTGTGCGATTGTTGGGGTCTTATACCACATATGTGGAAAAAGTCACCGATTACTATCCCGGCGGCACATGGAATCTTGAAATCGGAGAAGACAACAGGACTATGGTCTATGGCGAGAACGGTCTGAACCTTTACAACGGTGACAACCCTGTCTACATTCTCGCCAAAGACAACGATGCAGACAACTACTACATCATGTATTTCTCCGGCCATTACAGCAACCTGACCCGTCGCTACTATCCGACAAAGTCACCGCTCTATACTGTGAATAAGGCTGTGGCCGTCGATATCGACAAGGCATCGCACTACATGTTCTCATCCAACCGCCTGGTTCTGCTCTACTCCGTGGACAACCGTCTCTATCAGTATGACTACACCCGCGGCACATGTATCAGCCATGAGTTTGACGGAGACATCACCTATCTTGAAGCCGAATATTCGTCACAGTGCTCTGTCAAGGATTACTTCGTGGCCACTTACAACGACGCCACCGGGAAGGGCATGATCTACAAGATGGAGGTTCCCGATACCGCCAATGCCGGCTTCAGCTTCCTCGAAGGCCAGCAGTGGGAAACTACTCTGAAAGTCACGGATATTGAATGGAAATGGCCTAACTAATAGGCTCCGTATCAGATTGAAATCAATCATAGAGCCGCGTGCGGACACCGGACCCTGATGCCAGGCCCTCACGCGGCTTTTCATATCCTTTCCGGACCCCGGCTCCGGGCATGGCCCTGCCGGGAATGCAGATTTTTTTGACGGCTGATGTAACGATCCGCAGACTCGACCGTCTTATATTCAGAAAACAAGATTAACCTTAACACCTACACTCACAACAATTATGAAGAAATTTATCATTGCCTCTCTGCTTATAGGCGCTTCTGCCCTCGTGGCTCCCGCTCAGACAGAGTTCCGTCATGTCTCTTTTGAAGAAGCTCTTGCAGCGGCAAAGAAAGAAAATAAACTCGTGTTCGTTGACTTCTTCACCACTTGGTGCGGCCCTTGCAAGATGATGTCAAACAAGGTATTCCCCCAGAAGGAAGTAGGCGACTTCATGAACGCCAAATTCATTCCCCTCAAGCTTGATGCCGAGAAGGAAGGAGCCGCGCTTGCCAAGCAGTATGGCGTGAAGGCTTATCCCACTTACGTGGTTATGGACGGCGACGGCAAGGAAGTGGCAAAATTTTCAGGCTATATGGACGGCCCGAAGTTCATTGAAAAAGTCACAGCCAACCTCGACCCCGAACAGTCGCCCGAACGCATCCGCGCCCGCTTCGAAGCCGGCGAACGCACCCCGAAGGTTGTCAACAGCTACACCATGCAGCTCATGGAGCAGCGCAAGGAAGACGAAGGTTTCAAGGTGATTGACGACTACTTCGCATCGCTCTCCGAAGCTGACCGTCTCAAGGCCGAAAACGAGTTCATCTTCACAGTCTACACCATTGACCTTGACAATGACCGTGCCCGCTTCATGATCTCTCACAGAAACAAATTCACCGGAGAGACCGCCGGCAAGATCAACACCGTACTCGCAAGCCTCTACGGCCGCAAGCTCAGCACATATTTCTCAGGCTATATGTATCGTGAAGGCGGCTACAAGGCCGAGGAGTTCGCTCAGCTCAAAAAAGAGATAGCCGATCTCGGATTTGACAAGGACAATGACAACCACATCATCTACGAATTCGTGGAAAACCGCGCCTCGATGAACGATGCCGACTATCTTTCCTTCTGCGAATCCAACTTCAACCGTCTGAGCGCCCGCTCCAAAGACGTTCTTGCCATCAACGTGCCCCGTCTCTTCGACGCCAAGGATGCGGCAATGAAACCCCAGCTCTCGAAATTCCTCCGCGCCCACATCGGCGAACTCGGTGCTGTAGCCATTCAGGTTGTAGGCCGTTCGCTCGGCAGCATTGAAGAGGACTGATCAAATTCCAACAACATATACAGAACAGATGAACAAGAACCTGTTTACTCTGCCTTCGTCACTCATAGCTGTGGTGCTCGCCCTTCTGGGTGTGGCACCACATGCTCATGCTGACCATGACGCACTTTTCCAGGACTATCCCGCCAAGGTCGAGGCTACTACCGCGCTGGCGCGTGAATATATGAAGACCCATCCGGGCCAGGGATCCGACTCGCTGCGCCGCAACGTGATCGCCGGCCTCTCGGACGGCTCCGTGGCTCCGGCCCGTGTGCTGACTCCGGCCCGCAAGCGCAAACTCTCGGCGCGTGAGGTGTTCGAACTCTGCCGCCCAAGCTCGCTTGTGGTCTGCCGCTTTGAACACAACGATGCCTATGCCCTTGACTCGGCTTACAGCAACGCTTCAGCCGTGGCTCTCACTCCTGACGGAATCTGTGCCACAAACTATCATGTGGTAGCCGACCTGGTGCTGAGCGGTGCCCTCGGCCATGAGGTCAAAAACGATCTGATGCGCTTCCTGATGGACCATGAAGGCAACATCTATCCCTTCCGCCAGGTGCTCCATGTCGATCCGATAAACGACATGGCCATCATCAGGGTCGACACAAACGGCCGCAAACTTACTCCGGCCTCCATCGGCACCGATGTTCCGCAGGGAACCACTGTCTACTGCCTGTCGCACCCCACCGGAGCCTACTATCACTTCACCGACGGAATGGTCTCGAACTGCACCCGCAGCACCAACAAGCGCACCGGCCGTGACAAATACATCCTTGAAATCACCTCCGACTATGGTGTCGGAGCCAGCGGTGGCCCGATTTTCGACGACTGCGGAAACCTTGTGGCGATCGTCAGCTCCACCTTCTCCCTCTATGCCCAGCCGCAGCAGTATCGCAACTTCCAGATGGCATACAAGCAGACTGTGCCCGTCTTTCTGATCAGAGAATGTTTCACAGATTAATCCCAGGCACGAAAATGAAGAAAGAACTACTTGCAACAGCCGTTGCCCTCGCGCTGGGATTCGGTGTGAACGCCCAGGAACAGAAAAAGCAGCCTGATGCCGGAGCGCAGCAGGCCAATGAGATGGTCAACAAGATGAAGGAAGAGGCTGCCGTCTACTATGCCGGAGCCGATACAGCCGACTACGGCGTGCGCTACCGCCTGCGCTATCTCTGCAACAAAAAGAAAAACATCCGCTTCGAAGAAGACCGCGTGGTGCTCATAAATCCCGATGTGACGCTTGACATGAGCTATCAGGGAATAGGGGAGACCCGCTGGCGCATGGCCAATCCGAAAGGGCAGGGCGGCGACAGAAGCCTCGCCTATCATCTGACGCCCGATTTCTATTTCTACTACCCCTCGTCGGGCCGCATGGTCCGCACCTACCGCATAGTCTCCGAGGAGTTTCTTCTTGACGATGCCAAGTGCGAGAACAACTGGAAGATAACAGACGAAGAAAAGAAAATCGGTGAATACAACTGCCGCAAGGCCACTCTCGACCGCGGCGGCCGCCAATGGGCCGCATGGTTCACCACCGATCTGCCTCACTGGGGCGCGCCGCGCACATTCGCCGGGCTGCCCGGCGTGGTGCTTGAAGTCGCCGATGCCGACCGCGAGGTCTGCTGGATGTTCAACGGCCTTGTCAACAGCATCCCCGACAGCAAGCTCTATATAAAGATGCCCGAAAAATTCGCCCAGGCCTCACCTGAGGAATTCCGGAAAATACTGCGCGTATTCTCGCTTTCTGACAACAGTTATGTGCAGCAGTCAGGCGTGATGAACAAGAATTCAAGCCACTATCCCGAAAAATACAGCCCCTCGACAGGTATCGACGCCTGCGAGATCGACAATCCCATCGAGCGCTGATAAACAGGCATATAATGGACGCGATGCACATTGCAGATGTGGCGTGGCTCCATTATATGCCTTGTTTTGTGAAGATTAACTAAATACTGATTAAGATATGTTAATGCGGGTGTGCAATTCCTGAGGAAATGTTAACAAAAAGAAACTTTTTTGCATCCCAAAGGCCCGTAGCGCAAAAAATGTGGCTAACTTTGCCCCCTCATAAATAGCTGCATATAATATATAATGTGTGCAGCCTCCAAAATCCGCGCTGATGAATTTGAAATCCAGAATCGCCGCATCTGACGTATTGAAAGCAAATATACTGACTGATCTGCCTGAGCGTCAGGCAGAACGCTTCGGCGATAAAGCCGCCCTTGCGGCCCCTGACCACGAAAACCGCTGGCGTGACATCTCATGGCACAGCTATGCCGCCGATGTGCGCACGGCCTCCCTTGCGCTTGCCGCTCTCGGAGTCCGCGAGGCCGACAACGTGGCAACCTTTTCCGCCAACCGCCCCGAAAATCTGGTGACCGACTTCGCATGTTTCCGCAACCGTGCGGTCTCGGTGTCGATCTATGCCACCAGTTCGCTCGAACAACTTGTCTATATAATCAACGATGCCCGGTGTGAGCTGCTCTTTGTCGGCAACACGACCCAATACCGCATAGCCCGCGAGGCACAGACCATCTGCCCGTCGCTCAAACGCATTGTGGTGCTGAAAACCATCGAGCTTGATCCGAATGACTCAAGCTCGATGCTCTGGCCTGACTTCATGAAGCTCGGAGAGACTGCCACGCAAGAGATTGCGGCCACGGTTGACAGCCGCGCAGCTGCGGCTGTCCCTGATGACATAGCCACTCTGGTCTACACGTCAGGCACCACCGGCGAGCCCAAAGGCGCCATCCTCACCCACGGCAACTACGATGCCGCAATGGTGGCCCACTGGGAGCGCATAACTATGGTCGATGAGAATGACACCTCAATGGCCTTCCTGCCCTTGAGCCACATTTTCGAAAAAGGCTGGACCTACTTCTGTCTCACCAAAGGCATCAAGGTCTCGGTCAACCGTCATCCGCAGGAGATCCAGACCACCATTCAGCAGGTGCGCCCCACCTGCATGTGTTCTGTGCCGCGCTTCTGGGAGAAAGTCTACACCGCCGTCCACGAGAAGATCGCATCAATGAATCCGCTCATGCGCATGGTGGTCCGTCAGGCTCTCAGAGTTGGCCGTCGCCGCAATCTGAAATACGCCCGTCTCGGACGCAAGGCCCCCTGGTGGCTCGAAATGCGCTACCGCTTCTTTGAGGCCCGTGTGTTCCGCCTTCTGCGTGAAGCCATAGGCATTGACCACGGCAACATCTTCCCTACAGCCGGAGCTCCGGTCTCGACAAAAGTCGTTGAATTCTTTCACGCCTGCGGCATCAATATAGTGGTAGGCTACGGACTTTCTGAAACCACAGCCACCGTGTGCTGCTTCCCGCAGACAGGGTGGGAGATAGGTTCTGTCGGCACCCCCATACCTCTGGTGAATGTGCGCATCGGTGAAAACGACGAAGTTCTTGTCAAAAGCCCGATGGTCATGCGCGGCTACTACAACAAACCCAAGGAGACGGCCGAGGCATTCACCGCCGACGGCTGGTTCCGCACCGGTGATGCCGGCTATATCGACGATCACGGCGCTCTCTTCCTCACCGATCGTCTCAAAGACCTCTTCAAGACCTCTAACGGCAAATATATCGCGCCCCAGGCCATCGAGACACTGCTGTGTGAGGACCGTTACATAGACCAGGTGGCAGTCATAGGCGACCGCCGCAAATTCGTCTCCGCTCTCATTATCCCTGATTTCGAGGCGCTTAAAGACTTTGCCGCAAAGGAGAAGATTGCCTATGACTCTATGGAGCAGCTTGTGGCCGATCCGAAGGTCAGAAGCCTCTACGCAGACCGCCTTGAAATCCTTCAGCAGCGCCTTGCCTCATATGAGAAAGTCAAACGCTTCACTCTTCTGCCAAAGGAATTCTCGATGGAGAAAGGCGAGCTGACCAACACTCTGAAAATACGCCGTGCGGCCATCAACCGCCTCTACGCCTCAGTCATCGACAGCATGTATGAAGACTGACCGGCAGAGTCATCCGGCATATACAACCTCAAAATCAACAAGTCACAAATTATTTTCCCCATACAATCTTCTAAAGCATGAAAGTAGCAATTGTAGGCGTCAGTGGCGCCGTAGGGCAGGAGTTTCTCCGGGTCCTTGACGAACAGAACTTCCCGATTGACGAGCTTCTGCTCTTCGGATCGGAACGCAGTGCGGGTAACACCTATGAATTTCGTGGCGAGAAACACACTGTGAAACTCCTCCAGCACAACGATGACTTCAAGGGTGTAGACTTCGCATTCGTATCGGCCGGAGCCGGTGTTTCGCGCGAATTCGCAGAGACCATCACCAAGCACGGTGCGATTATGATCGACAACTCAAGCGCCTTCCGCATGGACGCCGACGTGCCCTTGGTAGTCCCCGAAGTCAACGGCGAAGACGCATTCAACACTCCCCGCGGCATCATCGCCAACCCCAACTGTACCACAGCCATCATGGTAGTGGCCCTCAAGCCCCTCAATGACATTTCGCCCATCAAGCGCGTCCATGTCGCCACCTATCAGGCTGCAAGCGGCGCAGGCGCCGTGGCTATGGCCGAGCTCGAAAAGCAGTATGCCGAACTCGCCGAAGGCAAAGAACCCACCGTTGAGAAATTTGCCTATCAGCTTGCCTACAACCTCATTCCCCACATCGACGTGTTCCTTGACAACGACTACACCAAGGAAGAAATGAAGATGTATAACGAGACCAAGAAGATCATGCACGCCCCTGAGCTTGAGGTCAGCGCCACCTGCATCCGTGTCCCCGTGATGCGCGCCCACAGCGAGGCCGTCTGGGTAGAAACCGAGCAGCCCATCAGCGTGGAGCAGGCCCGCAAAGCCTTCGAACAGGCTGAAGGTCTTGTGGTTATCGACGAACCCGCAGCCAAGAAATATCCCATGCCTCTCGATGCCGCAGGCCAGGACCCCGTCTATGCCGGCCGTCTGCGCAAAGACATCGCCAACCCCAACGGCCTCACCTTCTGGCTGGTCGGCGACCAGATCAAGAAAGGCGCCGCGCTCAACGCCGTGCAGATCGCACAGTACATGCTCGCACACCCCCGCGGCTGATACATTTCTTGACACATCTGTCTGAAACTCACTGATATTTTTCCTCCTTCCTATTTGTGAGGGAGGAAAAATTTTTGTATTTTTGCCGGACAAATCATCCATAAGCAAAACGGTATGACACCTCTCCTCCGCTTCAGGATGACAATGTCTGATACCAAAACTTATTATAATTATCTCTATTTAAATAGATTACATACCACTATGAGTAAAGAAAAAAAATTCTTGACCTGTGATGGTAACCAGGCTGCCGCTCACGTGAGCTACATGTTCTCGGAAGTTGCCGCCATCTACCCCATCACACCCTCGTCAACGATGGCTGAATACGTGGACGAATGGGCTGCCGCCGGTCGCAAAAACATCTTTGGCGAAACCGTGCTGGTACAGGAAATGCAGTCAGAAGGCGGTGCCGCCGGAGCCGTTCACGGTTCTCTTCAGGCAGGTGCTCTCACCACAACCTACACTGCCTCTCAGGGTCTTCTCCTGATGATCCCCAACATGTACAAGATCGCCGGTGAACTTCTTCCCTGCGTGTTCCATGTTTCGGCCCGTACACTCGCTTCTCACGCCCTCTCGATTTTCGGTGACCATCAGGACGTGATGTCCTGCCGTCAGACAGGCTTCGCAATGCTCGCTGAAGGTTCTGTTCAGGAGGTCATGGATCTCGCAGGTGTGGCCCACCTCGCAACCATCAAGAGCCGTGTGCCTTTCATCAACTTCTTCGACGGTTTCCGTACTTCTCACGAAATCCAGAAGATCGAAGAGATGGATCAGAACGATCTCGCTCCTCTGGTTGACCAGCAGGCTCTCGCTGAATTCCGCTCACGCGCCCTCAACCCCGAAAAGCCCGTCGCACGCGGCATGGCTGAAAACGGCGACGTTTTCTTCCAGCACCGTGAGGCTTGCAACGAATACTATAACCGTGTTCCTGAAATCGTAGAGGAATACATGAAGGAAATCACCCGTATCACCGGTCGTGAATACGGTCTCTTCAACTACTACGGCGATCCCGAAGCCGAACGCGTCATCATCGCTATGGGTTCTGTTACCCAGGCCGCTCAGGAAGCCATTGACCACCTCCGTGCAAACGGCGAAAAGGTAGGTCTCGTTTCCGTTCACCTCTATCGTCCCTTCTCTGCAAAGCACTTCCTCGCAGCTGTCCCCAAGACCGCAAAGCGTATCGCCGTGCTTGACCGCACCAAGGAACCCGGAGCAAACGGCGAGCCCCTCTATCTCGACGTCAAGGACTGCTTCTACGGCCAGGCCGATGCCCCCGTTATCGTCGGTGGCCGCTACGGTCTCGCTTCAAAGGACACCACTCCCGCTCAGATCATCGCTGTGTTCGAAAACCTCGCCCTCCCCACTCCCAAGAACCACTTCACAGTGGGTATCGTGGACGACGTTACCTTCACCTCACTTCCCCAGAAGGAAGAGATCGCTCTCGGCGGCGAAGGCACTTTCGAAGCCAAATTCTACGGCCTCGGTGCTGACGGTACTGTAGGTGCCAACAAGAACTCAGTGAAGATCATCGGTGACAACACCAACAAATACTGCCAGGCATACTTCGCTTATGACTCAAAGAAGTCAGGCGGTTTCACCTGCTCACACCTCCGTTTCGGCGACGATCCCATCCGTTCTACCTACCTGGTGACCACTCCTAACTTCGTGGCATGTCACGTGCAGGCTTACCTCCACATGTATGACGTGACCCGCGGTCTCCGCAAGGGCGGCACATTCCTCCTCAACACCATCTGGGAAGGCGAGGAACTTGCCAAGAACCTCCCCAACAAGATCAAGAAATACTTCGCTGACAACGACATCACCGTCTACTACATCAACGCAACCAAGATCGCTCAGGAAATCGGCCTCGGCAACCGTACCAACACCATTCTCCAGAGCGCATTCTTCCGCATCACTGAAGTGATCCCCGTTGACCTCGCTGTTGAACAGATGAAGAAATTCATCGTCAAGAGCTACGGCAAGAAGGGTCAGGACGTTGTCGACAAGAACTACGCAGCCGTTGACCGCGGTGGCGAATACAAGCAGCTCCCCGTTGACAAGGCCTGGAGCAGCCTCGCTGAAGAAGCAGCCGCTGCAAACAACGATCCCGAATTCATCAACAAGATCGTTCGCCCCATCAACGCTCAGGACGGCGACCTCCTCAAGGTCAGCGACTTCGTGGGCCGCGAAGACGGCACTTGGGAACAGGGCACTGCCGCTTACGAAAAGCGTGGTGTGGCAGCCTTCGTCCCCGAATGGCTCGAAGAAAACTGTATCCAGTGTAACAAGTGTGCCTTCGTCTGCCCCCACGCCGCTATCCGTCCCTTCGTACTCGACGAAAAGGAAATGGCAGCAGCTCCCTTCGGCGACGACAAGACCATCCCCGCCATCGGTAAGCAGTTCACCGGCATGCGCTTCATCCAGAGCGTAGACGTTCTCGACTGTCTCGGCTGCGGCAACTGTGTGCTCGTCTGCCCCGGCAAGAAGGGCGTGAAGGCTCTCGAAATGAAGCCCCTCGAAACTCAGCTCGACGTTCAGAACGAATGGGACTTCTGCGTTAAGGAAGTAGCTTCCAAGCAGGATCTCGTTGACATCAAGAGCAACGTCAAGAACTCTCAGTTCGCAACTCCGCTCTTCGAATTCTCCGGCGCTTGCTCAGGCTGCGGTGAGACTCCCTACGTGAAACTCATCTCTCAGCTCTACGGCGACCACGAAATCGTAGCCAACGCCACCGGCTGTTCTTCAATCTACTCAGGCTCTGTTCCCTCGACTCCCTACACCACCAACGCCAAGGGCCAGGGTGTGGCATGGGCCAACTCGCTCTTCGAAGACTTTGCTGAATTCGGTCTCGGTATGTCTCTCGCCCACGAGAAACTCCAGGCCCGCATCGCAGGTCTCATGCAGCAGGCTCTCGAATGCCCCTCTTGCAGCGCCGAAATCAAGGAACTCGCAGGTAAGTGGCTCGAAAACCGCACCGACTTCACCGTTACTTCGGAAGTTGCCGAGAAGATCGTTCCTCTCTGCGAAGCCTGCGGCTGCGACGTTTGCAAGGGCATCCTCGCCAACAAGGAACACATCGCCAAGCGCTCACAGTGGATCATCGCCGGTGACGGCGCCGCTTATGACATCGGCTTCGGCGGTCTCGACCACGTGCTCGCAAGCAACAAGAATGTCAACGTTCTCGTGCTCGACACCGAGGTTTACTCAAACACCGGCGGTCAGTCTTCAAAGGCAACCCCGATCGGTGCTATCGCCAAGTTCGCCGCTGCCGGCAAGCGCATCCGTAAGAAAGACCTCGGCCTCATCGCCTCTACTTACGGTTACGTATATGTGGCACAGGTGGCTATGGGTGCCGACAACGCTCAGACCCTCAAGGCCCTCCGCGAGGCTGAAGCTTATGACGGTCCCTCACTGGTAATCGCCTACTCACCCTGTATCAACCACGGCATCCGCGCCGGTATGGGCCACGCCCAGGAAGAACAGGCCAAGGCTGTTGAATGCGGTTACTGGCACCTCTGGCGCTACAACCCCGCACTCGAAGAAGAAGGCAAGAACCCCTTCTCTCTCGACTCCAAGGAGCCGCAGTGGGATAAGTTCGAAGACTTCCTCAAGGGTGAGGTGCGCTACGCTTCCGTAATGAAGCAGTATCCTGCAGAAGCTGCCGAACTCTTCGCAGCTGCCAAGGAAAACGCTCAGTGGCGCTACAACAACTACCGTCGCCTCGCTCAGCAGCAGTGGGGTGTTGAACCCGCTCCCGAAGTGAAATAATCTTTCACTCTGAGATAAAATCTGACCGCCTCCCTGAAGCATCCCCACGGATGCCTCAGGGAGGCTTTTTTTATATGAAAATGTTGTAATTAACTAAAATTAACAATCGGGGGGGGTAATTTATTAAATAGTGTCTATCTTTGCAAACAAACACAAATCAATCGTAATAAAAATTTATACACACAAAAAAAGTTTTTTAGCTATGAAAAAACGATTATTGTCAATTGCGTTGCCTGTAGTGGCTTGTCTTGGATTAATAATGACATCATGCGGTGGTGATGATGACGGCAATGGAATCCCGGCTCTCCCGACCCCGGAATATGAAAGCTCAAGCGCCAAATATGAAATGGCAGCCGGCAGTCCCTACCGCTCTATAGAATTCACTTCAAGCGGCAACTATGTGATTGTCTCCAACAATCACAACTATTACTCGGCAGCCCCCGCAGCCAAGGTGAAAAAGCAGACCGCAGTGGGTACGGCAATGGCCTCTGGCTTGTTACGCACTCCCGAAAGATCTGTCTCGCGCGCCTATTTCAACGGAATCTATTACGGCACCTACACCAAGACCGGTGACAATCAGTATAACCTCCAGGGCTTCGGCACCATCACCGTCAATACCGGCGGCGACAACGCCTATTCTCTGACAGTGACCACTTCGTCAGGTTCGCAGACCCTTGCGGCAACAAAGGCCGTGGCTGACAAAGACAGTGACCGCACAAATGCCCTCTGCCGCACCTGGAACGTCGACAAGGTCAACCTCAAGCTCTGGATCAATGGGTCCAAGAAGTATGACAGGACCGTAGCCGCCAACAAGTTAAACGATTTATTCGAAGACTGGGGCGATGATGGCTGGGAGGACAACGAGATTCCCCGTCAGGTCATCTTCACCAAATCAGGCACCTACATGGTCCTCTATGGTCTCAACGATTATTCTAACAATTCACTCGACATCTCTTCCTGGCGCTGGGAGGATGAAAGCAAGGGCATCATCCGCTATTCCTGGGATATCGGTGACTTTGACGACGATGACTCCGGCTTGATCACCACAAGCTTCAGCGGCAAGAATATGACCATCTGGGAGGAATATTCTGAAGAAGAAGACGGGGATAACTACCGCGAGAAGATCACGTGGTATTTCTCGGAAGCGAAGTAACCTCGACCTGACCTCCACGCTGACTTTGTGCAGTCTCAAAAGCTAAATACACAGCAGCTATAAGCAATTTCATAAAATAAGTTTTAAGTAAACCAATCATTAATTCATTTACACACATGAAAAAGTTTTTCATTGCTGCCTTTGCAGCAGTATGCGCTCTCGGCGCTTCCGCACAGACTTTCTGGAACTCTGACGCAGCTGACAAGAAAGTGACTTTCGGTATCCGCGCAGGTCTTGACGTGGCCAATGCACGTGCCGATTACGGTGATTTCAAATCGCGCACAAGCTTCCTCGCAGGTGTGTCTGCCGATTTCAACCTTGTGCAGAGCTTCTCTATCAACTCAGGTCTCTTCTATGCAGGCAAAGGCGCCAAAGACATCTCGGCTGACTTCATCGAACTTCCCGTCTACGCATCTTATCGCATGAACTTCGCCGAAGCTTCACAGCTTCAGGTGAATTTCGGTCCCTATTTCGACTTCGGTGTTGCAGGTGATGCCTTCAAGAAAGAAGTAGACTGTGATCGTTTCCAGATGGGCCTCGGTCTCGGTGCCGGCTACACATTCCGCAAGTTCTACCTCGGCGTTCAGTATCAGTGGGGTCTGACAGAAGTTGTCAAAGACAGCAAAACTCACTGGGACTGCTTTAACGTATCGATCGGATATAACTTCTAATCCCATAGCCTTTACTCTTGGCTGCCGTGAAGGTGGCCTTAAGTAAGTTCATAATGTGAAAACCACGCTGCGTGGCGGCTCTGCTTTACGGAAGCAGGCTGCCGCGCTTTCGTTTTTTCAGTGAATATACGTATCTTTGCGCCCGGTATCAGGGTGGTTGATGCAAAACCGATAGTGGACGGTTGCCGCGCTTCCGTCCTGACGGTGCCGGAAAACGTCAAAATCCAAAACTCAGATGACTGTAGGTGAATTCGCGGATCTCGTGAGGGCCAGGCTGCCCTATGAACCCAATGGGCAGCAGAACCTGCTCATTGAGGCCTTGGCGCGTTTCTGCTCGGCCTCCACACCCTCTGATTCGGTCTTCATTGTCAACGGATATGCCGGAACGGGCAAGACCTCGCTTACCGGCGCGCTCGTAAAGGCCCTCGAAGAGGTGCGCAGGCCGGTGGTGCTGCTTGCCCCGACCGGAAGAGCCGCCAAGGTGTTCAGCGCCCACTCCGAGCACCCGGCCTATACCATCCACCGCAAGATCTACCGGGGCGCGCCGGGCGAACTCTCAGGAGGCATGACCGTGATGCAGCGCAACAGTCTCGCCGATGCCGTATTCATTGTCGATGAAGCCTCCATGATCTCTGACAGCCCCTCGGCGGCCGATGCCTCAGGCTTCGTCAGGCAGAGTCTGCTCGAAGACCTTGTGGAATACGTGTTCACCGGCGACAACTGCCGGCTGATACTTCTCGGCGATGTGGCCCAGCTGCCCCCGGTAGGCTCCGCAGAGAGCCCCGCCATGCAGCCCTCTACGTTCAAGGCTCTGGGGCTTCACGTGAGCCGCGCGGTGCTGACCGACACCGTCCGCCAGTCTCGCCGTTCGGGCATACTGCGCAATGCCACCTGGCTGCGCCGGGCCATGCTGCTTGACCCACTTCCCGCCCCGCGCCTGTTCACCGAAGGCTATGACGATGTCAGGGTGGTGGAGGGCGATGACGTAATCGACACCATTGCCGACTGCTATCGCTCCGACGGACCGGGAGAGACTGCCGTCATCACCCGCTCCAACCGACGGGCCACCGGCTTCAACCTCGGCATCCGTTCCCGCATTCTCGACTGCGAGGAGGAGCTGGTCAGAGGGGAGCGTCTGCTGGTGGCGAAAAACAACTACACCTGGGCCTCTAAAATCAAGGGACTCGACTTCATAGCCAACGGCGATGTGGCAGTGGTCAGCCGTGTGCACGGCACGGAGGAGAAATACGGCTTCCGCTTCGCCAATGTCACCCTCCACCTGCCCGACCGCGATGTGGAGGTGGACTGCCGCATCTTCCTTGAGACGCTGACCGATGAAAGTGCCTCTCTCTCGCGCGAGCGCATGGAGCAACTTGCACAGGCCCGCATGGCCGATCCTGAGGTCAACGCCCCTGACGTGGCCTATGAAACCCGGCTGCGCCGACTGCGCACCGATGAATATTTCAACGCCCTCCAGGTCAAATATGCCTATGCCGTCACCTGCCACAAAGCCCAGGGAGCGCAGTGGCGCAACGTATTCATCGACATGGGCGGAATCGCTCCTGATCAGCAGGGCCTCGAATTTTACCGCTGGCTCTACACCGCCACCTCACGCGCCACCTCGCGGCTCTACTACATGAATCCCGCCTCGGCTGACGACTGAACGCTCCGCTTCGCCACTCTTTATGCGCATTTTGTCACAGAAATAGCCCGATTGCAAAAAAAATTGTAAATTTGCATCTTGAACAAATACGCGTTTCAGTCATGGACAACACCACTCTTTCCGCCTCCTCGCCTAAATGGACCGAAATCGAGCATCTTCCCGAATGGGACGAGGAATTCTACCACGTCTATACCGCTAAGAAGCATGGCAAATGGCTCATGCTCAAAACTCTGCGTCCGGAACTGAAAGGGCAGGAGAAGTTCGAACGCATGATTGAGAAGGAGTTTGAGGTGCGCTACAACCTGGCGCATCCCCACATCATCATGATCAACGACTTCGAGGAAGTGCCCGGACTGGGGATGTGTATCATAACCGATGATGTCTACGGCGATTCACTCGCCAAGCTCATCCGTGAGGGCAAAGTGACCGAAGACCATCTCTTCAAAATCCAGCACCAGCTGCTCGATGCCCTTGACTATATCCAGGAAAAGCATCTCGAACACCATCCGCTGTCAACCTCGCGCATAATCTTCACCGAAAACATAGGCAATCTGAAGCTTATCGACGTGGGCTTTGACCAGAACACCCACATCACCCCCAAGGATGTCAGCGAGGACATAAAGAACTACGGCGAGGTGCTCATGGCCGCCCTTGATGCCGCCGGCAGCACCAACCAGCGCCTGCGCCGTGTGGCCGAGAAGTGCATGAATCCCGACCCGGCCAAACGCTATCAGGATGTCAATGCCCTGCGTCTTGCCCTGGCCGACCGTAAGACCAACAATATCTATCTTGCAATAATCGCTTTCCTTGTGGCCATGATAGCCCTGCTTCTGTGGCTCAACTCTCCTTACCGTCCGGAGCCCCTCCACAGCTCCCCGTCAACGGAAAGCGTGGCTCCAAAGTAAAAATTTGATATGTCAGTAACCGTAAAGGCAATAGAACCGGTCAAGAAAGCCTTGCGCGAATACGTCAACTTCGGAATAGATCTCTATGACGGAAACGACTTTTTCGTGCCGAGTCTCATCTTCGACGAAATCAATACATTGATCCCCTCCAAAAACCCGGCCTTTGACTATTGCCGGGCTCAGTCCTTCATGGCTTATCGTAACGGCAAGCCCGCAGGACGGATCACGGCCATTATCAATGACCGTCTCAACTCAACCACCGGCCGCAAGGAAGCGCGTTTCGGATTCGTGGACTTCGTGGACGACTGCGAGGTGACCGACGCGCTCTTCGGAGCCGCCGAGCAGTGGGCCCGTGACAATGGCATGACCGAAATGATAGGCCCGATGGGCTTCACCGACATGGACCGCGAGGGTATGCTCGTGGAAGGCTTCGATGAGATGGGCACTATGGCCACCATCTACAACTATCCCTACTATCCAGCCCATGTGGAGCGCCTTGGCTACCGCAAGGACACCGACTGGGTGGAGTACCGCATAACCATCCCCGACAAGGTGCCGGAAAAGATGACCCGCATCTCGGAGATCGTGATGAAGAAATATGATCTCCGCATTCTCAAATACACTTCCGGCAAAAAGATAAAGCGCGACTACGGTCAGGAACTTTTCCGGCTCATCAATGAGACCTATGCCAACCTCTACGGCTACTGTTCGCTCACGGAGCGCCAGATTGACTACTATGTCGACATGTATCTGAGCATCCTGCGCCTTGACTATGTAAGTGTGGTGGTTGACAGCAAAGGCAAGCTCGTAGGGGTCGGCATCACGCTCCCCTCGCTCTCGGCAGCCCTGCGCAAGTCGCGCGGACGTCTCTTCCCGCTGGGCTGGCTGCACCTTCTCCGCGCCATCCGCGGCCACAACGACGTGATCGACCTGCTGCTCATTGCCGTGGCCCCCGAATATCAGTCGAAGGGTGTCAACGCGCTGTTCTTCTATGACCTGCTGAATCTTTATATCAAGAACGGAGTCAAGTATGCCGAGACCAATCTTGAGCTTGAAAGCAACTCGCAGGTGCAGTCGCAGTGGGAATACTTCGAGCGCCGGCAGCACCGCCGCCGCCGCGCTTTCCGCAAGCAGCTCTGAACCGCCTTTCATCTCCCTGGCGTAGCTTCCGGAAGGAATATAATTACCCCGATCTGTCATGGAAAACAACGACCATCTGAAAATACTGCTGGTAGGTGACGCATCATCGTTTCACCACAACCTGGCCGAGGGTCTCCGGAAACTCGGTCATGAGGCCGTTGTAGCTTCTCACGGAGGCCACTGGCTCGACACCGGACGCGACATCGACACCGGGCGGAGGTGGAAAAACAAGGCGGGCGGTCTGGAGCTATGGCTGCGGTGGCAGCTGAGACTGAAACAGAAAATGACAGGCTTCGACGTGGTTTCCATCGCCACCCAGAGTTTCATCGAGCTGCGCCCGCACAGAGCACAGGCGATCTATGACTATCTCCGAGCCAACAACCGCTCGATGTTCTACACGGCTCTCGGAACCGATTCAAACTATGTGGAGGAGTGCATTGATCCCGCCAGTCCCATACGCTACAGCGAGTTCCGCCTTTTCGGCGCTCAGTCGCCGCTGTGCAAGGCACAGCCATCACTCGTGTCTGAATGGCTCTCCGAGCCTCTGAGAAATTTCGGAAATCACATATGGGCTACGGCTGACGGTGCCGTCTCGGCCCTCTATGAATATGACGTGGCGCTCCGGCGTGTTCTTCCTCCTGAAAAAATCGCTTATGGTGGCATTCCGGTCAATGTCGATGACCTGCAGCCGGTCAGCCTGCCTGACAGGATAGAGAAAGTGCGCCTTTTTCTCGGCCGTTACCGCGGTCGCTACCTTGAAAAAGGGACCGATGTGATGGAAGCCGCCGCCCGCGCCGTGGTAGACCGCTATCCTTCACGTGCCGAGCTGATAATAGTGGAAAACCGCCCCTATGATGAATATCTCGGACTGATGCGCTCGGCTCATGTGGTTCTTGACCAGCTCTACTCCTACACGCCCGCCACAAACGCCCTTCAGGCTATGGCCTATGGGCTTAACACCGTGTCAGGCGGAGCGCCGGAGTTCTATGACTTTATCGGCGAGAAGGAACTGCAGCCGGTGATACATGTCGAGCCTGACTATGAATCCGTTTTCCGGGCCTTGGAGCAGACGGTGCTGCATCCCGACGGCATACCTCCTCGCGGCGTGGCCGGGCGGGAGTTCGTCATCAAGCACAATCACTATCTGACAGTGGCCCGGCGCAACCTGGAGTTCTGGCAGAGCCGTCTGGCCGCTGCAGGCCGCTGTGACGGCAGAAGAGGAGGGGCGCGCCATGAATAAGCGGCCTCTGTCTCTTGAAGTCATGATCTCGACTCTCGGAAGCGAGGGCATAAAGCGTGTAGCCTCCATGAAGCTGCCGCAGATGGCCGGTGTAAGCTATCTTGTCAGCTGGCAGACGGCCGGAGAGGACTCCTTATTGCCTGAGCAGCTTGAGGCGCGACCGGATGTCAGGGTGATCCGTACCGGTTCCATAGGGCTGAGCCGCAACCGCAACCATGCGCTTGACCATGCGTCAGCCGACGTGCTGCTTATTGCCGATGACGACCTTGACTATATTCCGCAGGGGCTTGAGGCTGTCAGAACGGCTTTTGAAGCCGATCCTGACCTTGATATCGGTCTCTTCCGCTACAGCAATGCCGGCGGAGGCTACGAGAAGGTCTATCCGCAAAGCCCGGTGCGCATAGCCGGGCATCTGCCGAAAGATTACTATACAACATCAATGGAGATTGCCATCCGCAGGGAGGGCCGCTCAGGTTCGCTGAGGTTCCACGAAGAGTTCGGGCTGGGTGCCCCGGTGCTGAAATGCGGTGAGGAAGAACTGTTTCTTCTTTCAGCGCGTCGGGCCGGACATAAGATAGTATTGTTTCCTGTGGATCTTTGTGTGCACCGCGGGCTGACCACCGGAAACCGTCCGGTTGCTGACTCCGGGGTCTACCGAGGCATGGGAGCCGTGACGGCGCTGATCTATCCGCTGACCTTCCTGCCGCGCTTCGTACTGGCGGCATGGCGCGGGAAGAAGCGCGGAATCATGAAATTTTTCCCGGCTCTCGTCAACTTCATTTACGGAGTCGCCTACATGGCGCTTCGTGTCAGACCCTTCGGGAGGAGGGCTGCTGACTGATGGGCATCGGAAAACTGCGTGGCGCCCACGGGCTGAGTGCAAAGGTGCTGAAGGCAATGGGCCTCTTCGGAGGGGTTCAGGGCGTAGGCATTCTGTGCAGTGTGGTCAGGGTAAAGCTCGTTGCTCTGTGGCTCGGTCCGGCGGGAGTGGCGCTGTTCGGCATTTTCAACAATGCCGTTGAGATGGTCAGATCATTCTCGCAGCTCGGATTCAGATCAAGTTCCGTCCGTGACATCGCCTCTCACTCCGGAAGCGCCTCGCTGGCAGGGATCGTGGCCGTGGTAAGGCGCTGGGGGCTGATGCTTGGCCTTTTTGGCTGTGTGGTGATGCTTGTCGCAGCTCCGTTTCTGAGCAAGTCGACATTCGGGTCATATGACCGCACCTTATATTATATGGCGCTTGCGGTCGCTGTCTTCCTCATGGCCGTGTCGGCCTCGGAAGAGGCTGTGCTGCAGGGCTCCGGCCGGCTGCGCGCACTGGCGCGGGCTTCGCTTTGGGGAATGGTAGGCGGTCTGGCTGTTTCAGCGCCGATGTACTACTTCTTGGGGCTTGAAAGCGTTGTTCCCTCGATCATAGCCTATGTGCTTGTGACCAATCTGGCTCTTATGAGCCGGCGCGTAAAGTTTCCGGGCGAAGCCATGCGGAAAGGCTTGCGCGAAACCTGGCAGGCCGGCCGTCACTTCATCATGCTCGGCATCTACATGACAGCCGCCGATGTCATAGCTCAGGTGATGAGCTATGTTTTCATAGCGTGGCTCAATCAGACGGGCGGAGAGAACTCCGTGGGCTTCTATCAGGCCGGTTATACTATGGTAAACCGCTATCCGGCTCTGATAATGAGCGCAATAGCAATGGAATATTATCCGCGTCTGGCCTCCGTGGCCTCCTCGCCGCTGAGAATACGCACTTTCGTGGCCCATGAGATGAGGATTCTGACCGTGCTGCTGACGGCATTCGTGGCCATGTTCGTGCCTCTGGCGCAACTGGCTGTCCGCCTGCTTTATTCGGCTGAGTTTGACGTGGCAGTGCCGTTCGTGACAATCGCAATGGTCGGAGTCATGCTGCGGGCGGTTTCCTATTGCATGTCATATGTCATTCTTGCCAAGGGCGACGGCCCGACATTTCTGCTCACGGAGTCGATAAGCGCTGTAGCCGCGCTCGGCCTGAACATCGGGGCTTTCAGGCTGTGGGGTGTCAGCGGACTGGGTGTGAGCTACACTCTTTGGTATCTGCTCTATGTGGTGATCATCGCCGTGGTCTACTGCCGCCGCTATCGCCTGCGGGTGCCACGCCGGCTTGTGCTTGCAGTCTGTGTGGAAGTCGTGGCGATAGCCGTCTGCGTCGTAGTGGCGATGACGGCAGGCCATCTCTGGGCTCTCGTGCCGGGTGTGCTGACAGCCGCAAGCGCACTCTATTGCCTGAAAAAGATTTTTTAACGGCGCTTCCGGCACTGTGTATATTTTTGTGTTGCCGGAGGTAAATATTTTTTATGAAAAGGATGCTTTAATTTAGGTTTTATTTTGTTTTAACGTCTTTTAACTGTTGGGGGGGGTAAAAAGTAACATTTTTTATACATTTGCAAAGTTGCTTTCTGAAAAAGCTATCTGTTGCTTTGTGTTACAGTGGTAATTTTTGCTATGGAAAAATCTTTTTTTAGGCTTTGCAGAATGCTCTGATCACTTATTTTTTAAATCTAAACCAAAATCAATACTGATAGAATTATGAAAAAATTTGCCGTTATGCTTGCCTGCATAGTAGTCAGTCTGTTTACAAATGCAAAAGCACCTGAGGTCACAGACGTATCCGTGACAGGCGAAGGTGTCGGAAACGGAGGCCGTCCGGTGGTTGTGGCTACCTGTGCCGCCAAGAAAGCCGACAAGGTTACTGATGCCGATCTCGCACGCTGTGCAGTCAGAGCTGTGCTTTTCAGCGGATGGGTGGATAAATCAAACACTTCGTCATTCGATGCCTCGGTCAGCCATCCCGCAGTGGCCGGAAGTCCTGACGCGGAGGACGCACATGCCGACTATTTCGCAGACTTCTTTGCAAGCGGAGCCGCTTCGAAATATGCTTCGGTGCTACCTGACACCCGCAAGGTGGTCAAAAGCGGTAAGGTATATCATGTCAGCCAGGCTGTTTCAGTGAATGAGCCGGAACTGCGCCGCAAACTGGAGAAAGACAATATCATCAAGTCACTCAGAAGCGGATGGTAAACTATGAAAAAGATCCTCACCTTTATCGCCGCCATGCTGGTCTCCATAGGAGTATCGGCGCAGGAAAACCAGGTAAAAAGAATCCCCGGAAAGGGCTATGACCCCAATCAGCAGCAATATTCTCAGTTTGAACGCTCGGTGTGGTTCAGCGCCGAGGTGCTCGGCGGTGTGTCGTGCCATCTGCGAGGCCACAACATGGGCCTTGCCGAGGTAGATTTCACCGTAGGCTACCGTTTCAGCCAGTATCTGAAAGTAGGCGTGGGCATCGGTCCGAGATACTACATCGACCAGGGGCCTCTCCGTCGCTCCGACATCAAGTGGGGCATGCCGCTGTTTGCAACCGTCAGAGGCAATCTGATACCCGGCCTTTACCGCACGGTGGTGCCTTACTGGGGCATAGAGGCCGGTGCATCGGTGCGTGACGGTGCATTCTTCCGCCCCACGCTCGGCCTGCGTATCGGCGAGCCCCGCAATGCCTTCACCATCGGCATCAGCTACATGGGGCAGGACATAGCCACCTATAATTCCCGGCTGGAGAAGACGTGCAAATACACCAGTTTTGCCTGTCTCCGTCTCGGATATGAATTCTGAAATCCGTTTATCTGAATATTTATGAAGAAGACTGCAATATTAGTAACGGCTGCGATAGGAATCGTTGCCTCCTTAGGCTCATGCTCAAAAAAAATCACCACTCCGGTGGCTTCATCCGCGGCCTATTCCTCTTTCGAGACCCAGTGTCTCGGCGTTGAACACGACGGTTCTCAGACCCTTCGGGCTTGGGGCAAAGGCACTTCCAAGGGCGATGCCATAGAGCAGGCCAAGAAAAATGCCGTCTATGATGTGCTTTTCAAAGGCATCAAAGGCACCGGCGAGTGCAATCAGACTCCGCTTGTTCCGGAAGTGAATGCCCGCGAGCGTTATTCGGAATATTTCAATCCGTTTTTCAGCGATGGCGGAGAATACCGCAAGTTTGTCAAAGAGGAAAAAGGCGGTGAGGCCAGCAGGCTTCAGGCCAAGGGAAAATCAATTTCAAACTATGGCGTGATTGTGACTGTAGACCGTGAAGGCCTGCGCCGACAACTTGAAAAAGACGGAGTGCTCAAGGAAGGAACCCGTCATTGAGAAATTTAGAGGGTGTTTCATAACAAGAGTTAAAATCTGAGTGGTGTATCTTTTAGATAAATTGTTGCAAGGGAGGAAGAAGCATAGCGAGCTATGCGACTGACGAGCTTCAACAATTTAGCAAAAGAGACACCAAGGCTCAGGTAACTTAAAAATTTTTACAAATGGAATATACTATTTCCAAAAAGACAATACAATCGCCTCCGAAAGCTTTGAGCGGCTATGGCTCTTCATCTCAGTCACATAGCTCGCTATGCTCCTTCAATTCAGAGCCATATCCATCTCAAATCTTTCGCTCAGATTTTAACTATTGTTATGAAACACCCTCTTGTAAGAGCCTACAGCACACTATTTAACCTGATCAAAACAATATATAGAATACCATCTTATGAAATTATTTGCAAAAATACTGGCAGGCACCTGCATGGTTCTGTCAGCACAGACCCTCTTAGCCGCTCCTCCCAAACTGATGATTGTCCCTGACAAGACCTGGTGTATCGAAAAAGGTTATGTCATCGAGACCGAACGCAATGGAAAAGTGCGTCAGCGCGAGGACTATGACAAGGCTCTTGTCGACCCTGATTTCAAAAATGTGCAGCTTGCCATCTCTCAGATCATGGCCGAGCGTAATTTTCCTGTTATCAGCGGAGAGTCGCAGTCTGAGGCTGACGATGAGGATGAAATGTTTGACGAAGCCTTCGAGGGAGCTGAAACCGGTTCCGGTGTGCAGACAAATGCCTATGATGAAATTCTCAAGCGTAACAAACCGGACATCACTCTTAAGATCGGCTGGAATATAAACAATGCCGGTTCGATCTATTCGGCAGACTATCGCATCGAAGCCATTGACACCTATTCAAACAAGTCGGTAGCTCCTATCGCCGGTCAGACCGGCGAGATGCGGCGCACAGTGCCTCTGAGCGTGGCTCTCAAGCAGACTGCTAAAAACAATATGGATGACTTCTGCCAGAAATTGCAAACTTATTTTGATGATATCCATGCAAACGGCCGTGAGATCCGCCTTGATGTTCGCATTATCGACAACGGTTCGGGCACTACCATGAACCAGGAATTCGAAGGTCAGGAGCTCTCGGAGATCATCTATAACTGGGTGAGCGACAACACTGTCAACCATCAGTTCAGCCAGCGCTCCGGCGGTCGCAACATGGCCCGCTACGATCAGGTGAGAATCCCTCTCAATGGCTCCGACGGTCGTCCGCAGGATGCGTCTCGCTGGGTCAAAGGTCTTCAGGCCAAGCTGAAATCACTTGGCCTCGTGGCTGAAAACGCATCGACAGGCCTTGGCGCCGCCCGTATCTATATCGGAGAGAAATAACAAGCGTGTAAAATAAAGAACCCTAACTTAAACAAAAATATGAAACTCAGACAGATATTGCTTGGCGCGGCCATAGCAGCAATGCCGGTGGCAGCAGCGGCAGCCGATTGCGAGATCGGTATGGGCATCGCGCCCATAATGGAAGGTGACCAGGTGCCGGCGGCTGTGGCCCGTCAGCTTGAAGCCAAGCTGAAAACGGTGCTGACCCATGTAGGCGTTGCGGCAGGTGACTATGACTGCCAGTTCTTTCTGACCGGACGCTTCGACGAGGCTTTCAGCCAGGAAGCCGGCGGAGTGGGCGGACGTGTGCTTGTGAAGACCAATCTTCAGCTTGCCATCTGCGACGGTGAAAACAGAAAGGTGTTTGCCACCGCCACATTCCCGCTCAAAGGCGTAGGAGCCTCTGACCAGCAGGCGCTCACTCGCGCTCTCGGAAGCCTCAATGCCCGGAATCCGTCATTTATCAACTTCGTGGAAGACGGCAAGGCCAAGATAGTGGACTATTTCGACAAAAACTATCCCACCTACATAGCCAAGGCTCAGAAGGCCCTGAAAGCCCGCGACTATGACGAGGCTCTCTACTGGTCAACTATGATCCCGGAATGCTGTGCCGGCTATGCGCAGGCCTCCGAACTGGCCGGAAGTATCTATCAGGACAAGATCGACTATGACGGCGCCATGCTCCTCGCTCAGGCCGAAGGCGAATGGGCTTCAGATCCATCGGCTGAAGGCGGACGCGCGGCCTACGGATATCTAAGCCAGATTGATCCCTCGGCTTCATGCTATGCCCAGGCCAAGGCTCTCGGAAAGAAGATAAGCGCATCGGTCAAGGAAGACTATGATTTCGAGACCAAGGAAAAATATCGCAATGCAGTCGAACTTGAAAAGCAGCGCATCGACGCTGCCCGCCAGGCGGCTGTAGCCTGGGCTCAGAACCAGCCCAAGGAAGTGGTCAAAAACAACTGGATTGTGTGGTGACCCGTTTCCGGATGATTTAAAACACACTCTTGATCAGAAATACAATACACAACATATAACCCCAAAAAAACAGATGAAAATCAACAAACTTATCTTGGCAAGTTGCTTTGTGACTATGTTGGGAACACACGGTATCATGAAAGGCGAAGACGTGAAATTCATGCGCAGTTCGATCTACACGGTACTCGTTAATTCCAATGACCAGAACCAGCGTCTCGACAGAGAGGCTATCGAAACCGACTCGGCCGGCTATGCACTGACTCTTCAGGAATCAGGTCTTTCGAGCCTCGGCGGAGTGCCTCAGATGGTGTTCCCTTCGATCGCTATTCCCGAACAGTTCAATGACCACAATCTCCAGTGGCGTATCATCGACTTTGATGCGCTGACTGCCGATATGACCGATGAAGATGCCAAGGCCGCCCGCCCCAAAAGCGGCGGTGCAGGCAAGTTCATGAAAGGCCTCGGCGGATCTCTGCTTGCAGGTGCTTCCGGAAAGCAGGAATCTTCGCTTGTCAGAGTGGAAAAGGTGGATGACTATATGCACGCGGCTGTCAACAAGTTCCTTGCCGACAACAAGGTGGCAGACTACATGGTGGCCAAGTGGTATGGCTATAATCCTGAAGGCAAACCCCAGTTCAACACCGGACTCATTCAGGAGCGCGGACTGGAGAACGCTTCTGCCGCAGAGCTGTCAAAGGCAAATGCCAATGCCGAATTCAAGGCAATGCTTTCTTCACAGGGCTTCGAACTGCTCAACAACACCTTTGTCGTGGCAACCAACCTGCGTTTCCGCAACAACAAGGCTGTAGCCCAGGAAATCTCTGACATGGTGGGCGGCGTTGCTGCTGTGGCCGCACAGAATGCCGGCGCTCTCGGCAGCCTCGCGGCTTTCGGTGCCAAGAAAGGAACCGAAGCTGCCATCAACGGTCTCATGAAGGATATGTATTCCGTGACCGCCGTCACCAACCTTTATAAGCTCGACTGGAACGATGATATCGACATGGCTCTGAGCGACAAGGTGCTTTACAACGAAAACGCTACCCTTCAGGATCTTCTTGACGCCGGTCTCTGCAAGCTCTCATATGTCGGACAGACCAAGGCCCGTTCAGGCGTGAAGAAAGACAAGACCAAGACTCTCGACCAGCTCGCCGCTTCGGCAACCGCCCGTGCGATCGACATGGCTCTTGCCAAACTGCAGGTTGAGAACGAGGTGTTCCGCACCACAGTGCCCGTTTCAAAATCGGCTGACGGTTTCCTCTATGCCAAGATCGGATCGAAGGAAGGCGTGAACGAAGGTGACGAATATGAAGTGCTCGAACAGCAGCTCGACGAGAAGACCAACAAGATGGTCTACAAGAAAGTGGCTTCTGCAAAGGTAGAGAAAGGCGGTGTGTGGTTCAACACCACCGGCGCCGATGAAATCATAGCCAACGCTGAAGGTGCCGAAGCTGAGGCCATGAAGGCTGCTCAGGAACTGGGCTATACCAAGCTGAAAGTAGGCAAGAAAAACGATTTCTCAGGCTACTACCTCCGCCTGTCAAAGAAAAAAGGCAAAATCGAATAAAGAATCCAGATTTTATTGACAAATCTCTGTATGCATGTGACAGAAGATGTGATTTTGTAACAAATCTTGAAATACACACAAAAAACATGCCTCTGGAAGCCGTTGCGGATAGTCTGCGACGGCTTCTTCTGTTTACTGGCCCTCCGGCTTTTATCGCCGGGCAGTCTGCGGCCTGTAGCAGTTATGGTCTTCTGAACTCAGAACCAATGATTTTTGAGCACTGAACGTTACAATGTCAAGGCTAATCATTATCTTTGTGCTTGGAAAATCTTTCCGTCATTTTGAAAAATTGTATAACATACCATAAGGGGACGTATTTATATAGTCCCCCTGATAAACAATCTGTTATGAATATGAAAATTTTTAGAGCGGCTGCTCTGAGATCGTTATTGATGCCTTTGATGGCTGTGGTTATTCTTGGGGTCGCGGTGGCGTCGTGTTCGAAAGACGAGGCTCTGTTTGACGCGATTCCGGCTGAGGTCGACAATGCAGGGCTCGTGCGCCTGAAAAGTGTGCTCAGCCAGGCCGGATTCAAATTCGGGCCTGATGGAGTCAGTGCCGACGGCCCGGCGGCTCCGGAGGGACGCTTCCGCGAACTTGTAGACCTTGCCGATGTCATGGACCGCTCCGGGGTCTGCGATATCGACCGCATGGCCTGGGCAAGGGATCGTGAAGGAGTCATCTATGTGACGGCTCTGGTCAGCGACTGCGACAAATTTGCCGAGGCTACTTCCGGAGAGATCGGATGGGCTGAGGCTAAAGGCGGTTTCCGACAGGGTCAGTGGGGCGGTTTTACGGCTCTCACAGGCGACGGTCGCTTCTGGCTGACCGATGCAAAAGATGCCGTGAAGGCTGTCAGAGAGCTTCAGAAAAAAGCGGAGAAGTCTCCGCTGACGGGTCTTTCCGGTATCTGCGATATGCTTGAAGGCCGGGGGCTGCTCAATATGGCTCTCAGCCGTGGCGCCGCTGCAAAGGGCGGCAAGAAGAGTGATGGCGCTCAGACGGCTCAGGAAAGTCTCTGGGCTACTCTCAGCTGCGATGTCAAGGACAATAAGCTCGTGGCCGAAAGTGTGGTGATGCAGGCCGACGGAACCACCGTGGCCGCTGACGGGCTCCAGCCCGTCAACCCGGCTGTGCTCTCCTACATTCCAGCCTCGTTCAACTTCGCTTTTGCCGTAGGGCTGACACCGGATTTCGACTGGAGTGTGCTGACTCAGGCTGTCAGCGCCTTCGGAGACTTCCAGGCCCGCGGCATGATGGCTGTGGCCACTCCCTATCTGCAGTCGGTCAACGGCACTGTGATGCTTGCCGCCGGTCCGGCCAATGATCAGGCCTACAGTGAGATCGATCCCGGCAACTGGCACTTCATACTGATGGCCCACATGCCTCAGCAGAAGATCAACGAGATCATGAACATGGTGCGCACATCAATGTTTGTGGCCGGAATGAGCCCGCGCATGACCGACGACGGCCTTTTGATCGTGCCGCAATACGGCATGAACCTCTATCTCGGCAATGTCGACGGCTATTTCGCCGTGAGCAACATGCCTTTTGACAATACACGTCAGAACAGTCTCGCGCCGCTCTTCTCCGGCAAGGACGGGGCCGTGACGCTTGAGCTGCCCTCGCTGCGCAGCCTCAGTCCGGCGGCTCCCGCTTTCGGTTTCAGACTTACAGGCCAGACCGGTCAGGGCAGCACCACGGCCGAACTGGCTCTCACCGGAACAGCGCAGCCAATCCTCCAGGCCATACTTACAGCATTGCTATGATAGAGAACATTGAGTTGAAGAGAGTGCTGCCGCAGGTGTTCCGCGGCAGCGAGAAAGAGGCTCCGGTCAAGGATTCGGAACTCTGGCTCAGAGAGTGTGTGGTTTTCAGCCGCGGGAGCAACTATATCATCGAGGCCGAGAGCGGCACGGGCAAATCGTCGCTCTGCGCCTTCATCTACGGAAGCCGCCGCGACTATGACGGACAGATTCTCTTCGACGGGCAGGATGCGGCAGCCCTGAGCATCGACCGCTGGTGTGAGCTGCGGCGCCGCTCTCTGGCCTATCTGCCCCAGGAGATGCGCCTGTTCCCTGAACTGACCGTGATGGAAAACGTGATGATCAAAAACCGTCTGACCGATTTCCGCAGCGGTGACGAGATACGCCGTCTGCTTTCGCGCCTTGAGATCGAGGGCAAGGCCGACGAAAGAGCCGGGCGCCTTTCGGTAGGGCAGCAGCAGCGTGTGGCCATCATCCGCGCCCTCTGTCAGCCGTTCGATTTCCTTCTTATCGACGAGCCGGTGAGCCATCTCGATGCCCGCAACAACCAGGCCGTGGCCTCTCTCATAGCCGAGGAAGCCGGCAGGCAGGGTGCGGCTGTGATCGCCACCTCGGTAGGCAACAAGATCCGCCTCGAAGAGTTTGAGCTGATGAGGCTCTGACATGCAATCTTTTAGAAGCTGTTTTTAAACAACCTCTTAATCTGTCTGGCGGCTTTGCCCCTGCCCGGACAAATACCATCTCTGAAAATGTCAAACAATACAGTCTGGCGCCTCCTGCGCCACAATATAAGCGCCGGTCAGATAGCCGGCTATGCGCTGGCCAGTTTCGTGGGCCTCGCCATAGTGCTTACCGCCATCCAGTTTTATCGTGATGTCAGCTCGGTCTGGAATGACGATGACTCGTTCATCTCCAAAGACTATCTGATACTCTCCAAGCGGGTGGAGGGAGTCAGTGGTCTTTTCGTCCGGTCATCCGCCTCGGCGGGCGACACCCGTTTCAGCGAACAGGAGATCGCCGACATCGCCTCTCAGCCCTGGGCCCGCAAGGTTGGCCGCTTCAGTTCGGCATCGTTCAATGTCTATGCCAAAGTGGAGCTTGGCGGCAGCTCGATGGGGTCGGCGCTCTTTCTGGAATCCATTCCTGACGAATTTTTCGATGTCACCCCCAAAGACTGGACCTATGAGCCGGGCCGTTCGTCATATGTGCCCGTGATTCTTTCCAAAGACTATCTCTCGCTCTATAATTTCGGCTTTGCCACCTCGCGCGGTATGCCCCAGGTGTCAGAAGAAGTGATCGGCATGGTGCCTTTGAAACTCTCGCTCAGCGGCAACGGCCGTCAGGAGTGGGCCGATGCGCGCATAGTAGGATTCTCCTCGCGTCTCAACACCATAGCCGTGCCTGAGGAGTTCATGCAGTGGGCCAATAAAGAATTTTCCGAGACTCCGGCCGAAGCGCCGTCGCGTCTGATCGTGATGCTTGACCGCCCCGGCGATCCGCAGGTGGAAAGCTACCTTGAGGAACACGGCTATGAAACGGCCGGCGACCGTGCCGACAACGGCAAGGCTGCATTTTTCCTCTCGGTTGTGACCACAGTGGTCATCGGCGTAGGGCTGATCATCAGCATCCTCGCCTTTTTCATCCTCATGCTCAGCATCTACCTCCTGCTACAGAAAAACCGCACCAAGATCCATGATCTCATGCAGCTCGGCTACTCTCCAGCCCAGGTGTCGCGCCACTACCACTTGATAGTCATCGCCGTCAATGCCGGAGTGCTTTTAGCCGCCCTCGCAGTAATGCTTGCCGCATCCGCCTGGTGGGGCGCCCCGCTCCGCGCGCTTGGAAGCGAACCTGCATCGGCATGGCTCACGGTCGGCATCGGCATTGGCCTGATGCTCCTGATCACCCTCGGCAACCTCGCGGCCATCACCCGCACCATCCGCCGCAGCTTCTACGCCTGACCCCGCCGCATCACAGTCCCGACAAGCTCCAAAAAATCCTGCAATGATCAGACTCCTTATATCAGCTTTTATTCTGTTAGTATTCACGTCATGCTCCGATGAGGTGGAGACTCAGCTCTCTCAGGCCGAAGAGCTGGTCCTGACTGATCCTGAATCAGTCAGGAAGATACTTGCGGAAATGGATGATGGTAATATCCGTCCTGATGATCACAGGATGAGAATCAGGCTGCTTAAAATGGCGGTTGATTCCTGTCGGAACAGAGGTGAGGCAGAGAGTGTCTGTAAGTATTTCAGTCGTTCCGAAAGCCGGAAATTTCATATGATGAGTCTTTATTATAAGGGCCTTGCTGCATTTGACGGTGGAGAATCTGGAAACGCTTTGATGGATTTCGGAGAGGCTCTGAAGTTAGCTGTGTTACTGGATGAATCCGGGTGGTTCGTGCGTATAATGCAGGCATATTATGACGTGTATATATCTGAGGGACAACTTTTGCCGGCTCCTGAGTTTTATTCCACGGATGTGATTGAATTGGACCCTGAAATGATGCCCGATGCAGATATGCTTGATTTCAGGAAAGCCTGGATTTCATATGTCAACGGTGACTATCATGACGCCCTTGAAAGAGCGCGGAGTTTACTTGGCCGGGTAGGGGATGATGGCGCTTTGAGACTCGAAGTCATGCGGTTGATAGGAAGAGCGATGGTCAGAAGCGGGGCTTTGGCTGATGCTGAACGTCTTTGGACTGAAATATGTGGTGACGGTAGGTATTCATCGCTTTCTGACAGTGTCTGGCTTGTGGCGTCATCATTGAAAAACGGAAGTCTTCATAGTAATGGCCTGCTGGTCAGTAAAGTGGAAGCACGTCTTGATCGGCTCCGGCCTGAGGATAGATATGAATTTTATCTTGCCGCAGGTGACAGCATCGGGGCCTTTGTCAGCCTGTCGCAGATTGCCGAGAAATCAAGAGCCTGGAATAGGAATATTGGTTCATATGGAATTTATGAGCGCATAATGGCTGAGAGTGCCCTTGAAAAGGAACAGATCTATAATAGACATCTGGTCATAGGTCTGTGGCTGTCGGCCGCTATTGTTATTCTGCTAAGCGGCATAATGATATATTTATGTTTCACGGGCAGGAAGAAACACATGCGAGACCTTGACTCGATCCGAGTGGACCATGAGCGGACTGTCAGTTCGATGCTGGCTGAGCGGGCCTCTTCACGGAAACTTATATGGGAGTTGCTGAAAAATAAATATGAAGCAGCAGACAGGCGCTGCATCGAATATTACGGATGCAACAAAGCGCGTCTCTCAAAAGATACAAAGACCGAAGCAGACAATATAACCGGTGTCAGAAATTTTGTATCTAAGCTTGAAGCGGATGTCAACCTGAACATGTCGGATCTGATTCAACAGTTCCGCTCGGATGTCGTGGGGCTGAAAGAGGCTGATTATTGTCTATACCTTTTTTCGGTTGTTGATTTGTCAGTGATAACGATTGCGGTTCTGCTCGGTGAAGAAAAGATAGAGGCCGTTTATAACCGCAAGGCGAGACTGAAACTGAAAATCAAGCAACTTGATCGCGGAAAAGCTGATAAATACATGGCTTATCTATAAGTTTTTTGTTTTTCGCATGAGCGATAGCTGCGGCATCTGTCTGAAAAACAGCCTCATGGGCGTGAAGAAGATGTGAAAACAAAATTGAAATTTGTTGTAATACGTAAATTGCTGATTTTTAATTGAAAACAAATTGCATAAAACAAAAATCAAAACGCTGCGTATCTTGGGAATATAGTATTGCGGAGCTATATTTGCCGGAGGAAAAATTTATAACTAACTCCTAAATACATATACTTATGATGTACAGTTCCATATGGTCAATGATTGTAGCTCTACAGCTGGTTATTGTCTCAGTCCTTGCTCTGTCTGCTATTTGTGGAATCATTCTGTGTCTGACCAACCGGAATATATCGGCAGGGCATAAGGTTGCCTGGGCGATAGCTTTTATCGGTTCAGGCATCATCGGGCTTCTGGTCTACCTTGCGGTCTTTTCCAAAGGGAGCCGGTCGGAATGTTAGTGAGGACATCGATCTAATCATAGCCCGTGACACCGAAGCGCAGAGCGCGCAGGTGTCACGGGTTTGCCAATCCCCCAGCGAGTGGTGTCCGGCTGAGGACACCGTTTTACCATCAAGCCTTGGCCACCCGTCTTCATCGCTGTCCAACCGATCGCTGCAATTCATCAGGTGTCCGTTTGGCTGCATTGGTGATTTTTTTGTGCATCTTTATGAAATATACTGTGTTTTTTGCTACAATTCCGCCTCTTTCGCTGACAATCGGGCGGAATTTTTTAACAGTCGGTTTTGATAAATGGAAAAGATTGCATAACTTTGCAAATTAAGAGAACGTAACGGGCTGTCAGCCCCTCTGATACTACCCCTATCCTCGAATCTAATGAAAGTCAAGATCCACAGCGAAGGAATCAATATATTGATAGTTGTCATGCTGATAATGATTGTCATCAATCTGTCGGCATGGATGTTTATTCGTCCCGCTGCGATCCCCACTACTTTCACTGTCATTTCGGCGATATTCTATCTGCTTGTAGTCAACTTTTTCCGCTCGCCGAAACGTACGTTTCACGGCGACCGCCACAATGTGGTGGTAAGCTCGGTCGACGGCACCGTTGTGGCGCTTGAGGAAGTCTTCGAGCCGGAAGTGTTGCGCCGCCGTGTCAGAATGCTCTCGGTATTCATGTCGGTGTTCAACGTACATGCCAACTGGTTTCCGGTTGACGGCGAGGTGCTCATGGTGCGCCACCACAACGGCCGTTTCCTCAGTGCCTATCTGCCGAAAGCGAGTGTCGAAAACGAACGGTCGACAGTGCTTATCCGCGCCACCAACGGCCAGGAGGTGCTCATGAGGCAGATTGCCGGAGCCGTTGCCCGACGGATTGTCACCTATGCCGAACCGGGCGACATAGCCGACATCAAAGACCACATGGGCTTCATCAAATTCGGATCGCGTGTCGACATCTATCTCCCGCTTGACGCTGAAGTCTTCGTCAAGATCGGAGACAAGACCACGGGCGGTGTCTCGGTAGTGGCCCGTCTGCGCGAACATCCTGATGACTAATAAGGTTATCATACAAAACACAGTATCATCAATTGAAATCAATCCGCACTTATATTCCGAATACAATCACCTGCCTCAACCTCCTCTCAGGATGTGCGGCGGTGTTTTTGGCTTTTAATCTCGACCTGCCTACCGCAGGGCTGAGCGCATTGCAGTGGGCTTTCGTGTGCATAGGCGCTGCCGCCGCCTTTGACTTCTGGGACGGCATGTCGGCCCGCCTTCTTCACGCCTATTCGCCCATTGGCAAGGAACTTGATTCGCTGAGCGACCTTGTCAGCTTCGGCCTCGCTCCGGCTTTCCTCGTGATGAACACCATGCTCCGGGCCGGCAGTCCGCTCTGGGTGAGCGCATTCGCGCTGCTGATAGCCGTGATGGGTGCCCTGCGCCTTGCCAAATTCAACGTAGACACCCGTCAGACAACCTCGTTCATCGGTCTGCCTATTCCGGCCAACGCCATCTTCTGGGTGGGTGCACTCGCCTGGATCACCGATCACGCCTATCCCGGCGATGCGGTGATGGCAGTGCTCATTGCAGTGGTTTCGCTGCTTATGGTGAGCGAAATAAAGATGTTTTCACTCAAATTCGCCAACCTTTCGCTGCGCGAGAATGTTAGACGTTATGTGATCATGGCGGCCACAGTGCTTTTCGTCATCACCGACGGTGTTTCGGGCTTTGCCTGGACAATCGTGCTCTACATTCTGATCTCGCTTCTTGGCAAGCGCACAGATCCTGACGCATCCGAGGCGGATGAGAAGTAACCGTAGACCATCGCCACGGTCTGCATTCAGCAAAACCTTCATCTTTCTGACATGTTAACTTTCTTTGGAACAATACTGATACTCTATCTGGTGTGGCTTATCATCAAGCCGCTCCTGCTGAGCTATGCTCAGCGGAAATATACCCAGAAGGTCAATGATATGTTTAACCAGGCCTTCGGAGGCGGCACCGGATTCAGCCCCGGAGCATCGCCTTTCGGGCAGCGGCGCAGGCAGCAGCATCAGCCGCAGAGACGCAAAAAGATATTCAGCCGCGACGAAGGCGAGTATGTGGACTTCGAAGAGATTGAGGTGAAAACCGAATTCTCGGCCTCGGAGACCACTGAAAAGCAAGGCCCCTCATACACTCCCCGCGAACCCCAGGTAAGCGACGCCGACTGGGAAGAAATTCGCTGAACGGCCACAGCTCACAGATTGCCGATATACATATATTATATATATGTGGTAGTACATCTTGTATATGGAGTTGCATCTCATCAAAGATATCCGATATCTCAGACAGCATAATAGAAAACTCCGGATGGAAGCCTTCCATCCGGAGTTTTCATTTGCTTATGTGCGGGGGGATTGTTATTTCTGCGGGAGGATGTACTGCAGGTGCACTTTCACGCAACGGTTCATCTTGGCATCGATGCCGCGGGTAGAAGGATCGTCCACACGGCCTATGCCGCGCACTGCGTTCTTGAACGAGTTGACACGGTAGGTCTTGGAGTCTACGCCGTCAAACTTGCCTGACTCGCGGAGCCAGTTGAGCACTGTGGTGGCACGGTTGTCCGAGAGGGTAGTGTTGCGGTCGAGACCCACCTGCTTGGCGTCAGGACCTGTGAAGTTGTCCTGGCTTGTGGCGAGACCTTCCACCAAAATGCCTGTGATCACACCGTTTTCAATAATGTGGCGGATGTCATCAACAGTCTCCTGGTCGGCATGTTTGGCTATATGGCCCTGGTTTGACTTCACGGCCGCATAGATGTCGGCAAGGCTGACGAGATATTCGCTGCGGTCTATGTCGAAGTATTCGCGGATGGTTTCAAGACCCTTGTGGGCGTTGAGACCGAAGGTCTGGGTCTCATAGTAGTTGTCTTCGCTCAGGAGCTTCTGAGAGCGGGTGGCATCGTCGATACGGTAGTGCCAGAGGTGCTGGTCGCCATAGATCGGAGCGTAGTAGAAACCTGCGCTCTGGCGGAAGTCTGACATATCGGAAGGAGCGAGGCTCAGTGAGATCGGACCTTCGCCCATTTCATATCCGCGGGGCACAGAGGTGATGGCGAAGTCGCGGTCAGCCGGTTCGGTTGGCAGGTCCTCGGTAGGCAGGCCCTTGAGAGTGCGTCCGGCCACGAGGCGCGAGGCCACATCGCCGTTGTCCTCGAAGCGGCGCTGGGTGTAGATACCGCCTGTCAGGTAGTCAATGGCGTTGACAGAGCTTGAGGCGATGGTCGGGGCATCGTTACGTCCGGAATAGTTGTTGGGATAGAAGACGTAGAATGTGATTTCGGTAAACTTGGCGGGATCTCCCTCCTTGACGCGGACTTCGCGGATCTGGCGTTCGCGGTAGTCGCGGGTATAGGTGTGGGTAGCGCCCATGCGCCAGCTGCGGGCGCGTTTCGAGCCGAGATAGAATGTGAAACCGAGGTCGGCGCCGAGATTCGAGTCCCACTTGTTGGCCGCATGGTTTGCCTGACCGTATTCGAGGTCGAAGTTGGTCTGATAGAGAAGAGCGCGGAGCTTGAAGTCGAGCGAGAAGCGCTTCGAGCGGGTGAAGAAGCGGCTGTATTGCAGTTCCAGATGTGCGCTGAGCTCGTTGTCTGATCCGTGGTCGTGGCCATAGCCCATGTGGTGCACACCGCCTATACCGGCGTTGAGCATGAACTGGTTCATGAGTTTGGGGCTGTCAGCTCCTTCATAGCCCTGGATAAGGCGCGAGAGGTTGAAAATCACGCTTGCGCCGAGGTCCCACCAGCGGGTTCTCATCTTGCGGTAGGGGGTGCCGTCAGAAGCCTGCATGATGCCTCCGTAGCCATAGTGACCGGTGAGGTATTCGGTATAGCCCTTGGAGTCGGAGCGGATGAATTCCACTTTCACGCCGACGCCCGGAGTGAACCATTTGCCCACGCCGATTCCGAAGTCAGGCGAGATGGTGCCGCCGAACTTTCCGCGTCCGGAGTAGTCGCCGCGGAATGTGTGGGCTCCGGCTGTGGCGAATACAAACCAGTTTTTGCCGAACTTGTTTGTTACCACTCCGAATGGCTGGTTTGTTTCCTTGACAACCTCGGTGCGGGTAGGCAGGTCGGTGTCAGTAGTGTCTGAATAGACAGTGCGGTAGTCTTTGTACTGTCGGTCAAAGTCCTCGTATGACGAGGGAGTCTGCGCGGCGGCTGTGAAGACCGAGCACAGTACTGCCAGTGACAGTGCGGGAGAGAGCAAGCGCTTTAAAGTCTTGAGAAGGTACATAGCTTTATGCGATAGGTTGGATTTCTGGTTTTGTATGATATATGTCGGTTGTTGTCGGATTTACTTCGAGCGAGGGGCGCGGACCCGGAGGCGAGGGATCGAGGGTGGAGTAGGGTGAGTTGTTGGAGATATACTCCGGCACCATGCGCTTCATGGATCTCACGGTTGCGGTGGCGTTGAACGTGTGAGCCGTGGCGAGAAGTTCGTTGACCTGGGCTGTCACCCGGCGGTTGTCGCTTGGCTCGACTTTTGCGATCTTTATTTTGGGATGCAACGAGGGCATCACCTGCTCTTTTTCTGTGAGGAGTTCCTCATAGAGCTTTTCGCCGGGGCGCAGTCCGCAATATTCTATCTTTACGTCGAAGCGGCCGCTGAGGGCTATCATGCGGCGGACGAGGTCTACGATCCTGACCGGTTTGCCCATGTCAAAGGCGAATATCTCGCCGCCTTTGCCGAGGATGGCGGCTTCGAGCACGAGCGCACAGGCTTCGGGGATAAGCATGAAGTAGCGGATTATGTCGGGGTGGGTCACCATCACCGGGCCTCCGCGGCGTATCTGGCTGCGGAAGGTCGGTATCACCGAGCCTTGCGATCCGAGCACGTTGCCGAAGCGGGTGGTGATGAAGCGGCAGCCATCGGGTCTGTTGCTTGAGAGGCTCTGGCAGTACATCTCGCAGATGCGTTTCGTGCAGCCCATCACATTGGTCGGGTTGACAGCCTTGTCGGTGCTGACGAGTATGAATTTCTCCACCTTGTAGCTCACGGCCAGGTCGGCTATGAGGCGGGTGCCGCCCACGTTGTTGGTCACACTTTCAACCGGATTCTCCTCCATGAGGGGCACATGCTTGTAGGCAGCGGCGTGGAATACGATCTCAGGGCTTTCCGAGGCGAAAATGCGCTCCATGCGCGGGCCGTTGCAGATGTCGGCCACTATGTAGAGGCAATCAGTTTCGGGGTAGAGACGTTCCATTTCGATCCGCAGGTTATGGAGCGGCGACTCGGCCTGGTCTATAAGGATGAGTCTCTGCGGGCGTAGCGAGGCGAGCTGCAGGGCAAGTTCGCTGCCTATGCTGCCTGCTGCGCCGGTGACGAGAATGCGGCGCCCTGAAAGTTTGGCGCGGATTTCGTCCATGTCCACTTCTATCGGGTTGCGGTCAAGCAGATCGGCCATTTCGAGGTCGATGAGCTGGCGCTCGCTGTAGCCATAGGCTCCGCCGCTGGTGGTGTAGCGCAGATATAGGTCATAGAGGGTCTTGACCCCGACGCGTATTCCGCAGATGGTGGTGAGCGAAAGGAGCGAGAGCAGAATCAGGTCACGCAGGCGGATGGCGAAGAGCACATTGTCGGCGTGGAGGAATATGCGCAGCAGCATGATGACTGTCACGGCAAAGGCGAGAGCCATGCAGACACGGACAAGGTCGGGGAAAGAGGTGCGGCGGAAGATGTTCCGGTAGGTTCCGCAGAGGAGGAAGCCGGAGGCAAAGGGGCTGAGGTAGACCAGCATGGTCTGAAGTATATGTCCGAGATTGCTGACGGTGTTGGCCAGTCCGTGGTTCACCGCACACGCTACAAGCCCCGACAGATAGACCATCGAGCAGTCGAGAAGCAGCACAATCCATCTCGACAGATTGTGGCGCGAAAATTCTCTTGTCAGCAGTGTCCGGTTCACGGTGGTGGTGTTGTTATGTTGTGTTTCTTGGTGTGAGTCCGTTGGTGTATTGGGTGCTGAAGGGTCAGCCGTTGATGCAGTTTCTGATTTCGTTCACGATCATTCTGACATCGTCTTCGCTGACGCATGGTCCGGAGGGGAGGCAGAGGCCGCGGCCGAAGAGGGCTTCGCTGACGCCGTTGACATAGGCCGGGGCCTGGGCGAATACCGGCTGAAGGTGCATCGGCTTCCAGAGCGGGCGGGTCTCCACGTTGAGGGCAGCTAAGTGCAGGCGCAGGTCTTCAGGAGTCTTGCCGGTCACCTGCGGGTCGATCTCGATGGTGCTCAGCCAGTAGTTGCTGTCGCTGTCGGCCGACGGGTTGGCGTGGTAGCTGATGCCATCAATTTCGGCGAACAGTTCCTGATAGAGGGCTGCCAGGCGGCGGTGATGGGCAATGTGCTCGTCGAGAATCGTCATCTGCCCGCGCCCGATGCCGGCTGAGATGTTGCTCAGGCGATAGTTATAGCCTATATGCTCATGCTGGTAATATGGGAAAGGCTCGCGGGCCTGGGTGGCGAAAAACAGGGCGCGTTTCTTGCTCTCGGCATCGGGGCAGACAAGCGCTCCGCCACCTGAGGTGGTGATCATCTTGTTGCCGTTGAAACTCAGTATGCCGAAGTGACCCAGAGTTCCGCACATGCGGCCCTGATATTTCGATCCGAGGGCTTCGGCGGCATCTTCCACAACGGGTATGCCCCACTTGTCGGCCACGGCGCAGATGCGGTCCATTTGCGCGGGCATTCCGTAGAGGTGCACGGTGATGATGGCTTTCGGCTTGCGTCCGGTTTTTTCGATGCGGTCGGCAATGGCGGCGTCGAGCAGTTCGGGGTCCATGTTCCATGATCCGGCCTCGCTGTCGACAAACACCGGCTTGGCTCCCTGGTAGACCACGGGGTTGGCCGAGGCTGCAAACGTGAAGCTCTGGCAGATCACTTCGTCTCCCTGGCCCACGCCGAGAAGCACGAGGGCAAGATGTATGGCGGCTGTGCCGGCCGAGAGGGCGGCTATTTCTTTTCCTTCTGACTGTGGATCTCCCTCAGTAAGGAACTTTTTGAGATCTTCTTCAAATCCGTCCACATTCGGGCCGAGGGGCACGACCCAGCTGTCGGCGAAGGCTTCGTCGATAAAGCGCTGTTCGGCGCCGCTCATGTGGGCGAGGCAAAGATGTATTTTCTTAGTTTGCATATATGTTGACTGATTGTGTGGTCGTGGTATTCAGTTCGCTTCCGGGCATGATTGCCTGGAATTCAGAGGGGAGAAGACGGCTCTGGAGCGAGGGGAGGGCGGTGGAGAGTATCATCCGCAGGTCAAGCCCGAACGAGCGGCTGTCAAGATAGAGCAGGTTCAGACGCACTTTGTCGGGGAAGATCACGCTGTCATTGTAGGCCTGCGGATCTTCCTGCGAGGCGAGTATTTCTTCTTCATATCGGTAGCGTAGAGTCGCCGCTCCGGTGATGCCGGGCTTGAGGCTGAGTATGCGTCTGCTGTCGCCTTCGAGGCAGTCGGCATAGCCGGGCACGTCGGGTCTTGGGCCCACGAAACTCATGTCACCCTTGATGACATTCCACAGTTCCGGCAGTTCGTCGATCTTCCACCGGCGCAGCACGGCTCCGAGAGGAGTGATGCGGCTTTCGCCGGCCACGCTGACCGAAGAGCCTCCGTGGGCCGGACGCATGGTGCGGAATTTGACCAGCGTGAACAGTCGGCCGTCCTTGCCTACGCGCTTCTGCCTGAAGATGGCCGGAGCGCCGGGCATGACGATCGCTATAGCTATCCATGTCAGCAAAATGACGGGGATGGCTACAGCAAGGCCGATAATGCCTGCAAAGCGGTCAAAGATTTCTTTTGTCAGCAAGGTTAAATTAACTGTGTTTTAAAGAAGAATCGCGTTTACTATCAAAAACAGGGATGAATTAAGGCGTTATATGAGAATCAGTTGAATGCCGGATTGTTAAAGCAGTAGAAGATAATTCATCCGAGTTCACAAAAGTACTAAATTCCAAAAATACGGCAAAAAGATTTAACATAAAAATTCCACGCGGGCGGAAAAATGGAGGAAATAGATAAAATTTAGGCTTAAGTACAGGTTGTGGCTATGTGTGGAGCATTAGCAAAATAGTTCAGTGGACTATTTTATGCCAGATAGATACGGCATAGATGAAGATAAAGCCTGTGGGAATTACGATGCCGATGGCCTTTGGTATGGCTGTGATGAATCCGGATTTGTGTTGTGAGATATATAGATGTAGCTGGTAAGACAGTCTGTGATGTGATTTTAGCATGTGCCTGATTTTATCGGCCATGAATTTGTCAAATTTTTCCTGTGTGTTTTCAGGTGTGATCTCGAAGCCTCTTTGGTAAAGATGGCGTATCTGTGACGGTATTCTGAGAAAATTGTATTCAGTGGGCTGGACCTTCCATGTTGCAAATGCTTCAAAACATGTTTTCAGTTGTTCACATTCGGTCCAAAGGGTCTTTGCTGTCCGCTCGTCGTAATAGAATTTGCAGACTGCAAGCAGAACCACTGAAATAAATCCTCCTAATGCCCAATATGCGGCATATTCTGCGTGAGGGCAAATTTGTTTCGATGATTCAATTTCATAGACTGTGGCAAAAGCGGAGATCAGGGCTATAGGGATTGCCGGAAGCAAAAAAGAGGCTGTACGGCGGTAAAAATTGTGATGAATGAGCAGTATAGCGATAATTGAATAAACAATGAATATCACTGATGAAATCAGCAGATAGTCATAGGAATAATGCTGATGTTGCTCCTCGTGTGCTGCCAAAAGCAGCAGAGTGAGCAGCAGCACGAACGATAGTTTGCCAAGATGTGTGATCGTTGACTTGAAACTCTGCAGCTGTGGATCGACAGTGATCCGGTTGAGACGGTTTATGTCATTGTCGGTCAGAACTCCGTGAAACTGTCCCTTCCATTTGGAAATTTCTTGGATGATATTCGTGCGGGCTTTTGCCGGAACAACATAGGTTAGCATCTCCTGATAGAAAAACAAGATGCTTACCCCGGCACCGAACTGGAGAATTGCTGTGAGATCCAAAAGTTGGACAGGGGTACTCATTGAACGGCGGCTATTTCCTGGACGGGTGCAGAATCAGAAAATGATGCGTCAAAAAGATCGGTCATTGTTTTTACAACATCAGGCGCATTGAACGAACAGTAGGCTTTGAAATGTTCGAAGTCATATTCATAGCGGTATTTGTCTGTGTCAAAGATTGCAAAATTGCATTTGCTGTTTTTGAAATGATCTTTGATCTTTCGCAGTGCATCAGTGGAGATATGGCGGATTTCAACTTTTGCCTGATTTCTGAATGTCCGGTCGAGAGTCGGTTCTTCTGATGTGAGAACTTTCAGACTTGTGTTGTCACGTTTGAGAAATCTGTTCATGGCCTCGATAAACTCAGGAGCTCGCCAGACTGCTGAAGAGCCACTCTGGCAGAATATGCGGACATCGTTCCGGCTATTGTCAAGCAGGACGGAATACAGCACGATGGCATGATCCTTTCCTCCGTTGGAAATGATGTCTGACGAGTGTGTTTCCGCTAAAGACAGAAGATATTCGCGGTATTCTTTTGCTTCGTTTGGTGTGAGGCACATGGGAGATAAGATGTTTTCTGTAAAACGAGCCGGTGGCGTTGATTGTTGCGTGGACGGATCGCAAAGATACTAAAGTTTTTGTTAATCAGCAAATTTGCGGTGTGTTGTTTTGATGATATTGTATTTGGTTATGTACAATTGCGATGTCTGGCTATGTGATTATCCATTGTCCAATTCTTTCGGTTGGCAGCGGATGAGGAGGTAGGAGCCGGGGAGGCGGTCGGCGATGGTGGTATGGCAGCCGCGGGTGCAGGAGTGCAGTGAGGGGTGGTTGTGTTCGGAGATGGTGGCGAACATGGCGAGGCCTGCGGCTGTGGCTATGCGGGCGCCGAGATCCCACATGGCGGTGCCTATGCCACGACCACGGACCGAGGGGCTGACCACGAGCCCGTGGAAGCAGCGCCCGCTGGCAAAACAGCGCAGAAAGTGGTAGCCTACAAGTGTGTCGCCCTGTCTGACTCCGAGCATGACGAACGATCCGCTGCGGTGGAGTCTGCGCAGGGCCGGCAGGGTGAAGGCGTGGGGGTTGAAGTAGGCCACGCTTTCTTCCGGCAGTGCCATCAGAAAGCGGTGGAGGTCAGTCAGGTCCGCTTCCTGCAGGGGCGAGAAACGGAATCCGGCGAGTGAGACGGCCGAGGCTTTCTCGCCGGCTATCATGCCGAGCCGGGGGTAGCGCAGGCGCATGGCTTTGCCGTTGGCCCACTCTACGGCACGCCAGAGGGCCGGGAAGCGGTGTTTTATGCTGATAAGAAGGCCTGTCATTGTGCTGTCTGGATGATGGTCCGGTAAAATTCTTTCAAGCAGGATCTTACATATTGCTGCGAAAATTTCTGCTCTACGTTTTCACGCGCCCGCAGCCCCATTTCGCGGCAGAGCGCCGGGTCGGAGACGAGTTTCAGGATTGCCTCGCGCAGAGGTGCCACACTCCGGGGCGCCACGATCAGTCCGTTCACACCGTCGGTTATTATCTCCCGCGAGCCGTTGATGTCTGTGACAACCGAGGGACGGCACATGGCTCCGGCTTCAAGCACAGTGTTTGGGAAGCCCTCGCGGTAGCTTGGGAGAATGAAGATGTCGGCGGCGCGCATCCAGGGGCGTATGTCGGCTGTCCAGCCGTCGGAAAGGTGGATGTTGCTCATGTCTGCGGGCAGTAGTGGAGAGCCTTTGAAGTCGCCTGCTAAAAGCAGGTGGGTGTCCCTGCGGCCGAGGGTGCGGAATGCTTCGGTCAGCTCGGCTATGCCTTTGTCGCGGTCGGCGCGTCCGGCATAGAGCAGCACTTTGTCATCGGGACTGATTCCGAAGCTGTGTCTCAGCTCCGCAGCCTGAGCGTCAATGGTTTCCGACGCTTTGTAATAGCTGAGGTCCACTCCGCGGACATTGCCGTGGCCGAGCACTCGCAGGGGCTTTCGGGTGATGCCGCCTGAGATAAGATCGTTTCTCACGCCCTCACCTTCGGGTATTATGTGAGTGGCGCAGGCGCATGTCAGGCGGTCGGTCAGACGCAGTATCTGTTTTTTCAGTCCGGTGGCGGTAGGGAAGAGCAGTCCGGTGAAGGTGTGGACGCGCAGAGGCACTCCGGCAATCCGTGCGGCCATCATGCCGAGCAGGCCGGCCTTGGGTGTCATGGTGTGGACCATCTGCGGACGTTCGCGCCTGAACTCTCTGACCAGCCTGATCAGAGAGCGGAGATCTGTCAGAGGCGCTATCTCGCGCTTCATCTCCACGCCTATGGTGCGCACCCCTTCCCGCTTTCCGAGGCTGTCGAGGTGGCTGTCAGGCGATGAGAGCGCTACCACCTCATAGTCAGCCGAAAGTTCCTGCAGCAGTCCGCGGCAGAAGGTGTCGAGCGAAAGCCCGATAGTGGCCATGCGTATGATCTTGACCGCCATCTGAACTATCGGTGTTTCAGAAGGTCAGCGACATGGTTACGGCCGGTGCGGGCGAGGCCATAGGATCAGCCATCACGGAAGGCGAGAAGGCCAGACGGGTGCCGGAAGCCTTGTTCACAACCACCTGGCGGGCGCCTTTCGAGAGAGCCGCGTCAAGAAGGTTGTAGACGTAGAGTCCGCAGGCTCCCACTATTGCCACATCGCGCACCTGGCGCCAGCTTTTCGACTTGCTGCGGTAGCTGGGAGCTATTGCATCGGAGGCGTTTTTGGCATCATCACTGTAGTTGTGCTGACGGATCTGCGAATAGATGGCCGTGCCGACAAACACTACCTCGCCGCCAATGATCACCCAGCCTTTTGCGTTGTGGCCCTTGTACATCTGGCCGAGGCCGGGGACGATTGAGAGGGCAAGCGCGCGGGCATTGTATTTGCGGGAGTAGGAATAGTCGTCGAACTGCGGCACGGCTCCGTCAGCTGAGGTCGAGATGGCGAAGAGCTGATAGAGAGTGTAGTCGAAACTCATGTCGGCATTTTCGTCGAAGCTCACATATTCGTCAACGAGCTTGGCATAGAAGGTCATTGGCGTCGGGGCGGAGAATGTCACGCGATATTCGGCCTGCACCGAGCGGTCACCCTCGGCATCATTGAGAGTGGCGGGTGCCGGTGATGATGCGGAGAGCAGCGTTACTTGGGCAGATGCCGAATCGGCACCGAAGGTGTTTGCGAGATAGCCTACGAGCGGATTGAAGCGCTCCTTGCGCAGGAGGTCGATGTCCCCGCCGAAAATTTCGAATTCGCGGAAGGTATATGAGTCGTTGCTGCGCTCTTTTTCAAGCGAGGCTACTCCTTTGGTGATCCAGCGTGGTTTGTCCTGCGCCGAGACTGAGGCGCATGTGGCGGAAAGGAGCACAAACAAAGCCAGTAAACGTGCAAAGGTTTTCATAAAGATTGATCAGTTAGAGTGTTGTATGAGAAGAATAGTCGAATGAATCAGCAATGTATGCAAAGCACAAAATTACAGAAAAAATCGAATACAAAGTCAAAAATGTCAATAAAATTGAAAATGACAGCGGGGACCGTCTACGCGCAGTTGTCGCAGCAAGGTTTACAGAGGAGTCCGCAGCAGTGAAAACAGATGCTTCTCCACCGGGCCAAAAGCGCCGGAGGTGCGATAGAGGAGTCATTGGACATTATTCAAATTAAAATTGTTAATAATTTGAGTGATAATGCGATTAGTAGCCGTTAAATTTGTAATTATGAAATAATAGGTGTAATTTTGCGATATAAACACATCTTAAAAACAAGCGATATGGAAACGACAACCCCAATCAGAATTCCTAAACCCTCCAAGGAATTGGTCGCTTTCATAGAGAAAGCGCAACTGCGAAAGAAAGAGCGTATGCAAAAAATGCGCGAAAGATTCTTACAGACACAATTGTCTAAAAACTGATGGAATCAATCGAACAGACATTCTCAGATAACAAGGGCAATCATTTATTGGTCGCCCTTTATTTTTATGACAGTGATTACAAGCAAACCGCCCTGCATATTCCTGATGAATTTACTGGCATTGAGATTGTTGATATAGATATTGAAAAGGCATTCAGAGATAAGCCGATTCATCCGGTTGTGTTTTTCAGAATGAGTTCATGGCTGTTAGAGCAGTTTGAAAACCATAAAGAGGCCGTCTTTTCGTTTATATGTTCCACTGAGGATCTTGCGACGAATCATCCGGACCAATCGCCTCAGTTATATAGATGGAATCTTTTTGACAGATTATATCGGCGTCTTGCCGAGGAAAGTGGAATAAACATACAGGATGTGATAGTCGGACCTGACGGCTACCAATCCTTTGGACGGGCTTTTTATCGTGACAGACATGCTTCGGTGATTCATATTGTAGCTTCATATCTTCAAGATAAGCAGCGTCAGTCTTTGTGAGTTTGCATGGGGGCCGGGAGGAGGCGGGCGTAGAGGTCGAGGTAGGCTTGGGTGGTTGTGCGGATGTCGAAGCGGGCTGCGCGTTGGCGGCAGCGGTCGGCTGTCAGTCGGCGCAAGGCGGGGTCTTTCAGAAGGTCGCCAAGGATCTTGGCGAGGGCTTTGGCATCGCCTTCGGGGAAGAGAAGTGCGGCGCCTCCGCAGACTTCACGGACTCCGCTCACGTCAGAGGCTACAAGCGGTGTGCCTGAGGCCATTGCCTCGATGCTTGACAGTGACAGACCCTCGTACCGGGTCGACAGCAGGGCTATTCCGGCACCCCGCAGTCTTTCGGCCACATTGCTGACCGGACCGAGAAATCTGACCCGCTTTTCAAGACCGAGTCTGCGGACCTCGACTTCGACCTGCGGGCGTGTGGAGCCATCTCCGGCAAAGCTGAGAGTTGTTTCCGAGGGCAGGAGCGAGAGTGCGCGGAGTGCAGTCAGATGATCTTTAGGCGGCCGGAAAGCGGCCACCATCAGAATGTCGGTGTCATTGGCTGCGACAGGTGTGTCGGAAGCGGCGGGAGAATATGCCGAAAGATCAATTCCGTTTTCAATCACGCTTGTGCGGTCTGCGAATTCCGGTCCGAGGTAGTTGAGCAGCGACGATGCCACAGCCTCGCTGCAGCAGGCAATGGCCTTGTAGCAGCGATAAAGCCTGAGGTCAAGAGACCGCAGCAGACGCAGATGACGCCGGCGGTTGTCTGTGCTGTGCTCGGTGGTTACGAGCGCGGTCCCGGCCGGAGCTGCGAGTGCGGTGAACAGCTGGGCCGATGTGTTGTGGGAATGGACAATGTTGACCCCCCCTATTGCCGATTTTAACTTATTGATATGCTGTGGGTTGTAGGCGGATTTCAGCCCAAATCCGAAGACGTGGGTCGTTATGCCTTGCTGCCTGACAGACTCCAGCAGATGGCTCGGAGTGCCGTCAAAGACAGCGAGCTCGACCTGATGACCCTGATCGCGCATCAGAGGCAGCATGTCGCATACCAGCTTTTCGGCCCCGCCGGTGCGCATGGAGGTTATTACGTGTAGAATTTTCATAGTGTCAAATTTTTTATAGGGTCTTTAATGGGTCATGTGAATTGTTTTGCCTTATGGCGGACGTAGTGGGAGAGGAGATAGCCGGCCGGAGCAGCAAGAAGCGTCAGCAGTTTTTTAGGAGAGTCGGCGAGCCAGCGGCGGTCACGGGCTATGATGCAGCTCGACACGTAGTGAATGGCAACGCGGAAACGCCGGGCCGCTGAGGTGTGGCGGAGCGTCATTTCGAGGCGGCGGAGCTTGGCGAAGCTGCGGGGCGAGTCGAGATACTGGAGGAAAATGCGTTCCGACATGCTGTCGAGTCCGGTCTGATAGTCTACGTAGCAGAGGTTGCGGTTGATGACAAGCAGCGGCAGGCGGTCGCAGACCTGAAGGAGCATGTAGACCGGATTGAAGTTTTTTTCGCCGGGATAGCCGATCTGCGGGGCCACTTCCTTCATCAGTTCGGTGCGCATCACCTGCTTCATGTCGCCGCGGTGTATGCCGCGTGTTTCCAGTTCGTTGAGCCAGCAGCTGGCCATGTCGTCGGGGAGTTTGCCGCCTATGGGGGTGTCGGAGTCGAGATAGTAGTCGAGTCCTACGAGCCCGGCATATTTCTCGGAGCCTTCCGAATCCCATTTTTTCAGGATCAGTTCCACGGCATCGTCGGGCATGAAGTCATCGGAGTCGATACAGACGCAGAGTTCGGAGTCGATGTTGGCATAGGCTGTATTGTAGCCGGTGTGGAGACCTCCGTTTTCCTTATAGATATATCGTATAGGGATGCGCTTTTCGCTGATGAAGCCCTCGATGAGCTGACGGGTGAAGTCAGTGGAGCCGTCGTCAATCACGAGCCATTCGAAGCCCTCGCGCACGGTCTGTGTGCAGAGGCTTTCGTAGACGCGGCGCAGAGTGTGGGCGCGGTTATATGTAGGGGTGAAGACTGTGAGTCGGGTTACCATATCAGTGAAAGGAAGATTACAGTGATGGATACATAGGCTATCAGCAGCATTCCGGCCACGAAGTTCTGGTCTTTCCATACCTTCATGTTGCAGAGGGGGTAGACGAAGATCACCGGAATGAGAAACCAGGAGAGGTAGGCGAAACGGTTTGAGAAAGCCGCGCGGATCATCAGCACCCAGAAAGAGTTGGCCACGAGATAGGTTGTGGCCAGAGTGTTGAACCAGCCGTCGCGCAGGCCCCGGCTGCAGATATAGAAGAAATATATGACGGGAATGGCGCTGTAGGCGAGGAAGTCCCAGCGGAAGGAGCTTGTGGAGCCCCAGGTGCTTAGGTTTTCATCGGAGGTGTCGGTGTACTGGGCCAGACGGTCGTCGAAACCGATGTCGGCTATCAGTTCGGTCCAGTAGTTTCCGGCTATGAGTGACAGCAGGATGCAGGTGATCCAGCCGTAGAGGGCATAGCGCGGATTCTTGAGCACTGTCAGGGCGAGGATGGCGCCTCCGAGCGGAAGGGCGGAGCTGCGGTGGATGCTCAGGGCTATAAGAGAGAGGATTACCGCTGTGACATAACGCTCTTCGAGCATGTAGGCCATGATGAGAAGCACTATGCTGCAGGCCACGCCGTTGCGCAGGCCATTGGTGCCGAATGAGAAGAAGAATAGGGCGCCGATGAGGAAGAGAGTGCCGAGCCAGGGGGAGGTGGGCACGAATTTTTTGACAGCGGCGAAAGATACGAGTATGTAGACCAGGTCAATCAGCATGAAGTAGACGTTGACCGAGAGTCCGGCCGTGCGGCAGAGGTAGGTGAAGATGTCCCAGAGCCATTCTGATGATATGTGGTAGTCATGCAGGTTGCCGGGCTCGATGGCGTTGTAGACCATCGCGTAGTTGCCCGTGTCGCCGAAGATGAATGAAACCGGACGCAGGCCGATCCATATGGCCAGGATGAGGCAGAGGATCAGCGGACCGAGGGAATTGCCGCGGTTGTGCTCGCCGATGGCAAGAGTGTTGCCTCCGGAGATTATCAGCCTCATGCCTGTGACGAGCGAGAGCAGGCTGATCAGTGTCAGATAGATCGGTTCGTATAGTGATGCTTCCAATGTCAGTTGCGGGTTATGAGTTTGCGGAGGCGGGTGAAGGTGGTGACTCCGAACAGGCGGTGGAGAAGGCGGGTCAGTCGGGTGCGCAACGGGCCGTAGTTGTCACACCAGGTCTTATCATAGTGGTGGATGGAGCATGTGAGGGGAGTCACGCGCAGGCGTCCGGTGGCGTCGTCGAGGGGGTTGAAGTATTCGTTGGGGTAGACCGTTATGCCTTCTACGGTCTGGAGGCGGTCTTCTTCGCGGAGTCCGGCTTCAAGGAAGAGGCGGGTGACGTGGGCCACGACCGTGCCGGGCAGCGGTCGCCCCTCGCTGTCGAGATAGGGGAGAGTGGAGTAGAGGTCTATGATTTTTTTGTAGAACGGGTGTCCGGCGGGTGCACCTATGCCGAGCCCGGAGGCCACTCCGATGCCTACGTGACTTTTTTCAAAGCCCATGAAAGCGCCGGCGGCTGTGATGTGGTCCATCGGGCGGATGACCTCCACATCGGTGTCGAAATAGATTCCTCCGTGGCGGTAGAGTATCAGGAAGCGGGCATAGTCGCTGACAAAGGCCCATTTGCCGATGGATGCGGCCTGGCGGGTATAGGTGATGGCGTTGATGTCGAAGTTGCTTTCGTCCCAGCGGCGGATTTCCCATCCGGGGAAGTGGCGGCGCCAGGAGTCGATGCAGCGGAGAGCGCTCGGCGGCAAGGGCTTGCCTCCGAACCAGCAGTAGTGGATTATGCGGGGTATTGACATCGGGCGGGTTGATCAGATGAGTGAGACGAGTTTGCGGGCTTCGGTGCGGTCGGAGTAATCGGCGGAGAGCAGTTTGCGGGCTATTTCTTCGAGGCGGTCAGGCGAGGCGGCGAGGCTGGCGAGTCCGGCGGCGAAGCCGCTGTTGTCAGAGGGGAGGATGAAGCCGTCTTTGCCGTCGCTCACCTGGGAGGGGGCGGTGGGATAGGCGGCGATGACCACCGGCTTGCCGAGAAGCTGGGCTTCGCGGACGGTGACGCAGCGGCCTTCGTAGCGCGAGGGTTGCACGTAGATGTCGCAGCCGCTGATGTAGGGGTAGGGGTTGGCGCGCTTGCCGAGTATGGTGACGCAGTCTTCCGTTCCGGTCTCAGCGATGCGGCGGCGTATCAGGGCCTCGTCGCTGCCGTAGCCTATCAGATACCAGTGGAAGGGGGCTGCATGGTGGTCGTCGCGCAGGCGGCGGGCTATGTCGGGGATGTTGTCGAAGTTCTTGGCATGGGTGAAGCGCCCCACGGAGAGCAGATTGAGGTGGCCGGGCCGCAGTTCGGGGGCTGAGCCTGACACGGCTCTCCCGCGGATGACGGTTTCGGGGAGTATGTTGGCTATTTCGGTTATTTTCGGGGCGAGAGAGGGGAAGACCTTTATGAAACCACGGCTTACGTCAGGCGAGATGGAGACGATATGGTCATAAGCCTGCCAGACCGGAAGCTCGAAGGCCGGGTCGAGGGAGATGCGGGAGTAGTCAGTGTGGATCCAGCAGACTTTTTTGTGTGCCTTGACTTTTGAGAGCACAATGTCATGCGGGGTGAGGAAGGAGACGGCCAGATCATAGATTCGGTCGGTGACCGGGGGGAGGGCCGGGGTGACGCAGCGGCCTATGTAGGAAAAAATGGCCGTGGGGTCGCTTCCGGCTGTGGTTTTGCCTCGGCGCGTTACGGCGAGGGCTTTCGCGCGCAGACGTCCGAGGCCCACACGGATGTGGCCGTGGAGAAAGGCATCTTTCAGCGGTGACTCGATATGGGCGTAGGCCGGGATTTCGGGCAGTATGCAGACTTCCGGCGGCACCAGGGGGAGCATTTCGCCCCGGCGGGCGTAGAGGAAGAGGTCGACCGACACTTCAGAATAGTCCAGAGCATGCAGCAGGCCGATGAGAGCGTTTTCGGCGCCCCCTATTTCGAGATAGTGCATTGCTATGAAGATTCGTTTCATTGGTCTGTCGGGCTGGAGATGCAGGCAGTGGGAAGTTTGTGTCAGTCAAGAAGCTCAAGCACGAGGCGGAGGCTTTCGGCAGAGGTGTCAGAGTCTGATGCGGCGATCCGCGATGAGATTTTTTCTCTGAGCTGAGGCGATGCCAGCCGGGTGACGGCATCGGCAAGCGACTCGGCGGACATTGATGCTATAAGTCCGTCGCGGCCGTGGTCAACGAGCTCAGGCGCTACCTTGAAGTCGGTGACTATGACCGGGCGGCAGAAGGCTTTGGCTTCGCAGACGGCTATGCCGTAGCCTTCGGAGCGTGAGGGCTGCACGTAGATGTCGCAAGAGCGCATCCAGGGATATGGGTTGTCGATCGGGCCGAGCAGAGTTACGTGTTCTTCCAGAGAGTGCTGCGAGATGAGCCGGCGTATCTCCTCGCGCATTGGGCCGTCGCCTATGATGTCCCAGCGGAATGAGAATCCACGGTCGCGCAGCAGTGCGGCGGTGGCTACGAGCAGGTCATAGCCTTTGACGGGTACGAGCCGCCCCACGGTCAGCAGGCGCAGTGAGCCGGAGTGCTGTCCGGGAGCGCTGTCATCACCTCCGGCAAGACGGCGCAGCAGTGCGGGGGAGACAATGTCGCGTATGGGGAGCAGTTGCTCCGGCCGGAAGTGCCAGGCATCGAGCAGCAGATCGCGCAGGCGGGCGGAAGCTGTCACCACCTTATTATATAGGTGGTAGAAGCGGAGATTGAATGCCTCGCTGTAGTTGTCGCGGACAATGTCGGCGTTGATCCAGGCAATTTTCCGCGCGGCTTTCACCCGCTCAGCCACATAGTAGGTAGGGAAGCCCTGATGATAGGCTATGGCCACATCATATGATTCGGCCGGAGCGGGGGCCAGACAGCCCATCTCTGTCCAGTAGAGTTCCACCGGATTGCTTCTCAGGCCCTTTCGGCGGGCCATGCGGGAGATGACGGCGTGGCGCAGGTGACGGACGCGGAAGCGGAGACGCGATTTCAGATCATCGGCGCAGAGCGGAATCTCGCTGAGCCTGACATCCGGCGGAAGATATTTTTCAAGCGGGCCGCCGCGGGAGGTGAGCATGACACTGATGTCAAACTTCTCAGCCGGAAGGAGGCCGAGAAGGGTGCAGAGGCTGCGCTCGGCCCCTCCGATATTGAAGGAGTCGATCACGAACAGAATTTTTTTGCGTCCGGAGCCGTTCATGGTTGATCAGGATCTTTTTTCGGATTCCTCGGCTGAATCGGTGTATTCGCCGTAGTGGCCGTAGTGGTAGCCGTAGCGCTGATATCCGTAGCGGCTGCCTCCATAGTGCGAGAATTCGCTGCGGGTGCCGTTGAGGATCACGGAGATGTTCGGGTAGCGATGCTCCTGATACCAGTTTTCAATGTCGGCGAGGAAAGAGCGGTCCATGAGGTGGGCGCGGATTATAAAGAGAGTCATCTCGGCATAGCGGGAGATGATGGCGGCGTCGGCCACGATCTCCACAGGCGGGCAGTCGAGGATCACATAGTCATAGTTTTCCTTCAGCTCCTCCATCATGCGGGCAAAGCGCGGATGGAAGAAAAGTTCCGTGGGGTTGGGCGGAATCGTGCCTACGGGGAGCACATCAAGCTCACCAAGGCGCACTATCACGTCATGGTAGTCGGCCACCTGTCCGCTGAGGTAGTTTGACACACCCTGGGCGGGATTGTCGACATAGGCCGAGAGCGAAGCGCGGCGCAGGTCGAGGTCAACGGCTATGACTTTCTTTCCCTTGATGGCGAGAGCGGTCGAGAGGTTGGCGCAGGTGAAGGTCTTGCCGCTGCCGGGATTCATTGACGAGAGCATCACCACATGGTGGCCGCCGTCAAAGCCGAGGATGAATTCCAGATTGGTGCGCACCACGCGGAAGGCTTCGTTCATGATGCTCCGGCAGCCTGATTTGACCACCACACGGTTGTCTGAAACCTCGCGGGCCACACGGCGCTTGCCTTTGCGCTGGGTGGCCAGCGGAATTTCACCGACGAAGGGCGCATGGAGGTCCTGAAGGTCTTTGCGGCCACGCACAGCGGTGTTGAACGACTCGATGAGCATTATGATGCCGGCCGGAACAAACAGGCCTGCTATCAAAGCGAAGACCATGATCCGTGAGGGTATCGGGGTGACGGGCACCGGCGAGGCCGTAGGATGTTCGATCAGGCGGGTGTTGTAGGCGGTGAAAGCCTGCGAAAGCTCGTTTTCCTCACGCTTCTGGAGCAGGAAGAGGTAGAGCGACTCCTTGACTTTCTGCTGGCGTTCGACCGAAAGAAGATACTTGGCCTGCTGCGGATTGGCCGCGATTTTCGACACAGCCTGCGACTGAGCCGATGAAATGGCTCTTTTCTGGGTGGAGAGCATGGTCAGCTCATTGTCGAGCGATCCGAGGATGCTCCCCTTCATGGTCGACAGCTTCTGGTCAATATCCATGACGAGCGGATTCTGTTCGGAGGAGATTGACAGGTGGTTGTTGCGCTGGAGCAGGAGCTGGTTGTAGGCCTGGATCTGGGCCTCGATGCTGGGATTGTCGATGCCGGAGTTGGCCGGGAGCTGTTCTTTATCGTGCATTCCGTCGGTCAGGTAGTTGCGCAGATATTTGGTCATGTAGACGCGGTTGTCAAGTTCGCGTCCGGCTTCCTGCGATGAGTTCATCTGCGAGAGCGCTATGCCGCCCATAGCACTGACATCGGTGACAAGGTTGCGCGATTTGTAGTCGGAGATGTCGCTGTCCACGTTGCCGAGCTCGCTTTCGATGATCGACAGACGCTCTTTGATGAACTCCGTGGTGCTTGCCGTCACCTGGTTGCGGTCTTTGATCCAGTTTTCGTTGTAGACGGCCACGAGGGTCGAAAGGATGTCCTCGGCGCGGGTGCGCGACTGGTCGCTGTAAGTGATGTCGATGATTGACGCGCGGTTGTTGCGCTGACGTGCGTCAATCGACGATCTGATCTGGGCCGATGCGGTGCTGAACGGAATGCGGCTTACTGTCAGTTCGTCCTGGACGCCTTCGCGGTAGTAGGGCGAGGGTTTGACGGTCATGGTGCCGAGCGGGGTTTTCACCGCTTTGCCCATGCTGAATGTCAGAGAGCCGTCAAGGGCCTTGTCATTGAGCATCATCGACGAGATTCGGATAGTGCTGTCTTTGCGCAGCTGGAGGTTGAAGCTTGCGCTTTCGGCCTGTCCGAGGTCGTGGAGTTCGACGGTGACGGGCAGCTCCACTCCGTAGGCCACGGTCTTGTGGAATGTGCCGGGGTGGTAGTATTCGGTGTTGAGCTGTAGGCGGCGGGTGATCTCATCGGCCACCGAGCCGGTCAGCATCGACATTATCTCGTTTGTGATATTTACTTTCTGGGCCTTGATTCCGAGGTCGAGCAGCACGTCTTCCGATCCGGAGTTCTTTTCGTCACTTTTGACGAGTATGGCGGCCGAGGCAGTGTAGACTTTTGGAGTTATCTGCAGGTAATAATATGCCGCTCCGAAGGCCACGGTCAGGGAGAGGACAAACCATTTCCAGTGGCCGAGCATCAGAAAGATGATGTCTTTAATCTTGGCGAAGCCTTCAGCATTCTGTCGGAACGATGCGGCCTGGGCGGCTGTTTCGGTCCCTGTAGCGGGTGATTGGTTGAGATTTCGTTGCATCAGTCGAGAAGAATTGGCGTTAGGGGTGATTAGGTGTGGAATCTGTTACTTTGTGAGAAGCACCGCGATTGTGGTGGCGAAGGAGAACATCGAGATCCAGAACGAGGGGGTCATGTAGCTGTTGCCGTTGGCCGTCGACTGGTTGGCCTTGACCTGGGTCGGTTCGATGTAGATCATGTCGTTCTGCTTGAGGTAGTAGGCCGGCGAGGCATATACGCCGTCGGCGCGTGTGAGGTCCACGCGATAGGGCACCTGCTTGCCGTTTTCGGTGCGGAGCACGAGTATGTTGGTGCGCTTTCCGCTGATAGCGAGGTCGCCGGAGATAGAGAGGGCCTCCATGATGTTGAGCTTGTCGGCCGGGAACTCATGGCGCCCCACGCCGGATTCGCCGATAACGTAATAGGCCATCTGCGGGAATTCCACGGTGACAATCGGGTCGCGGAGCAGGCTTCCGGCAAGCAGACGGTATTTTATCATCTGCGCCACATCGAGGCGTGTCATGCCTTCGACCGAGAGATGTCCGAGCACCGGGACGTCGATCGTTCCGTTCTTGTCGACGGTGTACATGTCATGCTCCACGGAGCCTGAGTTGCTTGTCTGCGAGAGGTTGAACATCTTGACCATCTCCTCGTCGCGGCTGTGGACCCTGATGCGGAGCTTGTCGCCGGGCTGCAGACGGAGTTCGCCGTTTTCCTGAAGCGTGAGCACGGCGTTGTCAGGCAGGTCCTGCATGTAGGCGATATCTTTCGCCGGACCGCATGACGCCAGAAGCGCGCCGGTGGCGACGATCAGTGAGAGAAGTGCGTTTTTAGTCTGTAATGAGAAGTGTTTCATGATCGGATAAGTGCCGGGGTCTGTGAAAATCCGGCTTTATTAGGGTTGTAAGCTACTATTTTGAATGAGCTACAAAGTTAAGAAAAATCAGCAAACGGAGGCTATAAAGCATGTTAAAATATAACACACAATGCTCACATTCCCTGTCATGGCAGATCGGGGGGCGGGCATTGTGTGTGTATGTATTATGGTGCGGGTTTCCGGTGCGGACCGGATATGCGGATCGGCTTATTCGGCTGCGAGTTCGGCAGCCTGGCGCAGGAGGGCTATCTTGGTCCACTGGGTCTCGTAGTTCAGACCCTGGCGCTCGCGGTCGCGGACTTTGAAGCCGCAGGTCGGGCTGATGGAGATTTTTTCCATCGGCACGTAGCGGCGGGCCATTTTGATGGCGGTGACTATGTCGTTTACGCTTTCGAGGTTGGGCAGGCTGCCGTCAACCAGTCCGAGGATCACGCGCTTTCCGGCCGGGAGCCAGCGCAGAGCGTCGATGGCCTCCGGAGAGCTGATCTCGAAGGGGAGCAGGAAGGCGTCGGCGTCAATGGTCTCAAGCATCAGGCGCAGGTTGGAGAGTTCCTTTTCGTCATACCAGCGGGGCACGGCCTGTTCGTTGGCGGCGATGTTGAAGGTGATTTCCAGGTCGGCCGGACGGTTTGCGATCGAGCGGTTGATCAGGTCGAGAAGCAGGCGGGTGATCTCGTCGACGTCAGCGCCTCCGAGCAGGAGCATTCGGTCGAATTCAGGGCTGCTCAGTCGGCCCCAGACTTCGGTGTCGAGCTGGATGTGGCGGCATCCGAGGCGGTAGAATTCGGCGATTGTGCGGCTGTAGGCCTCCACTATGTCGTCAATCAGAGTGTCAGGAGTGGCATAGAACTTGCCGGGATCTCCGTTTGACGAGAGGAACATGCGCATGTAGAGCTGTCCGGGCGAGGGGATGGTCTGGCGCACTTCGGCGCGGCCGGCTGTCAGTTCCTGCATGTGGACAAACTTCTCAAAGAAGGGATGTGCGGGGTTGAATTCGATCTTTCCGCTGAAACGGAGCAGGTCATGGCGCAGGATGTCGTCCTGATAGATGTTGCCGGTGTCGATGCGTTCGCGGCTCATTCCTTCGAATCCTTCCCAGAAGTCGCGGTCCCAGCTCTTGCGGCGCATTTCGCCGTCGGTCACAATCCGGAGTCCGGCTTCGATCTCGCGGTCGATCAGGCGGTCGATGACGCGGTCTTCAACGGCATGATAGTCAGCCTCGCTGAGATTGCCGCGGATTTTTTCGTTCAAAGCATTTTCAAGTTCTTCGGGAGGGAGGAAGCTGCCCACTATTTCAACGCGGGGCATGTTGATCGCTTGAGTCATGATTAATCTGTTTTTGATACTGTGTCACTTGATTGGTTTTCAGAGAAGAGGTGAGTGACAGTGTTTCCGCGGTGCAAAGGTAGCTATAAATTTTTCGATTTTTTAAGATTGCGGGTTAAAATTTGCTAACAGAGGTGCACGCGCAGCCCTCCATCGGACTGACTGCGAAGACGTTGAAGTCCATTGTGATGGCATCGAACGTGAGCATACGGTTGACGAGCGGATCGCCTGTGCCTACGAGCAGTTTGATGGCTTCGGTGGCCTGGAGGGAGCCGATGACGCCCACCACTGTGTTGAGGATTCCGTTGATGGCGCATGGCAGTTCCTCGCCGTCGCCGCTGATCGACGAGGGGTCGAAGATGCAGCGGTAGCAGGCGCTTCCGGGCACATGGCTGAACACCTGGCCGGAGAAGCGCGACACGGCGCCGAACACCATCTTTTTGCCCAGTCTGACGCAGGTGTCGTTGATCAGCAGGCGTGTGGGCAGATTGTCGGTGCAGTCTATAATAAGGTCATAGCCGGCCATTATGCTTTCGGCGTTCTCCTCGCTGAGGCGGCTGTTGATGGCGATGATGTCGACCTCCGGGTTAAGCGCCCGCAGTTTTTCGGCCGCGGAGTCGGTTTTCAGCCTTCCGAGGTCAGGGGTGGAGTGGATTATCTGGCGCTGTAGGTTGCTCAGGCTCACGGTGTCGGCATCCATCAGCCCGATGGTGCCTACGCCGGCTGCGGCCAGATAGAGGCTCACGGGGCTTCCGAGCCCTCCGGCGCCTACAATGAGCACCCGTGATGCGGCCAGCGCTTTCTGGCCGGCGAAGTCAATCTCGCAGAGCGACAGGTGGCCGCGGTAGCGGGTCTGCTGTCCGCGGTCCATATCAGGCATTGGATTGCTCATTGCTGTGGGGTTTTGAAATTGTAGCCGCAGGAGCGTATCAGTTCTATGTCTTCGTCGATCTGCGAGCCGATGGTTGTCAGCAGGTCGCCCATGATGCTGCCGTTGATGCCTATGCGGAGCGATTCGCGCTGGATTTCCTTGGCGATCGAGGCCCGGCCACCGGCGAAGCGCAACACGGCGCGGGGGTGGATCATGCGGAAGATGGCCACCGTCAGCAGAATCTCGCGTCCGCTCAGCGGCTCGGCGTTTTCAAGCGGAGTGCCGGGAATGGGCACGAGTATGTTGATCGGTATCGACACCGGATTTACTCTTCTGAGAGTCAGGGCGAATTCCACTCTCTGGGCGCGGCTTTCGCCCATGCCTATGATGCCTCCGCTGCATATCTCCATGCCTGTGGCGCGGGCGGCTTCTATGGTCTTGATCTTGTCTTCTATGGAGTGGGTGGAGCAGAGGGTGGAGAAGTGCGAGGGGGCCGATTCGAGGTTGCAGTGGTAGCGCTCTACCCCGGCGTCTCTGAGTTTGGCGAGGGCTTCGGCGTCAAGCAGGCCCATCGAGGCGCAGAGCCCCATTCCGCCTTTCCGGTGCAGTTCGCGGTAGTAGCCGCAGAGAGTTTCGAGGGCCTCGCCGCTGATAGTGCGTCCGCTTGTGACGAGCGAGAAGCGCCCTATGCCGCGCGAGCGGTTATAGTCGGCAAGGGCCATGCAGGTGTCATGGTCAACGAGCGGATAAAACATCGTCCCTGTCTTGTAATGTGCTGACTGTGCACACCATTTGCAGTCTTCGCTGCAACGGCCCGAACGGGCGTTGATGATTGAACACGAGTCGAAATCGCGGCTTCCGAATCGCTCTGTGATCTCGGCGGCGGCTTCGATCAGGGCATCTTCTTCCTGCGGGCTGAGGTCGATGAGGCTCATGGCTTCCTCGGCGCTCAGGCTGCCCCCGGCAAGTACTTTTTCCTTCAGATTGTTTATTGCATCCGGTGTCATAGGATTGGAGTCTTGATAATGTATTGACAAAATTAATAAAAATTTTTTCATGCCTCTCCGCATTATCGCACCAAAATCGCTTGTCCGCGGTCTTAACTTTGCAGTGAATCCACTCCACACCCCCTCCACACACTCACATCCCCCCCTCCGCACCGTAACCATTTACCCTCCACACATCCACACCCCCTCCATTCTCCCGCACTATGAAACTGACACTCAATTTAGCCGAAATGCTTGATCTCTGGCGCCTGCATTACGCCGGATCTCCTCCGCTTGCCGATGCTGTGTTCCGCCGTAACGACGGAATCGACAGCAGCGCTGTCTACATCGCCGCCATCAACCGCTGGTATGCCCGTCTGCTTCGTGAAGCCCCCGCCTCCATGCTTGCGCCCCGCAGGCTCGACCTGCCTTTGCCCCCGCCGTCGGCAGGCGCTTCCACTGTCTTGTCCCTTCCCGCCGGGACCGTCCGCATTCTGGAGGTGCGTCTTGCCTCCTGGCTGCGCCCTGCCGAGGTGATCACCGACCCTTCGTCTCCGCAGCTACCGCTCCAGTTCCATCGCTTCACCCGCGCCACCGCCGCATCGCCTGTGGCTTTCTTCAGCGGCGGTGAGCTCAGGCTCTATCCGGCCGCCACGGCCGATGACCGTCTTCTCTCGCTTGACTGCGCTGTCTGCGAGGACGGCCTCTATGAATTCGATGATTCGGCACTTGCCTGCCTTCACAACTACACCTGCGAGTCATGAAGCTGAAATACAATCCGGGTCTCTACCGCCGTGCGGTCGACGCCCACCGCGGGCTTTCGCGTCTGCGTGCCTTGCGCCTGAGGCTGATGGAACACACCTATGGCCGTCAGTGGTCCGACCTTATCACAACCGATGACGGACGCATACTTTCCGAGTATGACCACGCTCTGGAATCGGGCATGCGTCCGCTGACAAACAATCTTCTGCGCTCGCTTGTCAAGAGCATCGTGGGCCGTTTCCGCTACAATCTCTCCGCCGCTGAGAAGCCTGACGGAAGCGAGGAACTGACGGCTTTCCGCAAGGCCAATCAGCTCGACGAGCTCGACAGCCGCTGCCTGGAGGAGTTTCTTATCTCAGGCTGCGTCATCCAGAAGCTCGTCTGCGAACGCCGCCCCGGTTCGCCGCTTGCCGTATGGGCCGACAATATCTGCCCTGACGATTTCTTCGTCAACCGCTTTTCCGATCCGCGCGGGGCCGATGTGCGCATCATCGGACACTTTTTCCGCGTCAGCCTCGCCGAACTGAAACTCCGCTTCGGTCACGGATCGGCCTCGCGCTGCGCCATGCTCGAACGCTGCTATGCCAATTCTTCGGGATTCAACGCCACGGACCACGCCGCGGTCTGCCACGTGGCTGAAGTCTGGAACTTTGACATCGACCCCGCCGCTCCGGCTGATGATCCCCACTGGCACTGCCGCTTCATGGCTCCCAATGGCACCGTGCTTGACGAGACCCGCTCCACCCTTCCATCCGGCGGCCATCCCTATGCCTTCAAGTTCTATCCTCTGACCGACGGCAAGGTCCATCCCTTCATCGAGGATCTGATAGGGCAGCAGAAACACATCAACATTCTCATCACCATGATAGACCACATTCTGGCCAACAGTGCCAAGGGTGTGCTGCTGATGCCTATGGACGCCATCATGCCTGAATCCGACATCCGTGACGTGAGCCGCGTCTGGAGCCGTCCGGGCGGTGTCATTCCGGTCAACCCCGCCGCACGGATGATGCCACAGGAGGTCAGCGTCTCCTCAGGAGCCTCGCGCGACGCCTCGCAGCTTCTCGATGCCGAAATGAAGCTCTTCCAGCAGATCTCAGGAGTCTCCGGCGCGCTCCAGGGGCAGTTGCCGGCTTCAAATGTCTCGGCCTCGCTCTATGAAAGCCAGATAAATAACTCGGCCATAGCCCTGCTCGACATCTATGAGTCGTTCAACTCTTTCCGCTGTGTCCGTGACAGTATCGCCGCTGAGATGATTAACACAATTTCACACTGATGTGCCCGCTTTCTGCCTGGCTCCGGACTTAATTTTGCCTATGGAAAACCTCACGTTTCCGAAGCACATTTACTAATCATTCACACACACGCACACACACCTTTTCCCCGCTCCTGACCTTATGTATTCATTAGTAACCCTCCGCAACCGCCATTTTCTCGAAGCCGCACGCCGAGTTCTCTCCACTCTTCCCGCCGGTCGCCCGGTGAGCCTCGAACATCTTGCCTCGCTGACAGCTCTTGAACCCGCTCCCTGCTACTACTGCACGTTTGAATATGCCCTGCGCATGTTGCGTGTGTTGCGCCACGGACGGCTGAAACTGCGCAATGACCGCCGTCTGGCCCTCTGGGAAGAACTCAACTCGCGGGCCTCGCGCCTGATGGAGCGCCGTGGCTGCCGTCTGGGCGATGCTCTCGCCGACGTGCTTGCCTCCGGCCGTGCCTCGCAGTTTTTCATCTCTCCCGCAAGGGCTATGGATCTGCTGCGCGACTCTTTCGACCAAAATTCCCGCCGTATAGTCATTTCCTAACCGTCCGTTCCACCATGCTCTACTCACTTTCAACACAGGTTATAGCCGACACGGTCCATGCGCTTGTGGCCCTGGAACTTCTTTCGGCCTCTCAACCGGCACGCTCCACCCTCTCGCCGCTCCTCGATCCGGCGCGGCGAGGGGTGCTGACTCTGATGATCAAGAACGCCTTTGCCGAGACAGTGCTCGATCTGCTTCCCTATGTAGACGATGCCGATCTCGATGGAGAAAAGCCGGCGGCCTCTCCCGGCGAACATCCGGCCGACGATTCTGCCGACCATCTGATGAAGATAGCCCTGCGGGTGCCTGCGGCTCCGGGTGGAGAGCGTCCGGCAGGAATCCACGGGCTTATAAGACGTCAGCTGGAAATGACGGTGGTCAGCCGCGTCATCCACACCGGCCTGCTCGCCGCAGGCGGATCATCGGCTTGTGACATTGCCGGCGCCTATGCCTCGAAGCTCGCCACAGCTCTTGACTCCCTGACAGCCCTCCTGCGCGCCCCCGCCACCCCATTCGTAAGGCAACGGTTTTGGTAAGAGACGGTTCGGTAAAAATGCTGACTGCAGGGCATTTTTTACCGAACCGTCTCTAAATGATTTTGATTGATTGTTTCCTCTAAAGAAAAAATCATTTATTCTGCCGGTGTAAAAATCTCAGGATTTATATCTATATTTGCGTTGTCGTTGTAAGCTTAAGTAATTATGAGAACCGCCGATATACCTTTACAGGAAATCTTTAATGAGATACCACGCGAGAAGCGGGAGGAAACCCGGCTCTCTTTTGCTATCTCCAACAGGCTTGATATGCTTATGCGCGAAAGAGGTCTGAATAAGAAACAGTTTGCAGAGGCAATCGGCAAACGCCCTAATGAGATTACGCGCTGGCTGAGCGGCGAGCACAATTTTACCATCGCCACACTTGCAATGCTGTCTTCGTTTTTCGGACAGCCGATTATAACAGTCCAATAGGGATCAACGCTGTCCTCTGACTTCAACATGGATTACAAGAATATCGACCGGGAGTTTTTTTGAATGACCATCAAGGGTGCATCATTTGTTTCTCTTGAAGAATCTTGCTAATTTTGCACTCATGAATTCCAAATCCGAACGCAATGGCGTGGTTGTCTACTGCGCCTCATCATCAGAAATTGATCAGAAATATCTGCAGGTGGCCCGTCAGACGGGTAGCCTGATAGCCTCGTCGGGACGGCCGCTGGTTTGCGGCGGAGGTGCCGGCGGCATGATGGCGGCTGCTATTGAAGGTGCCGTTGAAGCCGGGGGCGAGGCCATAGGCGTTCTTCCGGAATTCATGATGCAGAAGCGCTGGAACCATCCGCGGCTCTCGCGCTGCATAGTGACCGACTCTATGCACTCGCGCAAGATGAAAATGGCCTCGATATCATGCGCGGCAATAGCTCTTCCGGGCGGCATTGGCACCCTCGACGAACTCGCCGAGATAATGACCTGGCATCAGCTCGGACTGTTTACCGGTCCGGTCGTAATAGTGAATACCGACGGATATTATGATCCCTTGCTCGATATGTTCCGCCGCATGACCGATCTCGGTTTCATGCGCGACGGACTTATCCCCGCGCTGGTGGCCGCAACTCCGGAGGAGGCTCTTTCACTCATCGGAAACCACGTAGAAGAGTCGGAAAAATGAACCCGCTATCATTCAGCCAGGATTCTGTAGCCCCCTTTGCTCCGCAGCTCTGCCGCCGGTGGGAGGCACCGGTCTCGGAGACTGCCGGGATGACGGTCGGCACCGTCCCCTACACGCTCGGTATGCGCCCGGCATCGCGCACCCTTCTGCCGGGCTATGACTCCGGAGTGCTCTGCCTGCTGATAGCCGTGTTTCTGCTTCTCGCCTTCAATCTGCGCCACTGTTCCACCTACATCAAGAACTTTTCCTACGACCTCTGGTCGGTGCGCCGCACAGACAGCACATTCACCGTCCGCACCTTCAGCGAGACCGGAATCCAGATCTCCATCGTGTTGCTCACCTGCCTCTGCGAGGGAATAATAATAAACGCCGCCCTGACCTCACGCGGGCTGTCGACCCCCCTGGCCACTTTCCCTGAGATAGCCGCATTTTTTGTGGCGGCCGGAGCCTATTATCTGTGGCAGCTGTGCGCCTACCGCGTTGTGGGCTATGTGTTTACCGACAGACTCTCGGCCCGGCAGTGGATCAAGGGCTTCAATGCCTCCCAGGCCCTGCTCGGCCTGCTGCTGACCATCCCGGCACTCATAGTGCTCTTCAACCCCGGCGGCGCGGCAGCCGTGGCCTCAATCGGAATTGTCTGCTATCTGATAGCCCGACTGATATTTATTTTCAAGGGCTTTAGGCTTTTTTACGATAATTTTGGCTCATTGCTTTATTTTATTTTGTATCTTTGCACGCTCGAAATCGTGCCCGTGGTACTGATTTTCCGCTGTATCGGCCGTTTCAGCCAGTTGGGAGCTTGATATTGAGAGGTCTAAGCTTCCAATGGAGACAATTCGCTGCAAAACACTACTATGCAGTCCTAACCTACGTTAATCAAGCACTATCCGACAGTGAAAGTAAAAAAAGTATTAGTTTCCCAGCCGAAGCCTGCTTCCGACAAATCTCCCTACTATGATATAGCAGAAAAGTATGGGGTTGAAATTGTATTCCGGCCTTTTATTAAAGTAGAAGGGCTTACAGCTAAGGAATTTCGTCAGTCTAAGATAGCAATTACCGATTTTTCGGCAATTATCTTTACAGCCCGCACTGCTATTGACCATTTCTTCCGCCTCTGTGAGGAAATGAGAGTCACAATCCCTGACACCATGAAATATTTCTGCACCACAGAGTCGATAGCTCTCTATCTGCAGAAATACATAGTCTACCGCAAACGCAAGATCTTCCACGGCGAGACCGGCAAGCTCGACGGCCTCATGTCATTGCTGATCAAGCACAAGAAGGAACGCTTCCTCTACATCGTGTCTGATGTCCACAAGGAAGACACAAGCATCCTCGACAGCAACGGCATCAACTACACAAAGGCAGTCATGTATCGCACAGTCTCGAACGACTTCGGTCCTGACGAGAAGTTCGATTATGACATGCTCCTTTTCTTCAGTCCTTCGGGAATCAACTCCCTGCTCAAGAACTTCCCCGGATTCGAGCAGAACGACATCCGCATCGGATGCTTCGGCGGAACAACCGCACAGGCCGTGCGCGATGCAGGCCTGCGCCTCGACCTCGAAGCTCCGTCCGTGAAAGCTCCCTCGATGACCGCAGCGCTTGACAACTTCCTGAAAGAGGACGCCAAGAACGGATAACAACCCCTCCTCTCCAATTCAATTCGCACTTATGCTCGGCCTCAGGCTCTATAAGATAGAAAAACTTCGCAGCGAGATTGCAATCGGTCAGCTATTTGACCGCAGCAATCCCGCTGCCTTGTCTGTTATGGCCTACCCCTTGAGGGCGGTATGGACTGTCAACACAGCCCGCAGGTCGGCATCATGCCCTCAGTTCCTGATCGCAGTTCCGAAGAAAAAACTGCGCCATGCCGTGGACCGAGTCTACATGCGCCGCCGCATCCGCGAGGCCTACCGCATCAACCGCCACCTCATACCGCGCGACCTCCCGCTTGACATTGCCTTTGTCTACGTAGCCTCTGACCTCCAGACCTACGCCACGGTCGAAAAATCAGTGATCCGCATCCTCACCCGCATCTCCCAGGCTCTCGCCGCCTCCGCAGCCCAAGGCGAATCAGCAAACTCCTGAAAACTTGCGCCTCTTGATCCGTCGCCTCCTCATATTGCCGATCCGCTTCTATCAGCTGTGCATCTCTCCCATGTTTCCCGCAGCCTGTCGGTTCACGCCCACATGCAGCCAATATGCCGTCGAGGCGATAACCCGCCACGGTCCCGTTCGCGGTCTCTGGCTCGCCATGAAGCGCATTGGCCGTTGCCACCCCTGGGGAGGCTCAGGCTATGACCCCGTCCCCTGAAAGGCTATGAAATTCGATGCACACACCCACATCCTGCGCCGCAACGCCCTCGTCAACCTCGATCCCGTCGACCTCCGGCCCGCGCGGCAGCTCCCCGGTCTCCGTCCATCCATCTCCGCTGCTCCTCTTCTGCGCCAAGGCTATAGCTATTCTGTTGGCATCCATCCCTGGAACGCCTCCCGCGTCACTCCCGCCGACCTGCGCCTGCTCAGCGCCCTTGCAGCCCAGCCGCAGGTCAAAGCCATAGGCGAATGCGGCCTTGACCCCCTGCGGCAGAACTCTGACAACGCAGGCGGATCTATAGCAGACCGGCCCCTAACGGACAGAGCAAGCCTGATCAGCCTCCAGACCGATCTGCTTCGCTTGCATTTTGAACTTAGTGAACGCTGGTGCAAACCCCTCCTGCTCCATATCGTCAGGGCCTACCCTGAAATCATCGGACTCCGCCGTAAATGGAAACCTACACAGCCCTGGATCATACACGGCTTCCGTGGCAAACCGCAACTCGCGCGCCAGCTCCTCGCTGACGGATTCTACCTCTCGTTCGGAGCAAAATACAATCTCGAATCCTACGCCATCACCCCTCCTGACCGCCGTCTTCACGAGACCGACGCCATGCCTCCTCTTCAATAATCCTCAACGCATTGCGCTGCAGACCCGAAAGCTTGGTCCGCTTGATGGCCGAACGGCGGAAAATCGCTGAAAACTCCTCCTGCGTCATCTCTGCGATACGCTCCGCACACAGAGCGCCCACAGCCTCGCGGGGCCTGAACTCCTCGATCTCGCTCAGCGGCGAGACGCGGTTGTGCGGACATACACGCTGACACTCGTCGCAGCCATACACATGACGGCCAAGGCGCACATCCTCCGGCAGTTCGCCGCGATATTCTATGGTGAGATACGACAGACATCTGCGGGCGTCAAGCGTCACCCTCCCGTCGGCTCCCGCGCTCAGAGCCTTGCCCGGACAGGCTTTCAGGCAGCGTCCGCACTCCCCGCAGGTTTCCAACCCGGTAGGCTCGTCAGGCTCCAGAGGCAGAGTGGTCAGAATTTCGCCGAGAAAGAAGCGCGACCCGGCCCCCGGCAGAATCAGCTGATTGTTAAGTCCGATGAAACCGAGGCCCGCCTTTACGGCCCAGTAGCGCTCTCTGAGAGGTGCCGTGTCGACACACACGCGGCATTCCGCCCCCGTCACACTGCTGATCTTCTCAGCCACCTCTGAAAGCCGCTTCCTGACCACATCATGGTAGTCATCACCCAAGGCATATTCAGCCCACTGCAGCGGACGCATCTCTCCGGAGTCCTCAAGGTCTCCGCCGGAGCCGTCGGCGGCAGCGCCCTCATCACTCGAATGGTAATTGAAGGCACATGAAATCACGCTCCGGGCCCCGTCGAGCAGACGGCGGGGATCGGAGCGCAGATCGTCATATTTTTCAAGATAAGCCATCTCGCCGTGCTTCCCTTCGGAAATCCACGCGCGATAATCATCGGCAGAGGCTTCGTCTACCGGACGCACCCGCGCCACAGCCGAGCGAAACACCCCGGCTCCGGCAAGAAGCTCTTTGATCTCGGCCTTGGTCATAAGATATTCTTACATAGGCAGCGGCAGAAACTCATAGCCCTGCTCCTTGAGCCACTCTATGGCCCGCGGAAGCGCATAGCGCATGTTGACATGAGCTTTCTTCGAATCGTGAAACACGATTATCGACCCGTTGCGGGCATAGCGCTTCACATTGTCGAGCACCTCCTCGCCGCTTACGCGTTTTGAATAGTCGCGCGTCACCAGATCATACATTATTATATTGTAGTGGCGCTTGATCAGGCTCGTCTGCAGCGGCGATATGATGCCGTGGGGCGGACGGAAGAGTATCGAGCCGATGAGTCTGTCAGCCTCCGTGATGTCACGGAAAAAAGTCTTGGCATCGACCTTAAGCCCCTGCAGGTGGTGCATGGTGTGATTGCCGTAGGAGTGGCCGCGGCGTTTCACTTCCTCGAAAAGTTCGGGGTAGCGGCGCACGTTGTCGCCAACCATGAAAAACGTCGCCTTGACTCCGTAGCGGTCAAGCACATCAAGCACCCAAGGGGTCTCTTCGGGAATCGGGCCGTCGTCAAAAGTCAGATAGACGACCTTCTTCCCGCGTTGCAATATACGCCATATGGCCTCTGTGAACAGAAGGCGGTAGAAAAATGGCGGTTGTTCGATCCACATATGCGCTCTGTCAGCTTATTGTAGCTTGTCTGATAAGCTGCTGTTACTTCTGAAGTATCGAGACTATGCGGTCGAAGTTGATTCCAAGATCGGTCAGACGCTCTATCATCTTCTCGGTGTCACCGCCGGCATCGCTCAGGTCCTGAAGCAGATAGACCATATAGTAGGTCTCGATGAACTTGTCGGTCTGCGGCAGAGTGGAGTATTGCCAGGGGTTGAGGCTCTGGTAATACTTCACGTTCTTGCCATAGCGCATGAGTTCGTTTTCAAGCAGCTCGACCGCACGGGCCGATGCCTCCTTGTTGCCGGTCGCTATGCCGATGCGGGCATAGATCTGGGCCATTCTCTGAGGCACCTGAATGGCGTAGGGCGATGCTGCTTCGGGCAGCTTCTCTTCCATGAGTTTCAGCAGATTGAGCGCCTTGGCGTAGCGGTCGGCCTTGAACTCGGCGAGTCCCTGGCGCGCTTTGTCATCAAGCTCTGCCACGGTGTCGGCTCTCTCGGCCATAGCCGCCTCGTTGATCATTCCGGTGGCTGCGGAGATGATATATGAGCGGGTTGTGGTCACCATCTTGCGCACGGTCTCGTCGAGGTAGATCTGGCTTGGATCTGTCACTTTGTCCAGTCCTCCCCAGCGGAATTTCTCGGTGATGTTGCGGTAGGCCTTGTCGGTGTTGACGGCCGAGATCTCATAGTCGCCGTTTTCATCGTTGCGCACCGGTGTCACCTCGTAGGCCATACCGGTGGAGCGCATGTAGGGCTGGAGGGCCAGATAATAGTCCGAAGGCACGGTCGATGCGAAGTAGATCGGGTTTTTCCATCCGTTTTTCACCGAAGTGGCGAGCATGTCGAGCGAAAGCACCTGGCTGAGGGTCAGACCGCCGTGGCGCATTGCCTCGCGGTCATTGGTCATGTTGGCCTGGATGGCAGTGTCAGCCATGTCTGCCTCATGCTCGGAGATGCGTCCGGCTTTGACTGCGGCGGGGATGTCGACGGGGATGATGAAGTTGTTGTAGTCCATCATCGGGGCTCCCCAGGGGTTCTCGCTCGACTTCTTGTCATAGAGCTGGCGCAGGGCGGTGAAGATGTTGACCGGAGTGGTGTCACATTCGGCCGAGAAGTAGTTGAAGTTCATGCGGTCATACCCGTAGTCTTCAGGCTTGGCCAGGGTCTCGATTCCGGCAGCCTCGTAGGAGGGGTGCTTGACCTGGTTGGCATACCAGTCGGTGGTCAGATACGAGAGGTTGACCACTTTCACGTCTGTGCGGTGGCCTTCTACTTCCTGGGCATACCAAAGGGGGAAGGTGTCGTTGTCGCCGTTGGTGAATATGATACCGTTTTCGTCAACGGAGTCAAGATAGTTCATGCCGAAGTCGCGGGTCACGTAGCGGCCTGAGCGGTCATGGTCGTCCCAGGTCTGCGAAACCATCTGCAAGGGCACTGCAAGGCCTACGAAGCAGGCGAAAATCGCGGTACCCAACTGCTTTTTAGCGCCGGTCTCGGACGTTTTCTTGTCTTTGAGAAGCTCGTTGAGGAGCGCCCACAGGCCGGCCACACCCATGCCTACCCAGATGGCGAAGGCGTAGAACGATCCGGCGAATGCGTAGTCGCGTTCGCGCGGCTGGGTCGGAGTCTGGTTCAGATAGAGCACAATGGCGATGCCGGTCATGAAGAAGAGGAAGAAGATCACCCAGAACTGCTCTATGCCTCGCTTCGAGGTGAATGCCTGCCAGCCGAGGCCTATGATGCCCATCAGGAGCGGGAGCATGAAGAAGACGTTGTGTCCCTTGTTGCCCTCGCCGTCGCTGTAAGGCAGCAGGCTCTGGTCGCCGAGGCGCGGATTGTCAATGAAGGGGATGCCTGAGATCCAGTTGCCGTGGTTGACCTCGCCGTTGCCCTGGATGTCGTTCTGGCGTCCTGCGAAGTTCCACATGAAGTAGCGCCAGTACATGTGGTTGAGCTGGTAGACGAGGAAGAAGCGCAGGCTCTCGCCCATAGTAGGTTTCACAAGCATTTCTGTCTGCAGCGGCTGCCCGTTGCGCATATACTTGGTGGCTTCTACCGGCTTGCCGTGCAGACCGCCGATCCAGTCGCTGTAAGCTGCGGCATGGGCTCCGCTGTAGATGCGCGGGAAGAGCATGTTCAGCTCAGGAGCCATCACGTAGTCTTTCTTGTAGCCGGTGATCTCGTAGTGGTCAGGCTGGTCTTCGGAGGTCTTGACTGTCTTGGCGTAGATCGGACGGCCTTCTTTATACATAGGTGTGACCTCGCCGTTGTCTTTCACGTCATAGACCACGCGCGACTGGTGGGTCTGGCCGTAGAAGAGCGGGCGTTCGCCGTACTGCTCGCGGTTGAGATAGGAGGCGAGGGCGAATACGTTGTCAGGCGCGTTCTGGTTCATAGGCGGGTTGGCGCTGGCGCGTATGAGCAGCAGGGCATATGACGAGTAGCCGATGAAGATCACAAAGATGCTCATCACCACAAGGTTCAGAATGCGCACCGGAAGTTTCTTGGCGAGGAAGAGATAGGCTATGACTCCGGCCATGATGATCACCGGTATCAGCATACTGTCGCCTATGAAGGGGATGCCTGAGAAGAAAATGCTCAGTATGACGCTCAGGCGGATCTTGCCAACGCTCTTCTGCTTGTAGAGCTCGCTGATGGCCCAGATGAAGCAGCTGACAGCGAGGATGGCGTAGATCAGTACGCCGACATTGTAGCTGCATCCGATCACGTTGACGAAGAAGAGTTCGAAATACTGCGACACTTCGATGAAGCCCGGCACGAGTCCGTAGAGGATCAGGCCCACCACAATGGCTGAGAAGGCCAGAGCAATCAGCGAGCCTTTGGCGGTGGTGTTCTTCCACAGACGGTAGTAGATTACCAGGCCGATGGCGGGGATACACAGAAGGTTCAGAAGGTGGACGGCGATCGAGATGCCGATCACGTAGGCTATGAGTATCAGATACTTGTCGCTGTGAGGCTGTTCGGCGCGGTTTTCCCATTTCAGAATGAGCCAGAACACCAGTGCGGTGCAGAATGAGGAGAAGGCATAGACCTCACCCTCGACTGCCGAAAACCAGAAGGTGTCACTCCAGGTGTAGGCCAATGCGCCGCAGATGCCCGATCCGAAGATCACCATCATCTGCACGAGGCTGATTTCGGTGGCGTCGTCCTTGACCGTCAGCCTCTTGACCAGATGGGTGATGGTCCAGAACAGTAGCAGTATGGTGCCTGCCGAGAGCAGGGCCGACATGGAGTTGACCATTACGGCTACCTTGCTGACATCGCCGAAGGCGAAGTTGACAAAGAAGCGGGCGGCAAGCATGAAGATCGGGTTGCCCGGCGGGTGTCCGACCTCAAGTTTATAGCCTTGCGAGATAAATTCCGGGCAGTCCCAGAAACTTGCTGTAGGCTCGATGGTGAGCAGGTAGGTCACCGCTGCGATCACGAAGCAGAGCCAGCCGAGCGAGTTGTTGATGAGGTTGTATCTCTTCATTTTTGAGTTTGTGAAATGATGTGGAGGAGGGGAGAGCTAAAGAGGATTTCCGGTGGGGATAGAGTATTAGAATTTGCGGATACCCATTACCTGGCGCACTTCTTCGAGAGTCTTGGCTGCGCGTTCGCGGGCGCGTTCCGCTCCCTGGCGCACTACGCGCGAGATGTAGGCCTCGTCGTTGCGGATGTCATGGTAGCGTTCGCGGATGGGGGTTGTGACTTTGAGTATGTCTTCGGCGAGCTGCTTTTTCATGTCGCCGTAGCGGATCGAGCAGTCGGCATATGCGTCGCGGTAACTCTGCACGATTTCCGGAGCGGAGGTCAGCTCCATGAGGGTGAGCAGATTTTCCACCGGCTGCGAGATGGGCTGGTTGGGTTCTTTGGGACCTTCGTCAGTCACGGCGCGCATCACTTTCTTGCGGAGCACCTTTTCCTCGTCGATAAGATAGATGCAGTTGCCTTCGCTCTTGCCCATCTTGCCTGAGCCGTCGAGGCCGGGCACTTTCACGGCATGGTCGCCGAAGTTGAAGTTTTCGGGTTCGGGGAAGAGGTCCACGCCGTAGAACGAATTGAATCTGCGGGCAAAACGGCGTGTGAGCTCCAGGTGCTGTTCCTGGTCTTTGCCTACGGGAACCTTGTGGGCCTTCTGTATCAGAATGTCTACGGCCATGAGGGTGGGGTAGGTGAGCAGACCGGCGTTTACGCGCTTGTTGGTGTCAGAGCCGATGATCTGCTTCTCGATATCATCGTCAGCGCCTGCGGCTCCGAGGCCGAGCTGCTTGCGGGCCTTGTCTTTGAAAGAGGCTGTGCGCAGGAGTTCGCCGATGCCCACGTGCATGTTGAGCAGGAGATACATTTCTGAAATTTCTGGTACGTCGCTCTGCACGAAGATGGTCGCCTTTTCGGGGTCGATGCCGGCGGCGAGATATTCGGCAAGGATATTCTTTACGTTCTCATGCAGCGCGTCGGGGTCCGGATTGGTGGTCAGGGCGTGGAGGTCGGCGATGAAGAACAGGCAGTCATAGTCGTTCTGCATCTTGACGAACTTGCTCAACGCTCCGTAATAGTTGCCAAGGTGAAGGTTTCCGGTGGCGCGGATGCCGGAGAGAACCACTTCTTTGTTGCTCATAATATGGTGATGGTTAGATTGTTAGTGATGTCTTTAGCCCCAAGGAGGGCAATTTGGCTACAAATTTACAAAAAAGCTCCGTAACTGCCGAATAAAAACACGCCAAACTCTCTGAACAATCTCTTAATAAAGCAATTATAACACTTCACTCCCCCATCACCCTTTCCACCCCCGCATCATAGGTAACTCTTCACAATTAACTAACTCTTCAAAATTAACCTATATAATGTACATAAGTGGCCGCTAAGGTAATCTTTGATACCACAGTCTAAATAAAAATATGATTTTCGATGACTTTCACCTGTCAGACTGAATACATGCCGGGCTAACCAAAAACACCCTCGTTAAAAAAACGAGGGTGCATAGTCAGCGAGAACAATGTTTAGGTGTAAAATCAAACAAGTTGAAGCTGACTTAATTCGTTACCGAAAGCGTGGAGGGCGTTCTGAATTTTCTGAGTAGTTTTAGGTGATGGATTACGGTAGCCGTTGGCATACTGAGAGAGTTGAGCCGCCGAGATTCCGGTGAGTTTAGACAGCCCGGCGAAGGTGAGTTTGCCGGCATAGTAGAGAAGAAACGAGGGGACATCATAAGCGAAAGAGAATTGGGCTTCGACAAACTCTTTGCCTTCCTCCTCAAATAATTTCTTCATATCATTGTAGGCTCGATTCCATTCATCCATAGCCTCGGCCACAGTTGCCCCCTCTCCAACAAGCCCATAAGGAAGATTTGCTTGTTCGTCCATATAGGAAGAATATGATCCGTCGTTTTCGCGGACAATGAAAACTTTTATAGTATTCATATATTTGCTATTTATATTGATAACAATTTATATACAGATTTTGATTAAAAGGAGGGCCTTTCGCTCCTGCTTTTTAGATTTTGAGACCTGAGTCCCGGAGAATGCTTTTCAGAGTTCCTCGCTTGACATCGTCGCCGCCGTGATGGCTTGTCGGAAAAATCTTACCGGTGAGAGGGCTAAACCAAGCCGGGTGTCCTGCAATTTGTTTCCCTGTGATAGGATAACACCCTATTTTCCGGAGGAGTCGGTGTAGTTCGTTATATTTCATTGTTCTCTTGTCTGATTTACACCACAAAGATAATGCTATTATTTTTAATAGCAAAATTAGAATCGCAATTATTTTTCAAAAAACACGGCTCTTTTATTTGCCCGATTTGCACTGAATCGGGTAATAGGGCTTTTGCCGTTTTTCCAAGGTGATTTTGCTTGTTTTTGCCGTTTTTCCAAGGTTTTTCGGGCGATTTTTGCCGTTTTTCCAGGATTTCGGGGGCTGGCAGATCCGGGGGAGGTGTTGATAAGGGCGCTGTCATAGCGAGATTTTTCGCTCATGGCAGCGCCCTTTGGCGTAATGCCCGGCATGATGTTTTGCCGAGTGTGCTTAGAGTGTGTTTTTTAACAACCTCTCACTTGTTACTTGCGGATCATCTTGACGGTTTCAGAGCCGATGCGGACAAGATAGAGTCCGGAGGGGAGGGCCGAGGTGTCAATGCGGTTCTGACCGGCTTCCAGAGAGGCGCTGATCAGCAGCGATCCCTGCAGGCTATAGACTGACGCGCTTGTGGCAACCGGTGTCTGCACCATGATATAGTCGGTGAACGGATTGGGATAGGCCTTCACTCCGGCTATGCCGACGGTTTCGATTCCGGACTGGTCTTTCGCTTTGACGGTCACATTGCAGGTGGCGCTGATGTAGGAATATTTGGTTGAGGTAGCTTTTATGGACGCGGTTCCTTCCTTAAGCGCAGTGACGAGACCGTTTTCATCAACGCTTGCAACCTCAGGGTTGGTGGAAACCCAGATGAGTTCCTTGAAATCAGTGTTTTCAGGGGTGTAGACGGGTTTGAGAGAAAGGCTTTCACCCTCGGTCAGTTCTTCGGCTGATTCTTCAAAGGCAAGTTTTTCGAGAGCCATACGGACTATGACATGGCATGTGGCTTTATAGCCGCCGTCAGCAGTGGTTACTGTGACATCTGTTTCTCCTGCCTTGCCGGCTATTGTGTATAAGCGGTTGTTCTTAAGACTGACCACATCAGGATTGGAGAGTTCATAGGTCACATTCTGGTTTGAGGGTTTGGCCGGTGTCCATATCAGGGCTGTCGAGATGATGCGGGTTCCCTTTGTGGATGCAATGGCTTCTACAACCTCGTCTTTGAAGGCAATGCCTTCCACTTTTATGCTCCACACTTCGACAGAGCAGGTGAACTTCTTGCTGCCGTCGGCATTGGCATAGGTGATGACGGCGTTTCCGTCAGCTACGGCTGTCACTTTGCCGTTTTTGTCAACGGTGGCGACTGATTCGTCAGAGCTTGTGACGGTCATGTCTTCGCCGAGGAAAAGTTTGCACGCTGCGAGAGAGACGGGAGTGGCGTTTTTGCCGAATTCGAGGCTCATGGAGAGTTCCATGCCGTCAGCAAAGGCATCGGTCTTGAACGATACGTCAGGAATAACGCCGGAAAGCTGATACTGTGACACAGCCGTGAAGTTGGGATTGCGGCCTGTGAAATAGTCTATGTCGCGGTGACCGCCGAGCTTGTCGCCGAAACCTCCGAATGTCAGGCAGCCGCCGCTGAGGTCGAAGTCGATGGGCTGCTGGTCGTTTTTGAGTGTTACGGTCACTTTCTGCTGCACGGGGAAATTATATTGGCCGCCTGAGCCTTTGACGCTGTTGCTGTCATAGCCTTCAGGGATGGATGAATATAGAGGCGAGCAACCCTGGTTGTAGATTGCGGCCAGTTTTCCGGCATTGTGGTAGAGGCCGCTGAAGTTTACCTCAAGGACGTCGCCGGGCAGGTTGTAGCTGTCATTACGGACATCTTTGGCCTTGGACACACTGTAAGTGGCCGGTTTTGCCGACATTACCTGGTAGACGCTGTTGCCTGCGGCGTCAGTCAGACAGACGATGTTGCGTCCGAATGCCAGCCGGACGGTATATGAGCCGTCGGCGTTTTTGCTGACTTTTTCGGTCGAGAACCCATTGGGATACGACAGGGTGTTTTTCTCAAGGTCGACAAGCGGAGTGGCTACGCTCACGGAAGCCACGCCTTCAGGGGTGAAGGTGTAGTCGAAACCGTCTTCGCCCTTCATGTAGTAGAAGACATCATGTTCGGCATCAATCTCGCCGGTGCGGTTTTCATGAGTGTAGGGAAGCTTCATGTTGCTTCTGATTCCTTCGGCCTTGTCGCCGACAGTGACCACGAAGGTGCCGACATTCTCAGCCCAGATCGAGCTCCAGAGATTGCCTCCGGCTACATCTACCGACATGGCGTCATAGCGTACCTGCACAATTGCGGTGCCTTGCTTCTTTGCTGTGATGAGGCCTTCAGCTGTGATGTCGATCACCGAATTGTCGGGCTTGAAGTCAGTGCCGAGCACGGTGTAGTGATAGTCGGGTTCGATAAAATAGTTGGCTGTAACGGTGTTGGTCAGCTGCCAGGTGCGCAGGTTGACGATGTGGAACTTGCTGTCAGGCTGCATGTGGAGATGCCCCTGCGGATTGATGTTGAGATATATGTCGGCATAGTTGTAGCCGCTGTTGGCTGCCACGTCATGATTATAATAGTCTGACGGATAGGCGTTGAGTTGGGCGTCGGTAATTGAGATGTCGCCTTTTGACGGGTCAAAGATACCGGCATTGGTGATGCTGCCCGGACGTGACACGCGGTAGTTGTAGTTGGAGCTCTTGGGCAGACGATAGGTATAGACCATGTCGTTGCCTGATTCGACAGCCGTTGCCGGATCGTAGTAGGTGAAAGGCACGTAGTGGCGCGATCCGATCTTCTGAGCCACTTTGACTTCGGCATCCTTTGGCGCGGTCAGAGAGAAAGTGACATAGGGCTCGAAAGTGCATGACGCGGAGACATCGAATGTTACGGTCCGTGTTATTGTGACCTCGGCATAGTCTTCGGCATAGTCTCCTGAAGGGAAGAGGGTGGCGGTAAATGAATCGCCGATTATAACCGGAAAAGAAATCACCTTGCGGGTGCTGTTGGCATAGACCACGGGAGTCACCGGATGGTTTTCGCCTTTCTGGGAGGATACGTTGATCCGGTCGAAGGGAACGTCATAGTCTTTGCCGAGCTGCCATTCGATGCCGTCGGTCTTGTTTGTAGCGTAAAGCGAAATGTTGTAGAGCCTTACGTTGTCGGTTTCGCCGGAGACGGAGACAGTGATAGAGCCTGTCGGGGTGCCTTTGGCATCGAAGAGGTTCATTACGTAGTCGCCCGGATCGCAGTTGAAGGTATAGACGGGGTTTGAATCCGCTGAAGGCTCGCCGATGTTTACGGTCTCGCCTCCGGCTGCAGGGACCACGGTCATTGATTTGCTGATGGTGTTGAGCGTTACGGTCACTTCTGTGGCCGAGGCTCCGGCTGTCCACATCAGTCCTAAGAGTGTGGTCAGAGGAAGTAAAGATTTGATCTTCATTCGGTTTATGATTGGTTAAAATAAAAAGAGTCACTCAGACGCCTGAATGTCAGACAGTCGGGGTGACGGCTATTCATAAACCGTCCGCAATGCGCCCGATCCGCATTTCCGGCCGGGAAGGCTATGGAAACGAGGAAAATGCGCATCCGGCCGGATAGGTCCGGCCGGGGGAGGTGCGGATGAGATCAGAATCAGTGATGCCGGCTTTAGTCCACGAAAGCTGCAATCAGGATGTCAATTTCGGCAGGTTTCCTGACTTATCCGGCTTTCGCGGCGGCCTTCCCGCAGCCCTGAGTGGGCTTTTGCAGTGACCGTAAAAAAAGTTGCCGTGAAGCTGCTGCCACAGGCTCATGGCCTTGTGGCGGACTTACAGTAGCGGGTCTGTCCGGGATTCTCACCCGGTTCCCTTTTCAATCCTGTCCGGACCTCTGTCCGGCATAAGGATCACCGAAATTTATGGTGCAAAGTTAAGAAGAATAGTTGGAACGAGATCAAATTCTGCAAAGAAAAAAGCTATCCCCGGCGCTGATCATGACTGCTGCCAGGGGATGTCAGGGGTGCCGGTGAAGTGGTTGATGTAGCGGGCGAGGATGAAGAGATAGTCGCTCAGGCGGTTTATGTAGGTGAGCACAATCGGCGCCACGGCCTCGCCTGTGTCGGCAAGATTGAGTATCTCGCGTTCGGCGCGGCGACACACGGTGCGGGCCACGTGGGCGTGAGCCGCCCCGATGCTTCCGCCCGGCAGAATGAAAGTGCGCTGTTCGGGCACTGAGCCATCGAGAGTGTCGATCTGCTGTTCGAGTTCGGCAATGCGGTCGGGGATCACCCTGAGCGACTGCGGCAGCTCGCTGTCATCGGCAGGGGCGGGTGCCGGAGGTGTGGCCAGATAGGCTCCCAGATTGAAGAGCGTGTTGTTGATGCTCAGAAGAGTGGCGGTGACGAAGTTGTCGAGTTGCGCGCAGTGGGCCTGGACAAGACCGATGTGGGCGTTCAGCTCGTCAAGAGTGCCGTAGGCATTTACGCGGGGAGAGTTCTTGGCCACTCGCTTGCCACCGACCAGCGAGGTCATTCCGGCATCGCCGGTGCGGGTATAGAGAAGACTTTTTTTCATTTTTATGCTGTTGTCAGTTAAAAATTACGGAATTAGAGATTGTTTTCCACAATCTTTTAAATGCAAATGTCGCAAAAATGGTTTACAAAAATTGTCATAAAAGCATTAAAGTTCTGAAAAAGGTTGTAATTTTGTGGCACACCCGTCACGGACACACCTTAAATTACACCTATATTATATAATATAACACCGTATTGATACCATGTCGAGACGTCCTGATTTTTTAGGCGTAGTTCTGCTGCTGATTCTGACGCTTCTGACCGGCGGAGTTGCCGAGGCCGGGCTTTCGCGCGGGCTTGTCGACGTGAAAAACTATTCGAGTGCCTCCGGTCTGTCGCTGAAGATGATCCAGAACATGGTGCAGGACGAAGAGGGCTACATATGGATAGCCACCTGGAACGGTCTGGAAAAATTTGACGGCTATACGTTCAGAAACTACAAGTCATATCCCACCGATGAAGACCGTCTGCAGCACAACCGCATCCAGAACGTCTATCTTGCCTTCAGCAAAGCCCTCTGGTGTGAGACTTATGACCATAAACTCTATCTCTTTGACATAGCCGGAGAGAAATTCATCAACCCCTTTGCCTCCCATCCTGAAATCAAGCCATGCGGAGGATTCGAGAAGCTGTTTTTTCTTGACAACGGTGTGCTGTGGCTTGCCGCGGCCGACGGTGCCATGTGGCGTCTCGACGGCAGTCGCTATGCCGCTGACGGAGGCATAGTCTACTACCCGCCAGACGGCCGCCACACCGAAGTCTACGGCGTGTTCAACGATTCCGGCGGCGGGGAGTGGATTCTGAGTGACGGCGGCTATCGGGTCCACGGCAAGACCGGCATGAGCGGTATGCGCCGTTTTCTCCACGCGGTCAGAAGCGGTGACGATCTGCTGCTTGTGGATGACAAAGGGGTGCTGGCCGTCTACAATACGGCCGAGGGGCTTAAGGATGTGGATCTTGACGTGCGCCTGTCAGGCTCTCCGGCAGCAGTGATGCTGCGCGACGGGCGGGTGGCTCTGCCCTCGCTCACGGGCATCATGCTTTATGACCGGCGCTCACGGAGCGGGCATCATATTCCGGTGGACATGCAGGGGCCTGTGGAGCTGATCTATCAGCCGGAGGCACCGCGGCAGGGCGACTGCCTGTGGGTGCTTGCCGGTGCCGGCGTGTATCGCGTCAGTCTGCCCGACGGCAAGGCTGAGGAGCTTGACTATCCGGAACATACGGAGACCCCCTTTGTGTTTTTCGTGCATGAGGACGAGAGCGGAGAGCTGTGGGTGCATCCAACCCGCGGACCGCTCTGCCATTACAACCGCGAGTCAGGGGTGCTTGAGCGGGCCTATTGCTATTCGAACGGACGCAGAATGCCTACGCCTGACATTGATCTGAATTTCATGATTGACAACCACCGCAATCTCTGGGCGCGCGACGTGGTAGGCTTCAACAAGATAACCTTCCCGGCCGGAGCCGCTGACTATCTGGCCTTTTCGAAAGACGAGACCCGCAGCGTGTTTCTCGACCGCAAGGGGCGCATATGGAGCTGCGACAAGGGGTTCCGCATCAGGATTCATGATCCGGGTGGAAACTATATAGGCAACTTCACCCGCTCAGGTGCTACGGTCAGAGACGAAAACGCGCTTTTCGGGGCTTCGGTCTACTCGATGATGGAAGACAGCCGCGGTCGCATATGGCTCGGCAGCCGGGCCCACGGACTGTTCGTGGCCGTCCCGACAGCCGGAGGCTCCTATTCCGTGAGCCATTTCAAGGGCGATCCGTCAGGCCCCGACGGTCTGAACTGCCCGGCCATCTATTCGATCTACGAGGATCGCCGCGGACGCATATGGCTCGGAACCTATGGGGGAGGGGTGAATCTTGTGGAAGAGGACGGGGCCGGCATCCGCTTTCTCAACGCCTCCAACGGACGGCTTCCGGGCTATCCGGGTCCGGAGTGCCGGAGGGTGCGCCACATCACCGAGACTTCCGGCGGGGTGATGATGGTGGGTACTACCGACGGGCTGCTGACATTCGCCTCGGACTTCGCCTCGCCGTCACAGATAAGATATCACCACAACTGGTGTGACCTCTCGCGCAAATCAACTCTGAGCAACAACGATGTGTTTTTCTCGCTGGAGGACAGTCGCGGCACCATCTATGTGACCACGCTCGGAGGTGGAATCTGCCGGCTGACATCTTCAGACCTGCTTTCCGACTCGCTGGAGTTCAGCTACACCGGCAAGCATGAGGGTCTGCCTACCGACATGGTCTACGCTCTGGCCGAAGACCGGGAGGGACACCTGTGGCTCTCGCTTGAAAACGCCATCTGCCGCTATGATCCGGAGGCAGAGACGATAGAGACCTATGACAGGTGTAACCTTCATCTGCCTATAGTTCTGTCTGAGGCTCCGTTTGTCATCGACAGTCTTGGCCGGGCCTACTTCGCGCTGCTTGACGGCACCTTGCTCGTGGATCTCCCCAGGCTGCGGAAGAGCACCTACAGTCCGAACATTGTCTTTGACCGTGTCACCGTCTCGCCTGACAACGAGTCGTCGAAAATCTGTCCTTTGGCCGACGGGAAACTTTGGCTTGAGGCCGCCGAACGCAATTTCACGGTCTCATTCGTGGCGCTTGACTTTGACAACACGCAGAACATTTCATATGCCTACCGCCTGCAGGGCATCAACGAGAACTGGATCGACATAGGGCAGAGCCATGAGGCGGCGTTCTATGCTCTTCCGGCCGGTGACTATGTGCTTGAGGTCAGATCGACTAACGGCGACGGAGTCTGGACCGACAATATAAAGTCGCTTCCCATACATGTGGAGCCGACATTCGTAGAGACCGTCTGGGCGCGTATTCTCTACATAGGGCTTTTCATTGTCTTCGGGCTTGCAGTGTGGCTTGTGGTGGCCTATATACTCCGCCTGCACAAGCAGGTCAGCGTGGAGCAGGAACTGACGCGCATGAAGCTGAGGTTTTTCACTGATGTCTCACATGAGCTGCGCACTCCGCTGACGCTGATAGTCAATCCGATAGAAGAGGTGATGGCCGACCCGTCGCTCTCGCAGGCCTCTAAAGACTATATGGCCATAGCCAAGAGCAATACCGACCGGATGCTGCGCCTGATCAGTCAGTTGCTCGATGTCAGGAAGATTCAGAACAACAGAATGAAGATCTATGTGGAGCGGCTTGACGTGGTGCCGCTGCTGGAGAGGATCTACAATGATTTTTCCATCCTTGCCAGGCAGAAGGGTATCAGTTTCGGACTGTCGGTGCCGATGAAGGCCCACTGGATGTACACAGATGTTGACAAGCTGGAGAAAATCATCTTCAATCTTCTGTCGAATGCCTTCAAGTACACTCCTGACGGCCGTTCGGTGACGCTTGAGGCAAGGGTCAGAGGCGAGAGTCTCGTGGTGGCCGTGGCTGACGGCGGGCCGGGCATGGACAAGAAGCAGATAGCCGGTATTTTTGACCGCTTCGAGACTTTGGGCCGCAAGAAGGGGCTGTTTTCGAGCGGAATAGGCCTGGCGCTTGTCAGCGAGCTGGTCCGTGTGCTCCACGGCAGTATCGAGGTTGATTCGGAGGTCGGATCAGGCAGTCGTTTCGAAGTGAGTGTTCCGGGTGATTTCGCCACTCTCCATGCCGATCCTGATGCCGAATTCATACTGACTGACCGCAGCGGTCAGCCGGACGGCGGTGCGGAGCATGATGTCTCTTCAGCAAGTCAGGCCACATTGCTTCAATCGCAGGCAGAGGCTGGGACTGAGACTGCCGCAGGCGGCGACGGGGAGTTCTCGGTGATGGTTGTCGAGGACAATGACGAACTGCGCCGGGTGCTTGCGCGTATGCTCTGCGGACACTATAAAGTGATCCAGGCCGCTGACGGTCAGGAGGCCTGGGAGAAGATAGGGCGGGAGATGCCTGACATGGTGATCAGCGACATAATGATGCCGCGGATGGACGGTCTGGAGCTTCTGACCCGCATAAGGCAGACAGTAAGCTGCAGCCACATTCCGGTGGTGCTCCTCTCGGCCAAGGCTTCGGTCTATGACAGGATAGAGGGTCTGGAGTGCGGGGCCGATGATTATCTGACCAAGCCTTTCAGCGCCACTTATCTCCGTGGGCGTATCAGGTCGCTACTTGAACAGCGCAACCGTCTGAGAAATTATTTTGTGACCTCGGCATCTGGCAGCGGTCTCCCGGCGGCGGTTGAGGACGCGGCCGCAGAGGCTATGCCTGCCCTGACGGCCTTTGACGAACAGTTTGTGGCCGGACTGCGTGAGCGCATCGCGGAGCAGATGAAGAATCCGGAGTTCACCATCGAGGAGATGGCGGCTGCGATGAATCTGGGGCGCACGGTGTTCAACCGCAAGGTGCGTTCGCTTTTCAACATGGCTCCGGTTGAGCTTCTAAAAAGTATGCGCGTCAGCTATGCCTGCACTCTGCTTGAAGAGGGGAGCTATACGGTGGCTGAGGTAGCCTACATGAGCGGCTTCTCGTCGCCGCAGTATTTCAACCGCGTGTTCAAATCAGTTGCCGGCGTGACTCCCAAGGAGTGGAAATGCCGGCGTCCGGCAGAAGTGGCCGGGTGCTGAGACGCCGGATGAAGGGGACGGCACGTAAAGAACTGTAAATTCTTGATTTTTGAGGTGTTGTGCAAGAAAGTGCAATGATTGTGTAGAAAAGTGCACTTTGCGGGAGCGGATACGATTGTAAATTTGGGCATTCGAATCTAAATCCATCGAAAACATGAATCCTACTCTCAGATCAACACTTGCCATTCTCGGAGGCCTTGCGCTGGTGTGCAGCTGTCAGGAAGAAGCCGGCGGCTCACCTTTTGACGCGGTAGTGGCCCAGGACGGTTCGGGCGACTACACTTCGGTGCAGGAAGCAGTCAATGCGGCGCCCGACAGTCTTACAGCTCCCTGGCTGATATTTGTGAAAAACGGCTCTTATGAAGAGCAGGTCGTGATACCGCAGACCAAGCCTTATATACATCTGATAGGGCAGAACAAGGAGCAGACCATCATTCATCTGCGCCTCAATGTGGGTGCACGGCCGGAAAACACTGACGAGGAATTCTGGAAATACTCGGTCCACAATCCGGACTCGCCTGTCGGCGGTCTGGAGGGCGCGGTGGTGACAGTCAAGGCCCCGCATTTCTACACTGAAAACATATCATATGTGAATGACTACGGAGTCGAGGCCCAGGACGGTCCGCAGGCTCTGGCCATGAAAAGCCATGCCGACTGCGCGGCTTTCAGCAATTGCATTTTCCGCTCGTTTCAGGACACGTGGATGACCACCGTCAGGGATGAGGACCGCCACTATGTGAAAGACTGCTGGATAGAGGGAGCGATAGACTATCTCTATGGCGGAGGCGATGTGCTGGTTGAAAACAGTACCTTCTATAATGTCAGGAGCGGTTCGGTAATAGTGGCACCCTGCCACACGGCCGCCAGATACGGCTATGTGATCCGCGACTGTGTGGTTGACGGCAACGAAAGCGCCGCCGACGGCAAGCTCGCGCTCGGACGTCCCTGGCACAACAGTCCGCAGGCCCGCTATGTCAACACCACCATGCGCATTCCGGTTTCGGCCGAAGGATGGGCTGACATGGGTACGGCTCCCGGAATCTTTGCCGAATATGCCAGCCATGACATCGACGGGCGCGAACTCGACCTGAACGGACGAAAGACCGTCTACACTTATACCCGCGAGGGTGTGAGGATGAACGGCACGTCGCGCACCTCGATTTCGGCCGACGAAGCGGCTGAACTGGTCTATGAAAATATGATTCCCGGCAATGACGGCTGGGACCCGCGCTCGATGATGGTCGCGCTGCCCGCTCCCGGCAATGTATCGGTTGACCGGCAGAGTGTCAGATGGGAACCGGTGGCCGATGCCCGCGGCTACATAGTGTTTGACGGCGAAGAAGTGGCCGCATTCACAACCGGCACCCGCTGCAGCCTTCCCTCAGCCCCCAAGGGAGAGGTCAAGGTGCGCGCCGTCAATGCCTACGGTTCGCTCGGTGCTGTGTGACGTGACTCCGGCAGACCTGTTTTTTTCGACTAAATTTCCTTATTCTAATAACCGTTTTTAGTATGAGAACCAATCAAAAAATTCTTTTCAGACTGTTTTGTCTGGTCACGGCCATGCTGTTTTTCCATACAGCCGTAGCCCAGGGCAATGCAGTGACAGGAACAGTCACCGATCCTCAGCAGGAACCTCTCGCAGGGGTTGTGGTGACTGAAAAAGGCAATCCTTCAAATGGTGTCGTGACTGACATTGACGGCAATTACTCGATCAATGTGGCCGGCAGCGGCACCCTCGTGTTCACCTATACGGGCTTTGTCAGCCGGGATGTGGCTGTCGGCGGGCGTTCGCGCGTCGATGTGGTCATGACCGAAGACCTGCAGAGCCTTGAAGAGGTGGTTGTGATCGGCTACGGCACCATGCGCCGTAAGGACCTCACCGGCGCTGTGGCTTCGGTCAAGGGCGAGGATCTTGTGGCCAACCCGGTGTCAAATGTGACGCAGGCCCTCCAGGGACGCCTGCCCGGTGTGAATGTGGTGTCGCAGGACGGCCGTCCGGGCGCCACGGTCTCGGTGCGTGTGCGCGGAGGCGGCTCCATCACCCAGAGCAATGAGCCTCTCTATGTGGTCGACGGTTTCCCGGTGGGTAACATCGACAACATCGCAGCTTCCGAAATCGAGTCGATCGACGTGCTTAAAGACGCAGCCTCGACAGCGATCTACGGTGCCCGCGGTGCCAACGGTGTCATTCTCGTGACTACCAAAGGGGGCCAGAGCGGCAAGGCAAAGGTAACCTACGAAGGCTATGTGCAGTTCAAACATGTGGCCAAGAAGCAGGATGTGCTTTCGGCCCAGGAATATATTCTTGACAACTGGAGCTATGCCGCATCGCGCGGATCGGGCCATCAGGAAGCTATGGAAAAATACTTCGGTCTCGGATCGAAATACGGCAACCACTACTCGGACTATGCCGGAGTGAAGGCCCATCAGTATGACGACGATATACTCCGCACCGGTTTCACCCACAACCATAATCTCAGCATCAGCGGCGGTTCGGAAAGCACACGCATGGCTTTCAACATAGGCTATATTGATGACGAAGGCATCAGGATCAACTCTGACTACAACCGTTTCACCACATCGCTGAAAGTGCAGCAGAAGATTTTCAGCAATCTGACATTCAATGCCGAGGTGCGTTATGACGAGTCGACCCTCAACGGAGCCGGCGCGCGCTACACTTCCGGCGCATATCACTATAAGCCGATCGACAATCCGCTTGGCGGAATTCCTTATACCGACGTGAGCTCAGGCTTCAGCTTCGGAGTTCAGAATATCGACGACTCCCACAATCCGGTGGATCTGATAAATGACATCACCGCCGAGACTTTCAACCGCAACTTCCGCGGAAACGCGGCTCTGACCTGGGAGATCATTCCCGGTCTGACTGCCCGCTCGGAAATTGCCATGACCCGCGGCTCGTCAAAGAATACTTACTATGAAGACGGCTACACCAACGGTGACAAGCGCGCCAATCTCACCCGCGGCACCTCCAAGGGTCTGCGCTGGGTGACTACGGCCAACTATATGTTTGACGTGAAAGACATCCACTCGTTCAACATCCTCGCAGGCTATGAGCTGCTCAGAAGCGAGAATGAGTCCACTTATGCCGAAGGCCGCGGATTCCCGTCGACTTTCGACTATAAACATGCGATAGCGATGATGCACACAGCCACCTACAGCACATCGTTCTACAACACATTCGGAGTGCCTGACCGCACGGTGTCATGGTTCGGCCGCCTGAACTACACACTGCTTGACCGCTATCTGCTGACCGCTACCTTCCGCGCCGACGGATCGTCGAAGTTCGCGCCCAACAACCGCTGGGGCTATTTCCCCGCAGTGGCCGCAGGCTGGCGCATCTCGGAAGAAAATTTCATGGAAGATACCCGCGACTGGCTCTCGAACCTCAAGCTGCGTCTGTCATGGGGTGAATCAGGCAGCGACAACATCAACTCCAATCTCTGGCGCGAAACCTGGTCAAGCTCGACCAACAACAAGCTCCCGATCAACGGCGAGTTCGGACCCTTCTACCGTCCTGACGGCCTGAAAGCCAATCCGGATCTGAAATGGGAGACGACCGTATCGCGTAACCTCGGTGTGGATTTCGGATTCCTCAACGGCCGTATCAACGGCGCTGTGGAACTCTACTGGAACACCACGAAAGATCTGCTGATGCTCGTGCCCGTTGACAATACCTCAGGCTATTCACACCAGTATCAGAACTTCGGACAGATCTCAAACCGCGGTGTCGAGATCTCGCTCAACGCTGACATCTACCGCAACAAGGATTTCCGTTTCAGCGCGGGCGCCATCTACAACTACAACCGCAACAATCTCGACAAGATGCAGAACGCCTCCCAGTACATCTATTCATCTTACTGGGGATCTTCGGCCCAGACTCCGTCGATGGACTGGATGCTTGCCGTCGACAAGCCCATCGGACTTGTGCGCGGCTATAAGGCCGACGGCTTCTACACCACCGCCGATTTCGACTATGTCAACGGAGTCTACACCCTCAAAGAAGGAGTGCCCGATCTGACCAAAGAGATCACTGCAACCTACATGCACCCGTTCACACTTCCCAACGGGCAGGTGGCCTTCCCCGGCGCTCCGAAGTTTGTGGATACCAATGATGACAACAAGATCGACGCTACCGATGCCGTTAATCTCGGCGAAGTGCGTCCGCGCCACACGGGCAGCTTCCACCTCGATTTCGGCTACAAGGGCTGGGATCTTTCGGCCAACTTCAACTGGACCTACGGAGGCAAGGTCTACAATGCGAATGCCATGATGGATGCTTCGGGCAACGAGTATGTGGGCCTCACACGCCAGTATGGCGCATGGCGAGCCGACTGCTACAAGGTCTATGACGTCAACAGTGCCGGCGACCTCTATGCCGTGACTGACCCCGATGCGCTCAACGCTCTCAACGCACATGCGAAATCGGCTCTTCCCTACCATCAGAGCGGCATAGTCTCTTCTGAATTCCTCGAAGACGGTTCGTATCTGCGCCTGCAGACCCTTACTCTCGGCTACACTCTGCCCCAGCAGCTTACCAGAAAGGCCCATATCTCCAATTTCCGACTCTATGTGACAGCCGGCAACCTTTTCACCATCACCGGTTACAAGGGTCTTGACCCCGAAGTCAACACTAATACCGCAGGCACAGTGGGCTTCGGCAGCAATATCAGGAATTTCCCGATGTTCAACATGGACTACGGCACCTATCCCCGTGCGCGCACATGGACCATCGGAGCCTCTCTGTCATTCTAAGAACCACCATGTCAAACATTCTAATTGATAGCATATAATGAACAGATTCATAAATATAGCACTCGTATCCGCCTTTGCTCTCGGCATGACAGGATGCGATGACTACCTCGACACCAACTCGCCGAGCATCTCGGACCGCGAGTTTGTATTTTCAAGCGAGGAGTCGGCCCGCGGAGCCCTCAACTATGGCTATGAGCTTCTGCGCGCCAACCGCAACATCCACTCGGTAGGCATTTTCTGGAGCCCGATATGGGGTTCTGACATGGAAGGCCTTCAGGACAGTTATCAGGACGGTGACGCCGGCCAGTTGGAGAAGGGCTTCTATCCGACCGGTACCTCGGCCATCAATATCAACGGCCTGCAGGGCTGGGAAGTGTTCGGCGATCTCTATAAGACCATCGGTGTGTGCAACGCTCTGATAGACAGCTTCGAGTCGCTCGAAAACTTCAAGTCGCTGATGAGCGGGGAGCCTAACGGTCTTTCCGATATCTACGGTCAGGCTGTGGCACTGCGGTCTACCTGCTACTTTGAGCTTTGCCGCTACTATGGCGATGTGCCTTTTGTGGAACATGCCGGAGAGAGCGCCAAAGGTCTGACCTCGCGCTTCGCCATCTATGATCTCTGCATGAGCAAGCTGATTGAGGTTGAGCCTCATATGTACCGTGCGGGCGAAAACGGAGTCCGTGCCGATGTGATGAACCGCAACTATGTGCAGGGTCTCATAGGCCGTATAGCGCTTTATAATGCCGGCTATTGCACCCGCCGCACTGATCTGGCGGCCGGCTTCTATGCCGACGGAAAGGGCGAGGCGCTTTCATTTGACGATCTCTGTGTGGAAGATCCCCAGAACAAGGCAGTCTATGGCCGTCGCGCAGACTGGCGCCAGGTGCTTGAGACCGCGCGTCCATATCTCGAAGCCTGCGTGCAGCAGCCCGGCTCGATACAGTTCCATCTTTCCGATCCGCGCGGCACCGACGCGCAGGGCCGACTCTATGACAGCCCCTATCAGTATGTGTTCAACCAGATGCACAAGGACAATTCGATGGATCTGGCCGACGAGAGCGTCTATGAGATCCCGTTCATGTACAACGGCGGTTCCGACCGTCCGGGCTACATAGGCCGTGCCTCGACGGGCGGCAATTACGGAGCGCCTTGCGTGGGCTGCGGTCAGAACCGCATCCAGCCTCACGTTTACTACGGATGGTTTGATCCGAAAGACGCCCGCCGCGATGCTTCATGCTGCGTGACCGGCTCTGACGGCAACGGCCGCGAGTTTCTGCTCTCGCTTGACATTGCCAACTGGGGCAAGGTGGGCATTACCTGCAACAAATGGGACTGGAACCGCATGAAGAAGCCCGACACTGCTACTTACGGCAACTCGGCTATCAATGTCAGCTACATGCGCATGTCAGACGTCTATCTGATGCTTGCCGAAGTCTATGCGGCTCTCGGTCAGGACGGTCAGGCAAAGACATATCTGGCGCGTGTCCACAACCGCAACTTCCCCGGCGGAGTCGACAGCAAGCTTGACGCTTGGATTGCGGCCTGCGGCGCAGAATTCAGCTCGACAGACTGGAGTGCGATGTACAAGGCTGTCATCAAGGAGCGCGCACTGGAGTTTGTGGGCGAGGGAGTAAGACGTTTTGACCTTATCCGCAGCGGTCTGCTTCCGGAGGCGGCTGTCAACAACCGCAGAGACATGACCAGAGTGCTTGAAGATATCCGCGACAAGGGCTATGCCGAGTTTGAGAACGGCAACCGCATTCCGGCTTATGTCTGGGTGAAGAATGTGGACAGCCACACGCTTTACGGCTATCGACTGACTGCCGCCACACCGTCAGGCATGGAGTCTGATCCGGTGCTCTATCCGGGCTGGCGCGGTGTGCATGACGACTGGGACGGAGTGCTCGGATCATTCGGCTATGCCACGTTCAACCACAATGCCACAAACGTAGCCATCAAGGGGCTGTTCGAGTATGTGGCTCCCGGCTCGGCTCAGGCTCAGGCCTGGGAGGCTGACGGATATGTGAAGACTCCGTGGGGCATAGATCTGATCAAGGACAGCAAGAACTGGGACACTCATGCCTATAAGGTGCTTGCCGGCATCACCGATGCCGACTATCAGGCCCGCAAGTCGCCGGTGACAGTGCGTCCGTTCCGCTATCAGGATCTGCTGAACTCCGGAATCACCAACGGCTATGGTTTCCGCCAGGAATAATCGACATGTTATGCTATGAAAACCTATGGTATTGTATGGACTTCTTCATGCAATTAGATTTTTAAGGTAACTATTGGACCCTTGCGGGGGTGGGAGAGACGAGGAGTTTCTTCCACCCCCGGTCTATTTGAAATACGGGGTAAAATTTGTACATTTGCGCGGGTTTCGACTGCCTGCGGCTGACGCGGGCGGTGGCCTGTGTGGATGATCCGGGGTCCGGATGCATCAATAGTTCAGAATTATCAGAATCATAAAAACAAATATTGGATATGTTTTCAGGAATCGTTGAAGAAGCAGCCGAAGTGGTTGAAGTTGTGCGCCGTGAGGGCAATGTGGATCTGCGCGTCAGATGCAGTTTTACCGATGAGCTGAAGATTGACCAGAGTGTGGCCCACAATGGTGTGTGTCTGACTGTGGTTGCTCTGCCCGGCGACGGGACTTATACCGTGACTGCGATCCAGGAGACGCTTGACCGCAGTAATCTGGGCCTGCTTGAGGCCGGGAGCCGTGTGAATCTCGAACGTTCGATGCTTATGAACGGACGCCTTGACGGGCATATAGTGCAGGGCCATGTGGACTGTACGGCTGTCTGCGAGGAGATTGAGGAGGTTGAGGGCAGCCGCTACTATAAATTCAGCTATGAAGTTGACCCGCGCATGGCCGCAAAGGGCTATGTGACTGTTGAGAAGGGTTCTGTGACGGTCAACGGCGTTAGTCTGACGGTGTGCGATTCGGAGCAGTTCTCTTTCCGTGTGGCTATCATTCCCTATACATTCGAGCATACCAATTTCAAGGATATCCGTCCGGGCAGCCGTGTGAACATCGAGTTCGATATCATAGGCAAGTATCTGGCGCGTCTTAACGAGTTTTAAGCCGCGGGCGGTCCAACTATTGGCGCAATAGGATGTTATAAGTCTGAGAGAGTGTCAGGGCAGATGCGTCAGCCGGGCTGACGGGGGCCTGCGGTTTCTATCGGCGACGGCTCATGACGGCTGATTTAACTTTTTTAAATTAAAAATATTAAAGAGGTAGCCGTAAAATAGCCTATCTTTGCAGACTTGATGACAATTAACGAACTTATATAATTATGGAAAATAAAGAATTAGACCGTATCAGCTATGCTCTCGGACTGAGCATGGGCAATAATTTCCGTGCGAGCGGAATCCAGGAGATCAACGTTGAGGATTTTGCCGATGGCGTTGCCGCTGTGTTCTACGGAAGCGAGCCCAAGATGACTTATGACGAGGCCAAGGCTGAGATTCAGAAATATTTCACTGCTCTTGAAGAGAAGCAGCGTGCCGAGGCTGCGAAGATGGCCGACGTTAATGCCGCTGCCGGCAAGCAGTTCCTTGAAGAGAACGGCAAGCGTGTGGAGGTCAAGACCACTGCTTCAGGTCTGCAGTATGAGGTGATCGAGGAGGGTGACGGCGAGATGCCTACCGCTCAGGATCAGGTTGAGGTGCACTATACTGGCAAGCTGATTGACGGCACTGTGTTTGACAGCTCTGTAGAGCGCGGTGTTCCGGCAACTTTCGGTGTCACTCAGGTGATTCCCGGCTGGGTCGAGGCTCTTCAGCTGATGAAGGCCGGTTCGAAGTGGCGTCTGTTCATTCCCTCTCAGCTTGCTTACGGCCCGCAGGGTGCAGGCGGCATGATCGGTCCGAACTCGACTCTGATTTTCGATGTCGAACTTCTGAAGGTCATCAAAAAGTAAGACGGCTTGCCGTCTCTGCCTGAGATGACTGACAACGCGATATGCAGATAAAAGGTATTGCAATGCGAGCAGTGCGGGCGCTGGTTATGGCGGCCGCACTGACGCTTGCTTTTACGGCTGAGGCTCAGACGGCGGCTTCCGATTCGCTTACGCGGGCGCTGGCCACGTTCTGGGGCACTTCGGTGAAGACCGGGGGGCTGAGCCCTGCCGAGAATCTCCGTTTTCTTGAGGGTGTGGAGGCGGCTCTGACCGATACGACTTCGGCAAGCAGCGCCTACCGCAACGGGATCAGTGTCGGGATGAATTTCTTGTCCGGTCTGCGGGATATGGAGGCGCTGGGCATGAAGGTTGACCGCGAGGCGTTTGCCAAGGCTATTGTCACGGTGCTCAAGGGCGGCAATGTCGGTTTCACGGCCGGTAGCGCCGGTGAGTTCATCGACCGGCAGATTGCACCGCTCGTGGGCGGCTACGATTCCTCGGCTTTCACCCCTGAGAGCCAGGCAGCTTTCCTTGCGGAGGCTGCCGGAAAGGAGGGGGCGGTGACGACTCCTTCGGGGCTCGTGTTCGAGGTGATCACCGAGGGCGAGGGCGATTTTCCGGGCGAGGCCGACAAGGTCAATATCGAGTACACGGGCCGTCTGAGCGACGGGAGTGTCTTCGACAAGACCGAGGAGCCTGTGAGCTTCGATCTGGTGCGTCTGGTGCCCGGATTCCGTGAGGGGCTGCAGATGATGCGTCCCGGCGGCGAATACCGGATTGTGCTTCCGGCCTCTCTGGGCTACGGCGAGCGCGGTGTAGGCGATGTGATTCCTCCGGGCGCGGCCATAGAGTTTACCGTCAGGCTGCTTTCGGTTGACCGCTCTCAGTTGTGATGCGTATTTAGAATAGAAACAACACCATATTAAATAACAATTACAAAGTTTATGAAAAAACTTCTCATGGTATGCGGCGTCGCCGCTATGATGTTTGGTGCTACTTCATGCAACAAGACATCTTCTTCTGACAATGCCAACCAAGGTTTTGGCGACTCTCTCTCTGTTGCTATGGGTTCTGCCCAGGGCAGCCGTCTTCTTTCGGAGTATCTGACACTCCCCGAAGAGCAGCAGGCCAACTACAAGAAAGACGATATTCTCCGCGGTCTCAAGCAGGCCCTCATGACCGACACTACCCAGCAGGGCTATCTGACCGGATTCCAGTTCGGTATGCAGCTGTTCGGCCAGATTCTCCGCTATGAGGAGGCCGGTGTGCCCATTGACCGCAACAAGCTCTATGAGGCTTATGCCAAGGCTTTCTCTGCCGATTCTGTTGATTCAGACCAGATGCGCGAGCTCCAGACCGAGTTCCAGGTTCTTGCCCAGCAGGCCCAGCAGAAGATGATGGAATACTATCAGAAGCAGGAAGCTGCTGCCCGCGAGGCTAAGGAAAACAGCCCTGAGGCCAAAGAAAACGTGGCCAAGGGTGAGGCTTATCTGAAGGACCTGATGGCTAAAGATCCAGAAATCAAGGTTACTGAGTCGGGTCTCGCCTATAAGGTGATCAAGGCCGGCGAAGGTGAGGCTGTAGGTGCCAACGGCAGCGCAAAGGTTAAATACGTGGGCAAGCTCATCGACGGTAAGGAATTCGACAGCAATTCCGAAGGTGTGGTCATGAACCCCAACCGCGTTGTGCCCGGCTTCGGCGAAGGTCTTTCAATGATGAAGAACGGTTCGAAGTACATGCTCTATATCCCCGGCAAGCTTGCTTACGGTGTGGATGGCAATCCGCAGGCCGGTATCGCTCCCAATGCGATGCTCGTGTTTGAGGTTGAGACTTCTGACGTTACTCCCGCCAAATAACAAAACTTCATAAAAAGAAAAATGCCGGAGGGCTCCCTATGTGGGGGCTCTCCGGATTTTTTTTGTGGCGGATCCGGCCTCGGTGATGCCGCCACGGGAGGGCAAGGGCTGAACGGGGGCGGATCAGCGGGCGGTGATGCGCATGTGAGCGTTGGGGTGGCGGAGCACAAGGCAGGAGGCTTCGGTGAGGACTACTCCTTCGGTGTTGCGCAGCCCCTGTTTGCGGAAGCTGATGCGCTCGGCCGAGAAGGGAACGTGGCTGTATTTGGTGAGATATTCGGGGTCGATGACCATGCCGTTGTCAGGCATTCCGCAGAGGTCGAAGACTTCGGAGTGGTGCACGTAGAGGGTGCCGAACTTGGTGACAATGAGGTGGAAGTCTATGCCCCAGACGGTTTTCTTCTCTGTGGCGCTTACGGTGCGGACGGCTTTGAAGGTGTTGAGGGCTTCGATGAGTCCCGATCCGGCTATCAGCACTTTGCGGGCCGATCCGGAGTGGCCGGTGAAGGCTTTGCGGGCGAGCTTGACAAGGGCGGTCTCGTCGAAATCGGCGGCAGAGTAGGTGAAGGTGTTGTCGGTCTGGTTCCAGATGCCTCCGGTGAGAAAGACCTCATCGCCTGTGGCTGCGAGTTCGATGCGGGAGCGTGCGCCGAAGAGGAATGATTTTTCCATGCCGAGGCGCATGTCCATTATGGCCACTTCTTCCTGGTCGGTGAATTCCCAGCCGACTTCCTTGTCGGCGAGTCGCTGATAGAGACTTTCTTCAACCTGGCTCTTGAAGATCTGGCAGAAGTTGTAGTCTTTGCGGGGGAGGGCTATGAACTGGGTGGTCTGCACGTCGAGCTCACGGGCGGCACGGCCCATGCGCACCACGGGGTCGCCGATCTTCAGTTCGAATGTGGCTGGAGTGCTGTCGGCGTTGACCGGAATGAGGGTGAGGGTGTCGGCGTTGATTTCGGTGATGTAGCCTACGAGCGCCTGGCCTTTGTAGCTGCCGGTTGTCACGGCGAGGCCGGGGAGGAGCACTGTTTCGGTTTCGGAGAAGATGGCGCCGTTGGCCACTCTGATCGTGAACGCTTTGCCTGCTTCGACTGACAGCGAACGGTTGCTTTCGGTGATGGTGGTGTTGCCTTCCTTGGTGTCGACCGAGTAGTATTCCACTCGCATCGAGCCGGAGTGGCGGGCTGTGCCGAGGCGTGAGATCTGGTCAAGAGGGGTGGAGGAGGGGCGGATTTTTACGATGCGGCTGTCGATCTCGTTGCGCAGGAGTTCGGGGGAGATCTCGTTTGAGAGGGTGGTGGTGAGAATGTTTGGTTCCATAGAGATGGTTTAAAGGTGAAAAAACGGGTGGATCAGTCGGGCCATGCGCTCGGCCGGATGGATGCGAGGACGGAGTCGGTGGGGTCTGACTGAGGGGCGGGACGGTCGTGGTCTTCGTGGCGCACGAGTTCCCAGAGGGTGTAATGGCGGCGCGCGGGTGCCGGCGGCGCGGATGATGGAGCGGGGTCGGGCGAGGGGTC
>CAMXAZ010000003.1 GCA_947179295.1 uncultured Muribaculaceae bacterium
ATCCACCTCAAAACTTTCGCTCAGATTTTAACTATTGTTTTTAAACAACCTCTAATACGTCAGCCTATAATAATACAAATGTATATGCAAAAAACTATCAGGAATGCCGAAGGGCTCTATGACCCGCGATTCGAACATGACGCCTGCGGCGTCGGGCTGCTGGTCAACGTGCGCGGAATCAAGTCGCACCAGCTTGTCGAGAAAGGCCTCCAGGTTCTGGAGCACATGGTCCACCGCGGAGCGGAAGGCGCCGACCCCAAGACCGGCGACGGAGCCGGAATCATGGTCCAGATTCCTCATGAATTCATCCTCCTGCAGGGAATCCCTGTGCCAGAAAAAGGACGTTACGGAACCGGTCTGGTATTCATGCCCCATGATGAAGACTCTCGCCAGATAATGCTCGGCATAATCGAACGCGAAGCCATTGATTTAGGGCTGAAGCTGATTGCTGTCCGCGATGTGCCGACCAACAACGAGCAGCTTGGATCTGTGGCACGCGCAGCCGAACCGTGCATCAAACAGATTTTCGTTGCTGATGAAGAAAGCGACGAGCCGGTGGAGCTGCGCCTTTACCTGTTGCGCAGAGCCATTGAAAACAAGGTGCGGTCGCTCTCGCTTGAGGGAAAAGACGATTTCTACATCGTCTCCCTGTCATCACGCATCATAGTCTATAAAGGAATGCTGTCAAGCCTACAGTTGCGCTATTACTTCCCGGACCTTATGAACCCGCGTTTCACCACGGCGATGGCTCTTGTTCATTCCCGTTTCAGCACCAACACCTTCCCCACCTGGTCTTTGGCCCAGCCTTTCAGAATGCTCGGACATAACGGCGAGATAAACACCATCCAGGGCAACCGCTTGTGGATGAAAGCCCGCGAGTGTATGCTGAAACCGGCGGCTTTCGGCGAGCGTGACATGACCCCGATAATTCAGCCAGGCATGAGCGACTCGGCCTCGCTTGACAATGTGCTTGAATTTTTCGTCATGTCAGGCATGAGTCTGCCTCGCGCACTGGCCATGCTCGTCCCGGAGTCGTTCAACGACAAAAATCCGATCTCTCCGGAACTGAAAGCGTTCTACGAATACAACTCGATCCTCATGGAAGCCTGGGACGGCCCAGCAGCCCTGCTGTTCAGCGACGGCCGTTATGCCGGAGGTATGCTCGACCGCAACGGCCTGCGCCCGGCCCGCTATCTCATCACCAACAATGACACCGTGGTACTGGCTTCGGAGATGGGCGTGCTTCCATTCGATGCTTCAGAAGTCAAGGAGAAAGGCCGACTGCGTCCGGGCAAAATGCTCATGGTCGATATGGAAGAAGGGAAAATCTACCACGATGCTGAGCTTAAAGAGGCTCTTGCGTCAGAATTTCCTTACCGAGACTGGCTTTCGCGCAACAGGATCAACCTTGACAATATCAGCTCAGGCCGTAAGGTTGAGAACACCGTAACGGATTTCCGCCGAATGCTTCACGCATTCCTCTATAACCGCGAAGAGGTCGAGAAGATAATCACCCCTATGCTGACCGACGGCAAGGAGCCTGTCAATTCAATGGGCAAAGACACCCCTCTTGCAGTTCTCTCGGAAGAGCCCCAGTTGCTCTTCAACTATTTCCGCCAGCACTTCGCACAGGTCACCAACCCGGCCATAGATCCGTTGCGTGAAGAGCTTGTAATGAGTCTTGACAGCTATATCGGAGCCGTGAAACTTAATCTGCTTGATCCGTCGCCGGAGCTGTGTAAAATGGTGCTGCTCAAGAGACCTATCATCACCAACCGCGAACTCGACCTTCTCTGCAATCTGCGCTACAAGGGCTTCAACACCCGCAAACTGTCAATGACCTTCCCGGCGGCCGAGGGTCATGAAGGTCTTGTAAAGGCTATCGAGCGCCTCTGCCGCGAAGCCGAAGAAGCTGTGGATGAAGGCTGCAACTACGTTGTTCTGTCAGACCGCGGGGTTGATAGTGAGAACGCACCCGTACCGTCACTTTTAGCAACCTCTGCGGTTCATCACCATCTCATTGACAACAAAAAACGCATACAGACAGCTCTGATCATCGAGACCGCAGATGCCCGCGAGGTAATGCACTTCGCACTGCTCAGCGGTTATGGGGCAAGTGCCGTCAATCCGTATCTTGCCTTTGCCGTGATTGACGACCTCGTAAAGCGCCACGACATACAGCTTGACTTCGACACCGCATCAAAGAACTATATCAAGGCCGTTGACAAAGGCTTGCTGAAAGTGATGTCGAAAATGGGTATATCGACAATCACAAGCTACAAGGGCGCGCAACTCTTTGAAGCCGTCGGACTATCAGAGGGTATGTGCCGTGAATATTTCGGCAACACCGTCAGCAAAATCGGCGGCGTAGACATCGAACTACTGTCACGCGACATAACCGGCGCTCATAAAGAAGCTTTTTCTGAAGACTTCAACACCGAAAGTCCGCTGCCGTTCATAGGCCAGTATGCTTTCCGCAAAGACGGCGAAAGCCATGCCTGGAATCCTGAGACAATCGCCACACTGCAACTTGCCACCCGCCTCGGAAGCTATAAAAAGTTCAAAGAGTTCACTTCGCTGGTCGACAATAAACCCAAGCCCATATTCATACGCGATTTTCTTGATTTCAAAAAAGGGGCTCCCATACCGCTTGATGAAGTAGAGCCGGAAGAGGATATCATGAAGCGCTTTGTCACCGGCGCAATGAGTTTCGGATCAATCAGCCGCGAGGCCCACGAAGCTCTCGGCATAGCCATGAATGCTATCGGCGCGCGCAGCAATACCGGCGAGGGAGGTGAAGACCCTGAACGCTTTGCCCCGCGTCCTGACGGATCGTCGGCCCGTTCTGCCATCAAGCAGGTGGCATCAGGCCGCTTCGGTGTGACAACCGAATATCTTGTCAACGCCGATGAAATCCAGATCAAGGTTGCGCAGGGAGCCAAACCGGGCGAGGGAGGCCAGCTTCCGGGATTCAAGGTCGACAAGATCATAGCCCGGACGCGCCACTCGATTCCGGGCATTTCACTCATCTCTCCCCCGCCCCACCATGACATATATTCCATTGAAGATCTCGCGCAACTCATTTTTGACCTCAAAAATGTCAATCCCGCGGCCAAAGTAAGCGTGAAACTTGTATCGGAGAGCGGAGTGGGTACAATCGCCGCCGGAGTGGCCAAAGCCAAAAGCGATCTCATAACAATCAGCGGCAGCGACGGCGGCACGGGTGCCTCTCCGGCAAGTTCGATCCGCTATGCCGGTGTGCCGGTAGAAATCGGACTGGCTGAAACCCAGCAGACTCTTGTCATCAACAACCTGCGCGGACAAGTGAAACTCCAGGCAGACGGACAACTCAAAAGCGCGCGTGATGTGATCATCATGGCAATGCTCGGCGCGGAGGAATACGGGTTCGCAACAAGCGCACTCATTGTGCTCGGCTGCGTAATGATGCGCAAATGCCACAAGAACACCTGCCCCGTGGGTGTGGCGACCCAGAATGAGGAACTGCGCAAACGCTTTGCCGGACGATCGGAATATGTGGTCAACTTTTTCCGCTTCCTTGCCCGCGAAATCAGAGAGACTCTGGCCGAGATCGGCGTGAGAAAACTCGATGAGATCATAGGCCGTGCCGATATGCTTTGCATCAAAGCCGGCTTGGAAAACGGAAAAACCGCAGGGCTTGATTTCAGCAGACTGCTCCACATGCCGGAAGAGACGCAGACAAACTCTATCATAAATGTAATCGCACAGAAGCATGACATAGACCGGGTGCTTGACCGCGAGATAATCAGCCGCTGCTATCCGGCCATCGAGTCGGTAATGCCGGTAGAACTCGAATTCCCGATCTGCAACACCGACCGCTCTGTCGGAGCTATGCTTTCAGGTGTGATCGCTAAAAAATTCGGCAATGACGGACTTCCTGACAGCACCGTCAACTGCACGTTCAAAGGCGCGGCCGGACAGAGTTTCGGAGCATTCCTCGCCCACGGAATTTCATTCCGCCTGGAGGGAGACGCCAATGACTATGTAGGCAAGGGCCTATCCGGAGGCAAGATCGTAATCGTGCCACCTCAAGGATCTTCATTCAGGCCTCAGGAGAATATTATTGCCGGAAACACCATTCTATATGGTGCCACATCAGGTGAAATCTATATCAACGGACGTGTGGGCGAACGCTTCTGCGTCAGAAACTCCGGAGCGACCGCCGTGGTTGAAGGTGTCGGAGACCACTGCTGCGAGTATATGACCGGTGGCCGCACCGTAGTCCTCGGCTCTACCGGCCGCAACTTCGCAGCCGGCATGAGCGGCGGCATAGCTTATGTATGGAATCCTGACGGCGATTTTGACTACTTCTGCAACATGGAAATGGTGGAACTATCGCTGATCGAGGAGATGGCTGACAACCGCGAACTTTACAAACTCATCAGCAATCACTACCGCTACACACACAGCCCGCTCGCCGGAGCCATGCTTGATGACTGGGACAACTATGTGGGTCAGTTCATCAAAGTGATACCTATCGAATACAAGAAGGTGCTTCACGATGAAAAAGTGGCCAATCTTGAACGTCGAATAGCATCCATGCAGATGGACTGATCACCGGAAGGCTTTCTATAATCCGTTATTACACCACCATTCTCTAACGCAATCAAAAAAAATGGGAAATCCTACTGCATTTCTTAATATACCGCGCAAGGAAGCCGGCTATCGCCCGGTACACGACCGCGTCAATGACTATGGAGAAGTCGAACAGACTCTCAACACTGAAGACCGCCGCCTGCAGGCATCTCGCTGCATGGAATGCGGAGTGCCGTTCTGTCACTGGAGCTGTCCGCTCGGCAACAGACAGCCGGAATGGCAGGACCGCCTGTATAAAAACGACATCAAAGGTGCATATGAACTGCTGACCATGACCGATGACTTTCCGGAATTCACCGGACGTATCTGCCCTGCTCTCTGCGAGAAAGGCTGTGTGCTCAACAAGCAGCACGAAGCAGTCACTATCCGCGAGAATGAGGCAGCCATAGTGGAGCGGGCCTTCGCCGAAGGCTATGTAACAGCCCGACCTCCCCAAAAGCGCAGCGGCCGGCGGGTGGCGGTCATCGGGTCAGGCCCTGCAGGTCTCGCCTGTGCCAACCAGCTAAACCGGAAAGGCCACAGTGTGACTGTCTTTGAAAAAAACGAAGCTCCCGGAGGCTTGCTCCGCTTTGGCATTCCGGATTTCAAACTGAACAAAAGCATTATCGATCGCCGTCTGAATCTGCTGAAAGAAGAAGGCATCGAGTTTCGCTGCGGAGTCAAAGTGGGAACCGACATCTCAATCAAAGATACCCTGAAAGACTTCGATGCAGTCTGTCTGGCAATGGGCGCCGAAGTGGCCCGCGATCTCAACGTGGATGGACGAGATCTGAAAGGCGTTCACTTCGCTCTTGAACTTCTTCAGCAGCAGAACAGAGTAAATGCCGGAGTTGAGATCAGCCGTGAAGAACGGATTTCAGCCAAAGGGAAAAACGTGCTTGTGATCGGCGGCGGCGATACGGGCAGCGACTGTGTGGGCACAGCTCACAGGCAAGGCGCGCTTTCCGTCACTCAGATCGAAATCATGCCCAAGCCTCCGGTAGGCGACAATCCGGACACTCCCTGGCCCTACTGGCCTGTAGTGCTCAAGACTTCGAGTTCACATCTTGAAGGGTGTGACCGCAGATGGCTGCTCGACACCCGCAAGTTCATCGCCGATAAAGACGGCCGTGTCAAGGAAGTCGAAGTCGAGGAAGTCAGATGGGAAAAAGATCCTGAAAGCGGACGCATGAACCTGATACATACCGGCAATACGGATGTGATCAAAGCTGAACTCGTGCTGCTGGCTATGGGTTTCACAAATCCTGTTGCCGAAGGGATAATAGACACGCTCGGAATCGATAAAGATACCCGTGGCAATGTAAGCACCGACTCTTCAGGCCAGTCAAGTGTCAAGAAAGTGTTCGCAGCAGGCGATGTGGCCACCGGAGCATCTCTCGTGGTCCGCTGCATCGCTTCCGGACGGAATGCAGCCAAGGGAATCCACACCTACCTTTCAAGTCTCAGTCAAGACTGACAGCGCGGCCGGTCCGTGATCGGACTATTGAAAGGAATCCACCTATTATATCGGCGCCACAGTTGCTTATAATGCTTTCAGGATGAAACTGAAGGCCAAAAACCGGCAATTCAGTATGGCGTACAGACATTATGTTGCCGTCTTCGTCTTGCGAACTTACAGCAAGCGATGACGGCAGCGTTTCTTTCGCAACAACCCACGAATGATAACGCCCGACCGCGATTGTCTCACTCCCTACACATCCGAGCAAGGGATCAGACGCATCGACATTTTTCAATACCGACAGATGGCCGTGAGCGGGATGGTCAAGATGCCTGAGCGATCCACCGAAATACTCGGCTATAGCCTGACATCCGAGACAGATTCCCAGGATCGGCTTGGTTTGCGAGCACAAATCAATCGCTTTCATCAGCCCTGAAGCTTCTGCAGGCAAGCCCGGACCGGGTGAGATTATAAGCGCATCATAATTATCAATACAGTCAAATGGAATTTCATCGTTTTTTACCACATCCCACGATAGCCGGAACGGCATCCTGCTGACACAGTCTCTCAATAGTCCGATTATGTTGTGGACAAATGAATCGTGGTTGTCGATAATCAGCAGCCGCATATGAGTTGATGTGATTCTGTTGGTCTTTATGGTCTGAATGAATTAATGCCGGACTTCGGGGCTGCAAAATTACGCTTTATTGAATATCCCTCCAATTATTTTCATAATTTTGTGGTCTGTAACCATCAGACACCGACCAATGCCTTACCCGACAATTTCACGTGAAGAGCTGCGCCGACAGATGAACGATCTGGGGCGCAAGCATATCCCTTTTATCTGGGGAATCGATTTTGACGCCCGCAAGGGGTTTGTCAGAGATGATATCCGGGAGTGCCGCGATATTCTGTGGTCTGTCAACGGTGTCGGGAATATGGATACAGAAGGCGGATGCCAACTACAGCCATCACTTAAAATTGTCGAAGTGACTGACATCCGTGACTATCGGTCTATGTTTAACACTGTCATGAAGGGACTGATGCGCGGCGATTCATTTCTGACAAATCTGACGGTACGCACAAAGGTGACATGCAATTGCTCGCTCACAGATCTGTTCTGCCTGGTCAAGGCTCCTTACAAAATACTGATAGGTGACGAGTTCATCTGTTTCTCTCCGGAACCGTTCGTCAGAATATCCGACGGCCGTATATCAACCTATCCCATGAAAGGCACCATTGATGCCTCGGTTCCGCAAGCCGAAGAAACACTGATGGCAGACTACAAGGAATTGTGTGAACACTATACCATAGTCGACCTTATGCGCAATGATCTGAATTCAATTGCTGAAAATGTAAAAGTAGTCCGATTCCGATATGTTGAAAAAATATCTGCCACAGGCAAGACTATCCTCCAGACAAGTTCTGAAATCTCTGGTAGCCTTCCGGCTGGAAAAGAATATGATTTCGGCGATCTGATTCTGCCTCTGTTACCGGCAGGGAGCATCACAGGTGCGCCCAAAGAGGCCACTGTCCGGCTAATCAAAAGTGCGGAAGACGCACCACGCGGATGGTACACAGGAGTGTTCGGATTTTTCGATGGAAAGATTATGGACACCGCCGTGATGATCCGTTGTGTGCAACGCGATAACGATGGTGCGCTCTACTTCCACAGCGGAGGTGGAATTACGATAAACAGCCAATGCGACGACGAGTACCAGGAGGTACTGACAAAAGTATATCTACCACAATGACACTGAATAACCCGCTATTCATTGAAACCATACGCTGGAGCGATGGAAAGTTCCATCTGCTCGAACTGCATGGCAGACGCATGGAGAGAACACGTCTTGAAGTATTCGGCTCTGCCTGCGTAGTGCCCGACATGTCATGGCTTCCGCCTGTACCTGAAAATCTGAAAAACAGGACTGTGAAATGCAGGGTGAGATATGGCCGCGAAATACACAGCGTGGAGTTTGAGCCCTATACTCCCCGAAAAATCGAATCGCTGAAATTAGTCGATGGCGGAAACATCGACTATCACCTCAAGTATTCCGACAGAAGTGCGCTCACAGACCTTGCGGAAATGCGGGGTGATGCCGATGAAGTGATAATAGTGAAAGACGGTTTCATTACCGACACCTCATATTCAAACCTGGTCTTTGCTGCCGGAGAACGTTTCCTTACATCCGACCGTCAGTTGCTTCGCGGAGTAATGCTGTCACATCTGCTCGAATCCGGGAAAGTATCGGCTGTCGCTCTGAGGCCGGATGACATCTTGCCGGGCAACCGTTACGGGATAACATGTGCATTCATGGTCAACGCCATGCTACCGATTGAGTCAGCAAAACCGATTGATATCCGCAATATAATCAGATGACCTACATTCGGGACCTCACCAAGGTCAGAAAAGCGTAGCGCACGGATGTTCGCGGATCAGTATATTCAAAGGTGATTGTATCCGGATTAAAAGGCTGCAATCCATGTTCAGTCTCGACTGACCATTCGTCAATTTCAAGTTTCGGAAAAAGAGTATCTGCGTCAGGTGCGGTCGCATCTATCAGAGTCAGTTCGATCCTATCGGTCAGGCGCAATGCCTGACGGTAGATTTCTCCACCACCTATGATATATGGAGCCGGACTGTCAGGACCACAAAGGTCTAACGCCTCTTCAAGAGAAGAGACTGTCTCGATGCCCGGAGCCGTATAAGTCCGATTGCGGGTCACCACTATATTGCGACGCCCCGGAAGAGCTCCTTTCGGAAAAGATTCGAATGTACGGCGCCCCATGATTATAGGATGAGCCATAGTGAGCGATTTGAATCTTTTAAGATCTTCGCTTATGTGATAAAGCAGATCGCCGTCACGGCCGATGGCGAAATCACGTGTGCATGCCACTATTATCGCAGGGGCTGAGGTTGATGTCGGAATCGTCATACGGCTACTGTAGCTTTGATGTGGGGCTGAGCTTCGTAATCTTCAAGCTGAAAATCCTCATATTTGAAATCGAATATATCCTTCACGTCGGGATTGATGCGCATACGCGGCAGACGGCCGGGAGTACGCTGAAGCTGAGTGCGTACCTGTTCGAAATGATTGTGATATATATGAGTGTCGCCGAGTGTGTGGATGAACTCTCCCGGTTGCAGCCCTGTGACCTGCGCCACCATCATAAGCAGAAGAGCATATGATGCGATATTGAACGGCACACCGAGGAAACAGTCGGCACTACGCTGATAGAGCATAAGTGACAGACGGCCGTCAGCCACATAGAACTGAAACAGCAGATGGCATGGAGGAAGAGCCATCTGAGGTAGAGCGGCTACATTCCACGCGCTTACTATTATGCGGCGCGATTCGGGGTTTTCGCGGATGGTTCGGATCACTTCAGAAATCTGGTCTATATGGCCACCGTTGTAATCAGGCCAGGAGCGCCACTGGGAGCCATAGACCGGACCGAGTTCGCCTTCGTCATCAGCCCACTCATTCCAGATGCGCACTCCGTTTTCCTGCAGATAATGTACATTTGTATCACCTTTCAGAAACCAGAGAAGTTCATAGATTATCGACTTCAGATGTAATTTCTTGGTTGTCAGCAACGGGAAACCCTCACTGAGATCAAACCGCATCTGATGTCCGAAAATACTGCGGGTTCCGGTCCCGGTTCTGTCACCGCGGTCAATGCCGTCGGTCATTATCTTGTCGAGCAGGTCGAGATATTGTTTCATGATTATTCAAATTTTTATACTCTCTGAAATGTCAGGAGATTCCGTTTACAACAATCGCTTTCGGCCGCGAGGGGCAGACATACTGACATGCCCCGCAGCCTATACAGCGGGAAGCATCCACAACCGGCAAGGGTCCGTTACTGCCAGATGCAGGCGTCATGCTTATGGCATCAGCCGGACAGCGCCTTGAACATGCACCGCAGTTCACGCCATCGTTATATGAAATGCACAATGACCGGTCAACATCGGCAAGCCCTACCCGATTGCGGCGTTTCTCGGATATGGTCAACGGATGCAATGCTCCCGTGGGACACAGGTCGGCACATCGCGTGCAGTCATAGACACACCATGACAGATCGTAGTCCTTTACAGGATGGAGTGCCCTGAGCAGGCCGTATTCTTCAAGAGATGCTTTAAGCACTCCCTGCGGGCAGTGGCTGATGCAGAGTCCGCATGAGGTGCATCGGTCAAGAAATTCCCGGCGGCTACGTACGCCCGGCGGCGGCACTGCAAGCGAACGGCGCCGTGGCGACACAGATGCAAGCGCATCAGCAGCCTTTGCCACCATAGGAGCCGCCGCGACAACAGCGCCCACAGTCAAAAATCTACGCCGGTCAAGAAGTTTCGGCGCTGCTGCCGAGACTTCGCTCTTATCAGACTTGTGACCGGAAGCAGTTTCCAGATGCCCCCCCTGCATTCCGGCAGCCGATCCGGCAATCGGGTTGCGGACCTTCTGCATCAGAGGTATTGACAGCTGATGACGGTTGAACGTATAGCTTATCGCATCATTAGGGCAATCAGAAAGACAGTCGAAGCAGACAACACAGCGTGATGTGTCGACCACATGACTGACGAGATCAATGCACGATGATTTACATCTATGCTCACACTTTCGACACTGAATACACTTGTCTGTATTGATATCTATATGAAAAATAGAATATCTCGAAACAAAGCTCAGTGTTGTACCTACAGGGCACACTGAATTGCACACCGTACGTCCATGCAGAAATGCGATAAAGCCTACTATAAGCATGGTCACCACGGCTATCGAGATGCCGAGACCGGAAGCCACGGCAACACGCAGCTGCGGTTGCTTTTCTATTTCATACCAGACGTTCAGAATCTCACCCCAAAGCGGCCTGACCACATTCAGACCAAAGCGGCCAAAGACACTGTAAGGGTCAAAAAAGGATGTTACGGCTGAAATGCCGAGAAAGATCGAAAGCACCACAATAAACAATGTGATGTGGCGCAATGAAGTGTGAGGCAAAGAGTAATGATAATGCCAGCGGGGCTTGACACGTCGGCCCATACGGGGCAAACGCGAACAAAGGTCCTGATATATGCCGAGCGGACAGAATGTCGAGCAGTAGATTCGGCCAAAAAGCAGCGTCACGATAAGCCAGATCACAAATGTAGCCAATGAAAATGCCATTGCCGCAGGAAATATCTGGACTTTGGCAAGCCATGAAGCCACAGTCGGTACCGTCTGCCCGTAATCGGCAAACAGACCTATGAAAAGCGAAAAGACGACTATCGCAACCAGAGTGCGCCCCAGACGGAGACTATTGACAGACTTCTTCATTTTTCAAGACAACGAAGATTACGTATCAGATCGGTCAAGGCTGTGATCTGCGCCATGCGGCGCGGTATGTCGATGTGGTCGGGACACATCGGCAGACACACTCCGCAGTTTATGCAGTGCTGAGCCTGCTGAGAATCCGGGATACTGTTACAAAAACGGTCAAAGAATATATCGGCTTTGGACTTGAAATCAGGGTCGTCAATCTCACCTGGGAGATAACCGCGATACCGTGCCTGATCTACAAAAATAAGATTGTCAGGGATATTGATGCCATACGGGCAAGGCATACAGTTGTCACAGGCCACACAGTCAATCTGGCTGATAGGCTCGTAAGCATCAGCCACACGCGGCGAAACGTTATCCACCTCGGCAAGAGCCTCCGGACGCACCCCGCACGAAGTGAAGGCCATCGATCCGAAAGCAATTCCGCCTACACGGCCAAGCCATTGCCGTCGGTTCATTCTCTGCATGATCCGGAGTCTGAAAGGGTTGCTACAGCAAAAGCCGAAATTCCCTCGCCACGGCCTTCGAAACCAAGACGTTCAGTAGTAGTAGCCTTGACCGAGACACAACGTGAGGCAATTCCCAAATCAGAAGCTACATTCCCGATCATCTGAGGAATGTATGTCAGAAGTTTCGGGCGCTGGGCCACAATTGTCACATCAACATTGTTGATTGAAAATCCCTCTCCGGCAATCAGCTCGACCACACGCCGCAGAAGCACACGAGAGTCTGCTCCGGCATAAGCCTGGTCTGTGTCAGGGAAATGATAGCCGATATCACGCATGGCTGCAGCTCCGAGAAGAGCGTCAGCCAAAGCATGAAGGGCCACATCGGCATCACTATGGCCGAGAAGCCCTTTTTCATAAGGTATTTTTACACCGCAGAGTATAAGATCTCGATTGTCTGTCAGACGATGAACGTCATAACCCATTCCGGTACGTATCATCATGATTCTAAGAGGTTGTTTTATTTTCTTCCAAAGATTTCCTTTATACCGTCCATGTCGAAAGTGAGGGTGAAACGGAGAGTCTGGTCGAGAGGTGAGGTCTGGGCGGTGGCAAGCATATAACTGGCATCAAGACGGAGCACATTCAGAGCAAAACCGGCTCCGAGGCCAAAATACTGGAGGTTGCCTTTGGTGGGGTTCTGGTAATAATATCCGGCCCGCAGGAAAAACTGCTGGTTATAATTGTACTCCGCGCCAAGCGACCATGAAATCTCACGAAGTTCCTCTTTCAATCCGCCCGGAGCATCGGTGAACGATTTGAAAATTCCGGTGATCGGCGACATGTTGCGCCAGTCATCCTCTGCTATCACCCATTCTTTTTCACCTTCAATACCATCCGGATAGTCCGAACGGCGAGGTTTGGTAGGCACAAGAAGTTTATTGAGGTCGAGATTGAAAGCGATGTTGTGATAATCGGCGAGAGGATAAGTGAATGATGTTCCGATTTTCAGATTGGTCGGAAGAAATGCCGGATTGTCACCGTTCTGATATTCGACCTTCGATCCGATATTTGAAATGTTCCATCCCCATGACCACTGGCATTCATTGCGGCCTATGATCGGATATGATGTGAAATAACCTGCGATATCCGCGGCAAAAGCAGATGCTCCCGTAGACTGACTCGCGTCACTGTCATAGCCGAATCCGAGGTCACTGTAGATGTAGCGGAAAACTATACCCATAGAAAACTTTTCGGAGAGCTTACGTGAGTAACCGACATCAATCGACATTTCATAGGGGTTCAGAGTCTGCCCGGCAGAGCCTCCGGTGGGATCTGTTGTCACCTCACCGAGTGAAAAATAGCGCAATGAGGCTGATACGGCCTGATTGTCTTCCGAGCCGACCTTCCAATAGCCTGAAAGATTTGCAAGAAAAATGTCATTGACGAGTTTACGCAGCCAGGGAGTATAGCTGAGCGACACAGCAGCCTGTGAATAAGCAAAGGCATATTTTGACGGATTCCAGAACTGGCTGTTGGCATCCGGCTCAGTCGCGGCTCCGAGATCACCCATCGCAGCACCTCGCGCATCCGGGGCGATGTTCAGCGAGTTGACACCGGTCTCAACCGGATTGAAGTCATTTTTGTCTTGAGCGACAGCCGAAAAAGACGTCCCGGCAAAGACACATATTGTCAGTAATATTATTAGGCGGAATAGGCGCATGATGCAAAAACAAATATTTATACAAATTTATAACTGAATTTCGGGCTGTTTATTGTCCTGCAACCGTGGAAATCCATATCACTATTTTTAGGTATTTCCTATTATATAAATAATTCTTAAGTTTGCATCCCCGTTTTGCAGCCATCCCTGCAAGACTGCATCATTATAACGTTTTTATCCATGCGACTATCCGATCTTAAACCGGGCGAAACCGGAATAGTAGTGAAAATACTTGGCCACGGAGCCTTCCGCAAGCGAATGCTGGAAATGGGCTTCGTCAGAGGCCGTGAAGTCAAAGTGTTGCTCGACGCTCCGCTTCACGACCCTGTGAAATATCAGATAATGGACTATGAGGTTTCTCTCCGCCGGTCTGAAGCCGAACTGGTCGAAATAATCGCTGACGACGGGAATAGCGCCACAGCAGAAACCGCACTACATAACCACACTGAGACCATCAGTGAGAAAGCCATGCCGGTTCAGACTCATGAAAAAGGACTGCGCACCATAAATGTAGCCCTCATCGGAAATCCCAACTGCGGCAAAACCACGCTGTTCAATATTGCCTCAGGGGCACGTGAGCATGTAGGCAATTACAGCGGTGTAACCGTAGATGCCAAGTCAGGCACCTTCAAGTACAAAGGATTCCGCTTCAACATAGTCGACCTGCCCGGCACTTACTCCCTGGCGTCATACTCTCCGGAAGAGCTCTATGTCAGACGCTATCTGAAAGAAAAGACTCCGGACGTGATCATCAATGTGGTCGACGCTTCCAATCTTGAGCGTAACCTTTATCTGACCACAGAGCTGATTGACATGGACCGGAGTATGGTCATAGCACTCAACATGGCCGACGAACTTGAACGCTCCGGACGGAAACTCGACTTCAAGACCCTTGGCGAGATGATCGGTGTGCCTATAGTCCCGACCTCAGCCCGCAACGGGTCCGGCATAGATGAACTTTTCGACACTGTGATAAGCGTGTTTGAAGGAACCGATCCTGCCGTCAGACACATACATGTAAACCTCGGCAACGACATCGAGCAGGCCCTTTCAGAAATCAAAGACACACTGAAAGAAAATCCGCATATCGGACGGCATTTCTCGCCCCGCTATCTTGCTATCAAGCTTCTCGAATCCGATGCCGAAGTAGAAGATATGGTCAGATCTCTTCCCGACGGCAAAGAAATTCTTGATCTCCGCAACAAAAAGCTGCAAAAGCTCTCAGAAATACAGAAAGATGCAGACGTAAACATGTCGATAGCCAATGCCAAATACGGCTTCATAGCCGGCGCTCTGGCCGAAACTCTTGAATCGTCAAAAAAAGAAGAGATCAACTCGACCCACATAATCGACACCATAGTCACCAACCGCCTGTTCGGCTTCCCTATATTTATAGGTATAATGGCCTTCATCTTCTGGGCCACATTCGAGTTAGGCTCCTACCCTATGGAATGGATAGAAAGTGCTGTCGGATGGCTGGGAGAGATGGTCAGGGAATATATGCCTGACGGCATGATCAAAGACCTGATAGCCGACGGCATCATAGGCGGTGTAGGCGGTGTGATTGTCTTCCTCCCCAACATACTGATTCTGTATCTCTGCATCTCGTTCATGGAAGATTCAGGCTATATGGCCCGCGCAGCGTTTATTATGGACAAGGTGATGCACCGCCTGGGCCTTCACGGCAAATCTTTCATCCCGCTGGTCATGGGCTTCGGCTGCACCGTCCCCTCTATCATGGCCTGCCGGTCTATCGAAAGCCGCTCAAGCCGACTGATCACCATACTCATAAACCCATTCATCAGCTGCTCGGCCCGTCTGCCCATCTATGTGCTGCTCATAGGTACATTCTTCCCCGACCATGCCACTCTGGTGTTCATGTGCCTCTACTTCTCCGGCATCATAGTGGCCGGATTCACAGCCCGCATGTTGCGCCGCTTCCATTTCGGGCAGGATGTGACACCGTTCGTCATGGAGCTCCCTCCATACCGTGTGCCGACGCTCAAAGCCACACTGCGCCACATGTGGGGCAAAGGCGAACAGTATCTGCGCAAAATGGGCGGCGTGATCCTCGTGGCAAGTATTCTTGTCTGGGCCCTCAACTATTTCCCTCTTCACGACGGGCAAAACGCTCAGAATGTGTCAGCCGAAACCGTGACAGACGATTCGGCCATAGACCCCTCGCGTGACAGCTATCTCGAAATGGCCGGCAAAGCCATAAACCCGCTGCTCGAACCGCTTGGATTCCACTGGCGCGCATCTGTAGCGGCTCTTGCCGGAGTACCGGCCAAAGAGATTGTGGTCTCCACCCTCGGCGTGCTCTATACCGGCGATGAAGAGGCAAGCGAGCAGACCCTTTCAGCACGCCTGACATCGCCAAACGAAGCCACCGGCAAGCCGGATTTCACAGCTGCCGCCGCACTCAGCTTCATGATATTCATCCTGCTCTATTGCCCATGCATCGCCACTATAACTGCCATTGTGAAGGAAACCGGCAATCCGCGCTACGGACTGTTTTCAGTGCTTTACAACACAGCCATAGCCTGGGTTGTAGCGTTTATCGTCTATCGCATAGCGCTCCTTATCTGAGGCCTGCATAGCAAATTTTAGAAGTCCGTTTGGGCAAAACTCACGGAATTTATTTAATTTTGTCGCCGACATGACTCTTGCCTTGTTCATAGCACGTCGGCTCAGCCTGCGCACCGCATCAGGAAGAACGCAGTCTGGAATAGCCATCGCGGTCACCGGAATAGCACTTTCCGTGATCGTGATGTTGCTGTCGATTGCCGTCATGATGGGTTTCAAAAACGAGATCCGCCACAAAATCATGGGCTTCGACTCCCAGATCACGCTTTCGCTCCACGGACCATCTGACGGGCGCGACGGATCTCTGATCAATATCGACGATCTTGACAGAGCATTGAAGACTCTGCCTCAGAACGCATCCGCGACTCTGACAATCAGGCAGCCTGTCATCCTGAAAACGCCTGACAACTTCACCGGCGCCGTAGTGAAAGGCATGGACCGGGATCACGACTGGAAATTCGTGAGCGAGAACCTGACAGCGGGGACCATTCCTGACTACAATGCGGATTCAACCCTATATCACACAGTAATCTCCCATAACATCGCGCAGAAACTGAATGTGGACTGTGGCGATAAGATCGATGCATATTTTCTCGGAGGTGACACATACCGCACACGCCGCCTGAAAATAGCCGGAATCTATGACACTCATTTCAGCGAGTATGACAACGCCTATATCTTTGCCACACTGCCTATGCTCAGCGCCCTGGCCGGCATCGACGAACGGCTCGGCACAGTCGTGGAAATCAACGGACTTGACAGCGATGCAGAAATCACGGAGACCGCAGGCAGACTGTCAGCAACGCTGATGGACGATATCTACACCGGACGTTCCGACAAATTCTATTCCGTCACAGATGTCCATTCAAGCGCAGCCCTCTACTTCAACTGGCTGGCATTGTTAGACACGAATGTGGTTGTCATTCTCACAATCATGTCACTGCTGACATGCCTGACACTCGTGTCATCGCTTTTCATCCTGATTCTCCGGCGGGTCAACATGATCGGCATCCTCAAAGCCCTCGGCGCATCAGATTCGCTGATACGCAGAGCTTTCGTATGGCTGACCATGCGTCTGCTCGCCTGGGGACTTCTCATAGGCAATGCGATTGCCATCGGCATAATACTCCTTCAGACCGCCACAGGCTTCATACCGCTTGACCCCGAAGCCTATTACCTGGACCATGTCCCGATGGAATTCAATCTGGCCGCACTGCTCATACTGAACGCAGGAATCATCCTCGTTTCAGCCCTTGTGCTGATCCTTCCATCAGCCATAATCACAACCATTCCGCCCTCACGCGTAATAAATTACGACTGACCCTACACCCTACCCACGAACTCTACACCGAACATTAGCAATATAAACATACGTAATTTTCTCAAAAGAACCACAAAAACATTGCTTTGAGCCAAAAAAAACATTAACTTTGCATTAGTGTTAACCTCAAAGCTATAATACACAGAAACAACAACAACATTATCAATATCTAATTAACAGAATGAAAAGAGTTTATACATTTGGAGACGGCAAAGCTGAAGGCAATGCCTCCATGCGCAATCTCCTCGGCGGCAAAGGCGCGAACCTCGCCGAAATGAACCTTCTCGGTATGCCGGTGCCTCCCGGTTTCACTATCACAACCGAAGTCTGCACCGAGTACACCCAGTATGGCCGTGACAAAGTTGTCAAAGATCTTACTGCTGAAGTTCAGGCCGCAATTGCTCACGTCGAGCAGCTCACCGGCAAAAAATTCAACGATCCTGAGAACCCCCTTCTCGTGTCAGTACGCTCAGGAGCCCGCGCATCAATGCCTGGCATGATGGACACCGTCCTCAACCTCGGTATGAACGACGCTACAGTTGAATCTCTCGCCAAAAAGAGCGGCAACGCCCGTTTCGCATGGGACAGCTACCGTCGTTTCGTACAGATGTATGGCGACGTTGTGCTCGGCATGAAGCCCAAAAGCAAAGCTGACATAGATCCCTTCGAAGAAATCATGGACAAGGTCAAGGAAGAAAAAGGCGTCAAGCTTGACACCGAACTTACCGTGGAAGACCTCCAGAACCTTGTGAAGCTCTTCAAAGCCGCTGTAAAGGAATATACAGGCAAAGACTTCCCCAACGACGCATGGGAACAGCTCTGGGGTGGCATCTGCGCAGTGTTCGACAGCTGGATGAACGAACGCGCCATCCTCTACCGCCGCATGAACCAGATCCCCGAAGAATGGGGCACAGCCGTCAACGTACAGGCTATGGTCTATGGCAACATGGGCGACAACTCAGCAACCGGTGTGGCATTCAGCCGTGACGCAGCAACCGGCGAAAATATCTTCAACGGCGAATACCTCATCAACGCTCAAGGCGAAGACGTGGTTGCCGGCATCCGCACCCCCCAGCAGATCACAGTGGAAGGCTCACGCCGTTGGGCCGCCCTCCAGGGCATCAGCGAAGAAGTGCGCGCTGAAAAATATCCTTCACTCGAAGAGTCAATGCCTGTCTGCGCCGCCGAACTCATCGCAATCGCAGGCCGCCTCGAAGACTATTATAAAGACATGCAGGATATGGAATTCACCATCCAGGACGGCAAACTCTGGATGCTCCAGACCCGCAACGGCAAGCGCACCGGCGCTGCAATGGTTAAGATCGCAATGGATCTTCTCCGCGCAGGCGAAATCGACGAAAAGACCGTGCTCAAGCGCATGGAACCGCAGAAACTCGACGAACTCCTCCACCCCGTCTTCGACAAAGCCGCCCTCAAGCGCGCAGAAGTCGTGGCAAAGGGTCTTCCCGCATCTCCCGGCGCAGCCGCCGGCCAGATCGTATTCTCAGCTGAAGAAGCAGAAGCCTGGAGCGAGAAGAAACGCAAAGTCGTGCTCGTCCGCATCGAAACATCTCCCGAAGACCTCCGCGGTATGGCCGTAGCCCAGGGCATCCTCACAATGCGTGGCGGTATGACATCTCACGCAGCCGTAGTAGCCCGCGGCATGGGCAAATGCTGTGTGTCAGGCGCAGGTGAAATCCGCGTTGACTACAAAGAAAAAACAGTTGAAATGGGTGGCAAAGTCTACAAAGAAGGTGACTGGATCTCACTCAACGGCTCGACAGGCGAAGTCTACAACGGCCAGGTTCCCACAACCGAACCTGAACTCGGCGGTGACTTTGGCGCAATCATGAACCTTGCGTCAAAATACACCAAGACACTCGTCCGCACCAACGCAGACTCACCCCGCGACGCTAAACAGGCCCGCCACTTCGGCGCACAGGGCATCGGTCTCTGCCGCACAGAACACATGTTCTTCGAAGGCGACCGCATCAAAGCCGTACGCGAAATGATCCTCGCATCTGACGAAGAAGGCCGTCGAGTAGCCCTCGCCAAACTTCTCCCGATGCAGCGCGGTGACTTCGAAGGCATCTTCGAAGCGATGGACGGCTACGGAGTGACCATCCGCCTCCTCGATCCCCCCTTGCACGAATTCGTACCCCACCAGACCGCCACTCAGAAGGTAATGGCCGAAGAAATGGGCATCACCCTCGAAGAAGTAAAGGCCAAGGTTGACTCTCTTGAAGAATTCAACCCGATGCTCGGCCACCGTGGCTGCCGTCTCGGCATCACCTACCCCGAAATCACCGAGATGCAGACCCGCGCCATCATCGAAGCCGCTCTCGCAGTCAAAGCCCGCGGAATCGACGTGCACCCCGAAATCATGATTCCTCTCGTAGGCTCACTCAAGGAAATCCAGAACCAGGCCGACGTGATCAACATCACTGCAGCCAAGGTATTTGAAGAAACCGGCCAGAGCGTACCCTACAAAGTTGGAACAATGATCGAAGTTCCCCGTGCAGCCCTCGTTGCCAACCAGATCGCCGAAGTAGCCGACTTCTTCTCGTTCGGCACCAATGACCTTACCCAGATGACATTCGGCTTCTCGCGCGACGACGCACCCAAGTTCCTCAAATTCTACAAGGAACACGGCATCATCAAGACCGATCCTTTCGAAGTACTCGACCAGGAAGGCGTTGGCCAGCTCGTCAGAATGGGCGTTGAAAAAGGACGTGCCACCAAACCCGAACTCAAAGTAGGTATCTGCGGCGAGCACGGCGGCGAACCCTCATCAGTCAAGTTCTGCGCCAAACTCGGCATGAACTACGTCAGCTGCTCACCCTACCGTGTGCCCATCGCCCGCGTAGCCGCGGCGCAGGCAGCCATTGAAGATTAAGATTTAGTCAAAAATATTAACTGAATAAGAAAGGCTGTGAAGTTCAATCCTATCCGATTGATTCTTCACAGCCTTACTTCTTAAATAACTGTATATGCAATTGATCTCGGATAATCTTCAAAAGAGATAGCCGATTACCGGTATCAATCCGATTCGCTCGCAATTCAAATTCGTAAGCTAAGATATCTGTGGTTTGATATATCATGTTTTAATGGTTCAGAAGCCTTCGAGGATATGTTGACAATGTATCGGCATGTAACACTAATCCTATGGCATTGTTTTATATCAGACAGGATATTTTACTATTTTATCTTATTGAAATACAATCATGACTGTAACCGTTTAGTTAATCGTCTATGAATATAAAAGATACTTTTAAATCTTGCCTGCGACCTGCATATAGGCAGCTATTGGCTCTCATGAATCGAGGCAGTAATGTTGAATGTAATATCTGCGGCAGGAATTTTTCCGGATTGCGTCCTGCCTACGGCAGGCATGCTGATGGGTCACTTTTTGTAATTGATAATCATGTTGGCACATGCTGGCTATGCAACTCCTATCCCCGAACAAGACTGTTGTATTACTGGCTCGTTAATGATTATAAAATTTTGCAGGCAGATAAAATCAGAATTTTGCATGTGGCTCCCGAAGAACAAATATCAAACGAACTGCGAAAATTAATGAATATAGAATATATTTGCATTGACAAACACTGTGAAGGTTACAAGTATCCTTCATATGTCAAAAATGGTGATGTGCGCTATTTGGAATTTGAAAATTGCACTTTTGATATGGTAATATGCAACCATGTTCTTGAGCATATTAAAGATGACATTGTTGCTATGTCTGAGATAAAACGCGTACTTAAAAAGAACGGAGTGGCTATTCTTATGATTCCCATTGATACTGATCTGGACAAATCAATTGAGGAGAAAATAGATGAAAACCTCACCCCCGCTGAAAGAGAGGAACGTTTCGGTCAATACGACCATGTAAGAATCTATGGGAAAGATTATTTTGACAGGCTTAAAGAGACAGGGTTTTCGGTAGAACGTGTGTCATATAGCGATGAATTGACTGCGAAGTATGGTTTTATGTCAGGCGAAGAAGTGATAATCTGCAAAAAGTAGATTGTAAGCCTTTGTAGTTTCTCGGTTATAAAGGGCATTTAAGCAGCCCTCCGAAAAAGTCGGGGAAACTGAACCTTGTTCCTTCGTCCGACAATGTTAATTCTGATGGCAAAACAACGCTTTGTCTGGTGATAAACAATCTCAGCTCTACTCCAGACCAGGGCTTCTGCGAGGCGGTCTGCGATGGCAAAACACCTTGGGTTGGCTTTGATTATATCGAAGGAGGTGTTGCTGACGATCGCGTTGTCAACACCATTCGTCTCTATATGTCAGGGTTTATCTCTGCCGGAGAGACCCTCAACCGACTTCAATATTATAAGCCGGCCAACCAGATTTGTTTACTTAATCAAGAATTGACTAATCTTTATCTCAATTTTGTTGAATCAGATACAATCGACAATCTATGAGCGAACAAGACAAAACTTTACATCAGATACTGACAGCCACGCAAACCGAGACCATCGTCTGCCGCATTGCGGAGATGTTGAACATTCCCAAATACGAAGCTTTCAAACGCTTCTTCACGAGCGAAACCTACTCTAAATTCCGAACTCCCGGCTCAATTATGAGTATGCTCAGCGACCAAGCGATAATCCAAGAATTCCTCAAATCTTAAATTCGCTCCACGATATGTCAGAAGCTGAAATGAATTCATATATATTTGGTTCCGTGAAAGAACCCACCCTCGCCGATGTTATTGAATGTGCCCGCAAAGCCGGAGAGACAGCTATGGAATATTTCCGCTGCGGCCACAATATCGGTATGCACAACAAGCTAAACGACAGCGACATTGTCACCATAGCTGACAAGCAATCCGAGACCGTCATCAAAAGCTATATCCAGGCCAGATTCCCTGACCACGCCATACTTTCGGAAGAGTCAGGCGAAACCGATGGCACTGCAGGCTATCGCTGGGTGGTTGATCCGATTGACGGAACTACCAATTTTTTCGCAGGAATCCCGTTCTGGGCCATAAGCATAGGCGTGGAACATGACGGACTGAGTGAAATCGGCGTTGTATATCTGCCCGCAACCGGCGAGCTCTTCCATGCCGTCAGAGGTCAGGGAGCTTTCCTCAATGGCAATCCTATCCACATCTCCTCCGAATCCCATCTCTCCCGCTGCGTGATCTCGACCGGCTTCCCGGTCGACAAGGATACAAATCCTGATAACAATCTCGACAATCTTGCCGCCATAATGCCGCTTGTGAGAGACATTCGCCGGCTTGGTTCGGCAGCCTCCGATATCTGTTATGTCGCCGCCGGATTTCTTGACGGATACTGGGAACTTAACCTGCATGAATGGGATGTCAATGCCGCCACACTGATCCTTGAAGAAGCCGGAGGGAAGTGCACACGTTTCCGCACAGACCGCAACATTTCACTCGTCTGCGGTTCTCAGACTATCCACGACCAGCTCCTGTCACGGCTCAATCCACGGCCGGCAACAGAGCCTGAGAGCAAGCGCTGACCCTTCAGCCGCCTGTCAACACGCCTGAAAAGCCGGCAAAATAAAACTGCGCTGATTTTTTTTGCCAAACTTTTTTCGGTTTAAAAAAAAGTTATTACTTTCGCAGCATAGAAGCTCAGGCTGCCGCACATGGCACGTAACTCAAACTGAAAAAAATAAAAAAATACCTTCCGCAATATGATATTCAATTTCCGCATTGTGTCTGACGAAGCAGACAACTTCAAACGCGAAATCCAAATTGATGCAGACGCGACATTCCTCGACCTCCGCAATGCGATCTGTGACTCTGTCGGCTATGACAAAGGTCAGTTCAGTTCGTTCTTCCTCTGTGACGACGGATGGGAACGCAATCAGGAAATATGCCTTGAAGACATGGGCTCCGACTCTTCCGAAGACGTGTATCTGATGGAAGACACCCCGCTCAGCGACTTTATAGAAGACGACGGCCAGAGAATGGTGTGGGTGTTTGACTACATGACTGACCGCTCTTTCTTCATTGAAATGAAAAAATCAATCCCCGGAAAGAGCCTTAAAGACCCGCTGTGCACCATCTCTATGGGTGAGGCACCCTCGCAGTTTGTCGACCTTGACGACTTCGACGCAAAGATTGATGCAAAAGCCGCCCAGACCGCAGCTTCGACAGATCTTGACGATGAATTCTACGGATCTACCGAGTTCAATGAAGACGAATTTGACGCGGCCGGTTTTGACGAAATGACATTCGACGAATAATCCGGTCCCGCCGCCCTCTCACCTCTCCCGTTTAAGAAACTCCTACAGAATCTATAAGTGTATAACAACATCCGGCAGCCTGCTTTCATACAAGGCTGCCGGATGTTATTTATAACCGGATGTTATTTATAATATGCTATTCAGAAGCTGGCTTATAGCTCCAGGGTGATCTTAGGAGTCAGCCGGCAGCCGATGCTTTCTTTAAAATCACACAGCCCTACAGCAGGAATGCCATCAGACGATGCCGGACCCAAGTCAAAGAAACGCACACCGCTTTCAGGGCTGCTTTCGGCATAGTGTCTGATTATATTGTATGAAAGAAAATTCATCGGTCTGAGATCACGGCCCTCAGGCAGATCGCCCCAATAGATCAGCTGCACCGTTTCCGGCGCAGTATGATAGATAATCGCCGATGCTATGCCCTCGCCGTCTTTCCTGACAATAAAGAAATCCATCCCGATGATCTTTGATGTGGCCGCAATGTCATCCAGAGTCATATGCACAGGATAGCCGTGGCTTTCATGATTCACGCGGATTATGCCATAGATCTCCTTGATCTCGTCATAGGTCGGATCTGCAAGACATTCGAACTCAAGCTCCCGGCGAACGGATGCCGAAAGATTGCGCCGTGCGCTGGACCACAGACGTTCATCAAACGACGAGAAATCACAGAGTGAATAGTGGTAATTGAAATCAGCATAAAGCTGCCGGCCGCCGCCCGACAGCAGGCAGAGAGCCTGACGGCTGAAACGGGAACAGTCGCCGTCATAGCAGGCCGGAGGCAAAGTGACCACCACAGGCTTTCCACATGTCTTTCCATATGTCTTAAGCGCCACGGCTGCGTCAAGATAGTATGACAGGCGCTGCGGCCCGCGCTCCTCCAGCCCGCCGAACGGAGCGGAAAACGGAGAGCGCAACAGTCCGCCACGCTCCCCAAGTATGATTCCCAGACGGATCTTCCCCTTGTCATCTGCAAAGGCAAGATAGTGCACATCGTCACATTTATTTCGGTTCAACAGGCTGAACTCCACTGAATTGAACGCATGTGATACCTTCGGAAACAATCCGGCATATTCATCGGGGGTGATTCGCTTAAGTTGCACGTGAAAAAATTCAAAAAAATCGTTAGAATCAAGTCTCTATTGCAATTCGCCTTTACCCTCACGGACAATCTCAGGCGAGCGGCTGTCAGTCAGATCGACCACTGTCGACGGCAACGGCATGTCGCCTGAGAGGCTCACACTGTCTCCGCCGTCATCAACCAGCAGCTCCGCCTGCCCTTCGAAAGCCAAGGCCAGTTCCTGAGCATCGAATTCAGGCACTTCGTCATCGACCTTCAGCGATGAGGAAAGTATCGGATGTCCGAGCCGTGCCGCTATCGCCATCGCTATCGGATTGTCAGGCACACGGATTCCCACCTCTTTTCTCCCTTTGAAGACTTTCGGCAGAGAAGTCGCCGCAGGCAGTATGAAAGTAAACGCGCCGGGCAGATTCCTGCGCAGAATTCTGAAAGCCTCATTGTCAATGCGGGCATACTCGCTGGCCATTGAAATGCCGTCGCAGACCACTGACAGAGTCTGTTTCTGAGGATTCACACCTTTGATCTTGCAGAGCCGTTCAATCGCGCCGTTGTTAAGGGCATCGCAGCCCACGGCATAGAGCGTATCTGTCGGATAGATTATTATTCCACCCGCACGCAGGCAGTCCGCCACCTCATCGAGATAGCGCTCGTTGATACTGCTGGGATACATTCGCAAAGTCCTCATATCTATATCTGTCAATGTTTTTTTATGATAACAAATAATCTCGCTAATCGGCCGCTGCGCGCAGTCGAGGCCAGATGATGGTTGATAAATCCCAACGGTTTATGACGGCTGCATAACATCTGTAGACCAGCACCGCATAGATAGCTCCGACCGTGCCTCCGACAAGGAGGTCTGAAGGATAGTGCACACCGAGATACATCCTTGAATAGCATACAGCGGCTGACCATGTAATCATCAGCGCCGCCATCCATTTCAGCCTCGTCAGCAGAATCATGAACACCGCCAGAGCCACGGTATTGGCCGCATGGCATGACGGAAATCCGAATCTGCCTCCGCGATAGCCGTTGACAAGCTGAATGAAAGCGCTGTCAGGGTTGTCGGGGTGCGAAGGACGCAGACGTTCAAAAGCAGGGCGTATCAGCGTGGCGCATGTCTGATCGGCAAGAGCAATGACAGCTCCGATGCTCAGCAGGACGAGCACCATCTTCCGCCAGCCGAAACGATAGCCGATAAAGGCCGTCAGCATGACGTAAAACGGTATCCATGTCGCTTTCCCGCTTACAAACCACATGATATGGTTAAAGAGGGGACTATGCGCTCCGTTGATGGCAAACAATATCGACTGCTCTAATTCTTTCCACATAGCTGGATCTAACAAAGAGTGTTCCATAATAATCCGTGAAGAGTGTATCAAAAAGGTCTTGGAATGTGATAATATCAGAAACATCGAGGGTAGATTGGCACCCTCCGGCGATGAAAGCCGGACGAATCAGCCCCCAATCGACAAAGTTACTAAAAAAACCGAAATATCGACCTATACCGCCGTCACAAAACATCGCCACAAAGCCCCGATTTAATTATTTTAACCATTGATTTGCCAATCTTGGAAAAATTAGATACTTTTGTCCTTAATTGTAAAATATACAGCCTGCCCCTCTCTTTCAGGCCGTCATTGCATCAACAGTCAACCCCCCCAAAAACCATAAGCGCCTTCTCCGGATGAGCTATCATTTGCTTCGCTTCTTCTTCAGAATCATGTCACGTCTGCCATTCAGCGTACTCTACGCAATGTCAGGTGTGATGTATCTGCTTTTATACTACGTAATCCGCTACCGGCGGAAGATTGTACGCAAAAACCTCACCGAATCATTTCCTGAGAAAAACCGCAAAGAAATACTCGGCATCGAAAAAAAATTCTACCGCTACTTCGCCGACAATATCGCCGAAAGTTTCAAAATGTCGGCCATGTCACCTGAAGAGATGGGGCGGCGTATGCGCTTCACCAACGTCGAGGCCGTCAACGCCGTGCTGCGTCAGGGCACATCAGTAGCACTCTACCTCGGCCATTACGGCAACTGGGAGTGGATTTCCTCGATGCCGCTCCACCTTGAGAAAAGCGCTGTCGCCGCTCAGATCTACCACAAGCTGCGCAACAAGGCAATGGACCGGATCATGCTCGAACACCGCGGCTCACACGGCGCCGTCAGCGTAGACATGTACAAGACAGCACGCTACATAACCGAACTATCCGCGCGACATCAGACAAGCATCATCGGGTTCATAGCCGACCAGTCACCCAAAAAGCGCGAAGTGCGCCACTTCCTTCAGTTTCTCCACCACAAGACCCCAGTCCTCACCGGCACAGAGAAGATCACCAAACACTACGGCTTCGACCCCTGGTTTGTGCGCATCCGGAAAGTAAGCCGGGGATATTATGAAGCTGAATTCATCCACATGCACGACAATCCGAAATCAGTACCCGACTTCGGGCTGACACAAATCTATTACGACATGCTCGAACAGGCCATCCGCGAAACCCCCGAACTCTACCTGTGGACCCACAACCGTTTCAAGCACGCCGAATTGTCAGAACCTGCAAACACCAACAACCTCTAACCCCGGAAACTATGGAAATAGATTTTGTAATCACATGGGTCAACATGGACGACCCTGAATGGCAGAAGGAATTTGCAAAATACTCCGGGAAAACCGTAACGGAGAAAAACAGCGTCACCGATGCCCGCTTCCGCGACTACGGCTTTTTGAGATACTGGTTCCGGGGAGTAGAGAAATTCGCTCCCTGGGTGCGGAAAATCCATTTCATCACAAGCGGGCAGAAACCCGACTGGCTCGATGCCGACAACCCGAAAATCAATCTCGTCAGCCACAAGGACTACATACCGCAGCAGTTCCTGCCCACCTACAACTCGGTGGTGATCGAGCGCTACATCCACAAGATCCCAGGTCTCGCCGACCACTTCGTCTACTTCAACGACGATTTCTACATCATCAACAGCATAAGCCCCGAACGCTTCTTCCGCAACGGACTGCCATGCGACATAGCCGCTTTCCAGTACAACCCCTCATGGTCACAGTGGTACCGCCGCATCAAAAACAACATCCGTATCATCAATGCCAACTTCAGCAAGCCCGAAGTCATGGCCCGCTTCCATGACAAATGGTTTGACAAGAGCTACGGATCACGCGCCCGCTGGAACTATCTGCTGAAGTATTACGACAAGTTCATCACCCTCCGCACCCCCCACAACGCCCAGCCCTACCTCAAGAGCACCTTCGAGGAAGTCTGGCAGGCCGCAGGCGAGGAACTCACAGCCACCTCCGTCAACCGCTTCCGCGCGTCTGACGACTACACCCCCGAACTTTTCCGCACATGGCAGATATGCAAAGGCGACTTCGAGCCTTACAACACCTACAGCGACACCAAAATGTTTCCGCTGATGATCAAATCGAAGAAAGCCATAAAAGCCATCCGCGAGCAGTCTTATTCGCTTATCTGCCTCAACGACAACATCCACATCCGCAACTACGACCAGGTCATGGCTGAAGTGCGCGATGCCTTTGAAAGCATTCTCCCCGAAAAGTCGAGCTTCGAGCTTTAGCCCGGACAGCCATTTCCGAAGGACACTGACATCAAATGCCATTCAAACAACCTTTCAAAAAAATCACCCGGCATGAACAAGGTAGCTGCAGAAATAATCGCGGGACTGATTCCCCGCAAAATGGCAAGGAACCGCTGGCGCGGAATACTGCGCTACGGTGTCATCAAGGCCTTGAAACTGAAACTCCGTCTGAAACGCGACCACAGCAAACCTGCACACCGGCTTGCGGTCTGCGCCATTGCCAAAGACGAGGGCCCGTATTTCAAAGAGTGGCTTGACTGGCATATCAGCCAAGGCGTGGAGAAGTTCTACATCTATGACAACGAAAGCACCGACTGCACCCGCGAAGTGCTCCGGCCCTACATTGAATCAGGCGTGGTTGAATACTGCTACTATCCCGGCTACCGCCGTCAGATAGCAGCCTATGACGACTGCATAGACCGTCATCGCTTCGACACCCGCTGGCTTGCATTCATTGACCTTGACGAATTCATAGTACCGATAGCCGACAATTCCATCCCGGAATTTCTCAAGCGCTTCGAAGACTCGCCCGTTGTCGAGATCAACTGGCTGATCTATGGCAGCGGTGGCGCGGAAAAGAAATCGCCTGATCCGGTGATGCAGCGGTTCAGACATCACTCGCTTCCCGGCCACAGGCTCAATCGCCACGTGAAAAGCATCGTGGACCCGCGGCGGGTGTTCGTCATGACCGGATGCCACGAAGCGGCGCGCATCGACGGAATAGCGGCGGATTCGCACGGCGATCCTATCACGCGCAATTTCCGCGAACGCGAACCGCAGCAAGACGTGATCCGCGTAAACCACTACGCCGTAAGATCAAAAGAAGAATTTATTGAAAAGCAGAACCGCGGACGGGCAAGCGGAACGCAACGCACCATACCGATGGACTATTTTTACAACTATGATCTAAACGACATAGCCGAATAAACGCCATCCGGCCCGCACGCAGACAGATTCAGCTGTCAGTGTGCGGGCCGGATTGTTATAACTCGCAACCGTAGAAGGTTATTTTTCGAACCCTGATTTTTCCGGAAAACGGGTTTTGAGATACTCTGTGACGCGCTCACGGTCATTCTGATCGGCATACTGCGAATCATTCATGCAGAAAAGCAGCGGATTGTATTTCTCAAGCTTCTCATAGTGCGAATGATTGTCAATGTGAAATCTGAAAGACGTTTTTTGCGACACGTATTGCAGATGGCCCTGCTTCTCGGCTATAGCCGCATAGGAATAGATATTGCGCTGGACATCGTTGTCACTGCGAACATGGTTAGTCAGCGTCGGCTCGATCTCGTCCTTGAACACATCTTCAAACACATGGCGGCAGAAACTTTTGTTGTAAGCATCTATATTGTGGTGCGTCTTTCCGCCATAATAGACTCCATAACGTCTTTCAACCATTCTGGCCGAGTTCTGAATGGTTAGATTATAGTTGCTTATTTTACGCTTAAGCAACTTACTCTTCAGAAACAAGGTCAATTTTCTGAAAGGCCGGCGGTTAAGCCTGAGTATCGGGAGACCGTCAGGCCCGAAAAAATCGGCAGGAGTGACAGGTCTGTTTATAAACATGTCATCATTGGCATACAGAAAATGCTCTCCAAGTCCCGGAATCCTGTAAAGGAAATGTTCGATCACGGGAGAATTGAAAGTCGGAAGATATTCGGCCGGTATGATTTCCTTGTGGTCAACAATTCTGATTTTCGGATTGGTCGTATCGAGCCACCGTGGCACCTGATTGTCAGTCACAATGAAGATTCTGCGAATCCAGGGAGCATACATCTCCACTGCCCGCAGACTGAACTTAAGTTCATCATTGTCAGCATAACGGCCCTCGCAATTCACGGCCGAACCGTCTTCGGTCCGCCCTATTGTAGCATTACGCTTTGCGCGCCACTGCGGGTCATTGCCATCGACCCACAGATAAACCAGATCCACGTCCATCGCTTTCATTGATTCTATTATTTTTCGAATTCCGACTTATTAGGGAAACGTCTTTCCAGATATTCACTTGAACGTCTTCTATCCTCGTCCGTTGCAAACTGAGAATCATTCATGCAGAAAAATATCGGATTATATTCTTCCAGCTTCTGATACTGCTCAACTTCATGAATCTGAAGACGGAAGGAAGTTTTCTTATTTACATACTGAGCATGGGCATGCTTTTCCGCCAATGGAGCATAGGAATATATGTGACGGTTAATATCTTCATCGTTACGTATATGATGAATTAATGTAGGCTTAATCACATCCTTAAACATATTATAGACATGCTCATAATCGCTCTTGCGGTAAGAGTCTATGTTATGGTGAGTTCTACCTCCGAAATAAATTCCGAACCTGCTGTTCACAAGATTTGCAGCATTGGCAATCTTTCGATTATAATTACCCAATTTCTTTTTCAACACCTTCTGTCGTAGCCATACAGATATCTTGCGAAAGAACCGACGGTTCATACGTACAATAGGGAAACCGTCTGCTGCAAAAAACGTCTCTGGAGTAACCGGACGATTTATGAGCATATCATCATTGGCATATAGGAAATATTCTGACAAGCCGGGTATTTTATAAAGGAAATTTTCAATTATGACAGAATTGAAACAAGGACGGCTTTCTTCAGGCAGAATTTCAGAATGATCCACTATCTGAATCCTCGGATTAGTTATATCAAGCCATTCCGGCACCTGATTGTCAGTCACTATGAAAATTTTACGAATCCAAGGGGCATACAGTTCTATGGAACGCAGACTGTATTTAAGTTCTTCATTTTCAGCATAGCGACCCTTACAGTTTACCGATGTATCGCCAATATCACCTGCTACAGACTGGCGTTTGGCCTGCCACTGCGGATCATTACCGTTGACCCACAGATAAACCAGATCTATTTCCATTCCTTGCATGCTTTCTTTCATTTATCAAGTTCCTTTTTAAGAAACGGATATGCCTCAAGAATTGCTTTGAAAGAATCATCATTGCCTGTGGCTCCAGCTTTTACATTGACATTTTTTAATGATATCTCACGCGGTTTACCGAGGCCTTTGGGCTTGTTATACGGGCCATACGGAACCGGTATAACCGTACAACCATTTGCCACGGCCGCAGCCCAGAACCATAAGTCATCAGTTGTCGGAGCCAATTTTGTGAACAATTTTTCATCAAGCATATCGGCTTTGAGCGAATGAGGCGGATAGAGCACTCCTCCAACCCCTGTCTGAATTATATTCGGGCTGATTTTGATTTTGCGCCATATAAAATGATACCACCGAAGTTTCGGCCACTTGCGGTATGGCTTATCAGGGACTATACGTCTGGTTCGGTGTGCAATAATATGATCAGGGAAACGCTTGTGAATTCGAAGAAGACTGCCAAGCATATTGGGATGATATTCGGAATCATCATCTATGGTCACAATGACATCCTCCGGAAAATCCTTAAGCGCCGGAATCAGTTTTCGATACGACCTGATTTCACTGGCATAGTCTCTGATTTCGAAAATCGGGTTCTTATCGGCAAGTTCAAGCAGATCTTGCGGAATTCCGCAATTTTCAAACTGGGCATATGTCAGATAAAGCACAATTTTGTCAGGAAGCACAGACCCGGCAAGAATTGATTTCACGGTAGGCAATACAAATTGTATTGCAGCAGGAAAAGATGTCAATGACACGATTACCCGTGTCTTTTCATTGTCTCCGTTTGTGTTTATCATTCTTATGGTATTAATTAACCGATTTTTTTCAGAGTTACTTATTCAATCAAAGCGCGAGGAGAATTTCACAAAGGTAACAACTTATTCCGAGCTATGCAAACTTTCCGAGAATTGCCGGCCGGCAGATTTCTCCGTCTTGAAAGATTTCATGAGCAAAAGCAGGCATTCCGATTGCATTTTAGAATAAAAATCGTATCTTTGCACATCAATTTCTAAGAATTATTACAATATATGTTACGAATTGCCATCCAGGCCAAAGGTCGCCTCAACGAAAAAACAATGGCTTTGCTTGCCGATGCGGGAATCTCGGCATCGGTAGGAAGCCGCTCCCTCATCGCCCATGCCAAGGGCTTTCCAGTAGATCTTTTGCTGCTACGTGACGATGACATTCCGCAGGCTGTCGCAATGGGTACAGCCGATCTCGGAATTGTCGGGCTCAACGAAGTAGCAGAAAAAGGCGTGGATGTCCATCAGGTAATGCCGCTCGGATTCGGAGGTTGCCGTCTGAGTCTCGCTGTGCCACGCGAGGCTGATTACAAAGGGCTCGAATGGTTCAACGGACGCCGTATAGCCACATCTTATCCCGCCATACTCGCGCGATTTCTTAAAGAAAAAGGGATCAGTGCCGAGATCCACACCATAACAGGCTCGGTGGAGATCGCTCCGGCCATCGGCATGGCCGATGCAATCTTTGACATTGTTTCCTCCGGAGGCACTCTCATTCAGAACGGCCTCGTGGAAGTGGAGTCTGTGCTCGAATCCCAATCCGTGCTGATAGCCACACCGGGACTTCCGGCCGAAAAGCAGGAGGAACTTGACAAACTCTGTTTCCGCTTCCGCTCTATAATCGAGAGCCGGGGCATGAAATATGTGCTCATGAACCTGCCGAAATCATCGCTTGACGAAGCTCTGAAGATTCTTCCCGGAATGAAAAGCCCTACAATCCTGCATCTGGCTGATCCGGAATGGCTCTCGCTCCACGCAGTGATACCCGAATCGCAGCTTTGGGAAAAAATCGAGCAGCTGAAAGGCATCGGAGCCGAAGACATACTCGTGCTCGTGCTTGAAAACATTGTCAAATAAGAGGGCTTTTAATCAGACACAACAATGGACACCTATATAAATCCGCCGCGCGCCGAGTGGCCGCAGCTTACCGAGCGCAACATTCCTGACGATCCGGCGGTCGACAAAGCCGTCAGCGGAATCATCGCTGACGTCAGACTGCGTGGCGACGAAGCTCTGCGCGATATGGCGCGGCGTTTCGACCACACTGAAATCAGCTGTTTCGAAGTCTCGGAAGCTGAAATAGCCGAAGGATGCGCCAAGGTCAGCGAAAAAGTCAAAGCCGCCATCAGCCTGGCCAAGGAAAACATCACCCGCTTCCACTCTGCACAGCGTCCGGCCGATGTCGATGTGATGACAATGCCCGGAGTACGCTGCGTGCAGAAGCCCGTGGCCATTGACCGAGTAGGGCTCTACATTCCCGGCGGCCGCGCCCCGCTCTTCTCCACAGTGCTCATGCTCGCCTGCCCTGCCCGGATAGCCGGATGCAGAGAGATAATACTCTGCACACCGCAGAGCGGCAACCGTCCGATAGCACCTGAGATACTCTATGCCGCTGCTGTCTGCGGCATTGATAAAATCTACCGCATAGGCGGCGCGCAGGCCATCGCCGCAATGGCTCTCGGCACCGAAAGCATTCCGAAAGTCGACAAGATCTTCGGGCCCGGCAACCGCTATGTCACCAAAGCCAAACAGCAGCTTTCAGCCTCCGTGGCCATTGACATGCCCGCGGGGCCGAGCGAGGTGCTCGTGATGGCCGATGACAGCGCCGACCCGACTTTCATTGCCGCCGACCTCCTCTCGCAGGCAGAACACGGGCCCGACAGCCAGGCAATACTGGTCTGCACCTCCGAGCGCATCGCGTCAGAGACCCAGGTCGAAATCAGCCGCCTGTCCAAGAAACTCAGCCGCGAGGACTCAGTGGCCGGATCGCTTTCACACAGCCGCCTGATAGTGATGGACAAGCTCGATGACATGATTGACTTTGTCAATGCCTACGCTTCGGAACATCTGATCATTTCCATGAAGTCACCCTGGACTGTGGCCCAGGAGATACGCGCGGCAGGCAGTGTGTTCATAGGCAATTTCTCACCTGAAAGCGCAGGCGACTATGCGTCAGGCACAAACCACACACTCCCCACCTCAGCCTGGGCGCGGGCCTACAGCGGCGTGAATCTCGACAGTTTCATGCGCAAGATCACCTACCAGGAACTCACGCGCGAGGGTCTCGGACTGCTCGCGCCGGCTATCACCGCTATGGCCGAGGCCGAAGGGCTTGACGCCCATGCGCTTGCCGTCAGAGTCCGCACTCAACCCGACACCCAAACACCTTTACCGCAATGAATCCTCTGAGCTTTGTACGCCCCAACATACTCTCTCTGGAGCCTTACTCGACTGCCCGTGATGAATTCAAGGGCGGCGACATCTCCGTGTGGCTCGATGCCAATGAAAGCCCCTACCCCTCCGGGCTCAACCGCTACCCCGATCCTCATCAGAAAGAGCTCAAAAAAGCGATTTCCGATCTGAAAGGCATAGCGCCCGATCATATATTTATAGGTGGCGCAGGCAGCGACGAGGCCATTGACCTGACCTATCGCATCTTCTGCCGCCCCGGAATTGACAACGCCATAGCAATAGTTCCGAGCTACGGGGTCTATGCCGTAAGCGCCGACATCAACGATGTCGAACTGCGCAGCGTGGCACTGACCGAAGACTTTTCTCTGCCGGTAGAAGCCCTGCTTGCAGCCGCAGATGAAAACAGCAGACTGATGTGGATCTGTTCGCCCAACAACCCGACCGGAAATTCATTCAGCCGTGCCGACATACTCCGTCTGGCCGACAGTTTCAACGGCATGGTGGTGGTCGATGAAGCCTACATAGACTTCTCGTCTGAGCCGTCGCTCCTCGCGGATATAGCCTCACATCACAATCTGATAGTGATGCAGACATTCTCGAAGGCCTGGGGCATGGCCTCGCTGCGCATGGGCATGGCATTTGCCGTGCCTGAAATAGCCGAACTGTATGGCAGGGTGAAATATCCCTACAATGTCAACGGCCCGACACAGGCCGAGCTGCTCAGACGCATCGCGGAAACCGACATCAGACCTCTGGTGGAGGAAATCAGGCAGCAACGCGACTATCTCGCCAAGACCCTTGCAGGCCTGCCGAAAGTCAGGAAGGCCTATCCTTCGGATGCCAACTTCCTGCTTGTCAAGGTTGATGACGCCGATGCAATGTACAGCTACCTGACTGACCACGGAGTGATAGTGAGAAACCGCAACAAGGTGACCGGCTGCGCCAACTGCCTGCGTTTCACAGTAGGCACACCTGAAGAAAATGCCCGCGTGGTAGCTCTTCTTGAAAAATTCTGATATCCACGAACCTTACTCATGCAATCAAATTCCCGATATGGCAAAGAAAGCAATCTTCATTGACCGTGACGGCACAATCATAAAAGAACCGGCCGACGAGCAGATCGACTCGCTTGAAAAGCTCGAATTCGTCCCCGGTGCTATCTCCGGACTCCGTTCACTGATGAACCGCGGCTATGAACTGGTCATGGTTTCGAATCAGGACGGTCTCGGAACAGCCTCATTCCCGGAAGAGACCTTCCGGCCGGCCCACAACCGCATGCTCTCCACTCTTGAAGGAGAAGGCGTGAGGTTTGACGATATACTGATAGACCGTTCGTTTCCGGCCGACAACGCTCCGACCCGCAAACCGCGCACCGGAATGCTCACCGCCTATCTCGGCGGCGACTATGACCTGGCAGCAAGTTTCGTGATAGGCGACAGGATGACCGACATCGAACTTGCTCGCAATTTAGGTGCACGCGGCATACTCATAGGCCGCCCCGGCAATACCGAAAACATTGACGGCTGCGAACTCGCCAGCGACAGCTGGGAGGAAATTGCCCGCCATATCCTCTCGGCAGACCGCAGGGTCTCAATGGTCCGCAACACGTCCGAGACACGCATCAGCCTGACTCTCGACCTTGACGGACATCTGCCCTCGGCGATAGACAGCGGACTGAAATTCTTCGACCATATGCTCTGGCAACTTCCTCACCATGCCGCAATTTCGCTCGACCTGAAATGTGACGGCGATCTTGAAGTTGACGAGCACCACTCGATGGAAGACATCGCCATTGTGCTCGGCCAGGCGATAGACAAGGCTCTCGGTTCGAAAACCGGCATTGACCGCTATGGATTCGTGCTGCCGATGGACGAGTGCAAGGCTCTTGTGCTGATCGACTTCGGAGGCAGGGCCGATTTTGTATGGGACGTGGAGTTCACACGCGAGTATGTAGGCGACACTCCGACGGAGATGTACAGCCACTTCTTCAAATCGCTCTGCTCAGCCATGCGCTGCAATCTCCACATCAGCGCGCGCGGCGAAAACAACCACCACCTGATCGAAGGAGTGTTCAAGGCCTTCGCCCGTGCATTGCGCATGGCCGTCAGGCGCGACGTGTTCAGCTATAACCTCCCCTCAAGCAAAGGAATCATATGATAGCTATAATAGATTATGAAATGGGCAATCTGCGGTCGGTAGAAAATGCCCTCAGCCGTCTCGGAGCCGAGTGGAAACTGACCTCGGACCCTGAAGAGATCCACAGCGCCTCGCGGGTTCTTCTGCCGGGAGTAGGCAACGATGCCGAGGCTATGGAACGTCTGCGCGAACGCGGACTTTGTGAAGTGATCCGCAATCTGCGCCATCCGGTGCTCGGCATCTGTGTAGGTATGCAGGTGATGTGCCGCCACTCGGAGGAAGGTGATGTGGACTGCCTGGGTATCTTCGATGCTCACGTGCGCCGTTTCCCGGAAGAAGAAGGCCTGAAGGTGCCGCACGTAGGCTGGAACCGCATCAACAATATGGAATCGAAACTGCTCAAAGGTGTGGACCGCGGAAGCTATGTCTACTATGTGCATTCATATTATGCCAATCTCTGCCCTGACACCATCGCTACCACCCGCTACGGCTCCACTCTTTTCAGCGCGGCGCTAAAATATGAAAATTTCTACGGCACACAGTTTCATCCAGAAAAAAGCGGCGACATCGGCGAGCGGATTCTCGCCAATTTCCTGAAACTGTAGGCCACAAAGGCCACAAAAGCCATATCCGGTTCACTGCCAAGTCCATCTCCACCAAAAATATACCAACAGATAAAAAACGATGATCGAAGTAATCCCTGCCATCGACCTGATCGACGGAAAGTGCGTCAGGCTCTCCCAAGGCGACTATGACCGTTGCACCGACTATAATCTCTCGCCTGAAGACATGGCGAAACGTTTTGCCGACCACGGACTGACACGCATACATGTGGTTGATCTTGACGGTGCCAAGGCAAGTTCTCCGCGCAATCTCCACACCCTCGAACGGATTGCCCGCATCAACGGAGTGACGGCTGAGTGGGGAGGAGGCATAAAGACAGGACAGGCTCTGAAAGATGTGTTCAACGCCGGAGCAACCTATGCGATCATCGGCAGCATAGCAGCCCGCGAGCCTCAGCTGATGACTGAATGGCTACAAGCCTATGGCGGCGAGAAACTGATACTCGGAGCCGATGTGCGCAACGGCAAAGTCGCCGTCAGCGGATGGCTGGAGGAAACAGCCGATACGATTGACGATCTGCTCGCCCGTTTTATCCCGTCAGGCCTTTCCCAGGCCATCTGCACCGACATATCCAAAGACGGAATGCTTGAAGGCCCGGCTTTCGGTATGTACACTCGTCTTCAGGAGGCGTTTCCTGATGTTGTGTTCACCGTCTCCGGCGGCATCAGCTCTATAGGCGACATCGAGCGCCTTGACGCACTCGGCCTGCAGCGGGTCATTACCGGCAAAGCCATCTATGAAGGACACCTTACACTCAAAGAATTACAGCGATACGCAAGATAACACACACCAAAAGCTTCTCAACACACTGCCGGCTGACAGCGGCCGGCAGCAAAAAGCCTGACACACGCAAAGATGACGCGAGTGTCAGGCTTTTTCGTTATTCAGATGCTCAGATCAGACTGTTGCCGAAGCAGGAACTGATACAGGAGCAAGTCTATTGGCCATTTCAACAGCCTTTGTGATGTGGTCGCAGATATGGTCATCGCCGAGGAGCGTATTGACACCGGCGTGGACGAGCGCTGCGCGCACATTCTCACGCACACCGGAAAGAACCACCTGGATATTCTCGTCATGCGACGACTTGATGAGCACTTCAAGGTTATGGATGCCGGTAGAGTCGATGAACGGCACTTTGCGCATACGGATGATGCGGACTTTCGGCTTCTCGCCGATGGTGGTGCGCATCAGTTCATCAAACTTGGTGGCGACACCAAAGAAGAACGGACCGTCGATCTCATAGACCTCTACGCCGGGGTTGACGTTGAGCATCTCGTGATGTGTGGTTTCGGAACCTTCGGCAATGTCAAGCTGCTCGGAGTAGACCTTGATTTCGGTATTCTCCATCACACGGCGAAGGAAGAGGATGATGGCGAGAAGGAGTCCCATCTCGATTGCAATGGTCAGATCGAAGATGACAGTCAGAAGGAAGGTAAGGGCAAGCACTGAGATGTCGCTCTTCGGATTGTGGAAGATGGCACGGATTGTGCGCCATCCGCTCATGTTGTAGCTGACCACAATGAGAACTGCAGCAAGGCAGGCCATCGGGATCAGGTTGATCAGCGGCATAAGGAAGAGGAAGATCAGGAAGAGGACAATGGCATGGACAAGGCCGGCCACTGGAGTGCGTCCGCCGTTGGTGATGTTGGTCATTGTGCGGGCGATAGCTCCGGTGACGGGAATGCCGCCGAAGAAAGGCACGATGATATTGGCCATGCCCTGGCCGATAAGTTCGGTGTTGCTGTTGGTGCGTGTCCCTGTCACACCGTCAGCCACCGTGGCTGACAGCAGTGACTCGATAGCTCCGAGGATCGCTATTGTGAATGCCGAGGGGAGCAGACGGTTGATTGTGGCCATGCTCAGTTCAAATCCGTGAGGTTCGGGTATGTCAGTGGAGAGTAAGCCGAAACGGTCGCCGATAGTCTCGACATGGAGACCGGGCACAAGTGACACCACCAGTGTCACAAGTATAATGGCTATCAGCGCACCGGGCAGGCGTCGGGAAATTTTGGGAGTGACAATGATGATTGCCAGTGCCGCAAGTCCGACTCCGAGAGTGATCCAGTCGATATTGCCGAAATTTGAGAGATACATGACCCACTTCGGGATGAACTCGCTCGGCACGTTTTTCAGGCCAAGACCGAAGAAGTCGTTGATCTGTGTGGAGAAAATGGTCAGCGCGATACCGGCTGTAAAGCCCACTACAATCGGATAAGGGATGAACTTGATGACCGTTCCGAGGCGGAATATGCCGAGAGCCACAAGGATAAGTCCGGCCATCAGTGTGGCAACCGCCAGTCCTTCAAGGCCGAAATTGGCAATGATATTGTAGACGATCACGATGAACGCGCCTGTAGGACCACCGATCTGCACCGTGCAACCGCCGGCTGCCGAAACAATAAAGCCGCCGATTATGGCTGTGATGAGACCGACTGTGGGGCTGACACCACTGGCTATACCGAAGGCGATTGCAAGCGGAAGCGCCACAATGCCTACCACTATGCCGGCCACAAGGTCGTTTTTAAACTTGTCAAAGGAATAATTTTTCAGAGTCGAAACCAATTTCGGCTTGAAATCAAGAGAAGCTGCAAAATTCATTAGAAAACTTCCTTAGTTACTATATATACTGTTATGCCGACACATCTCAGTGTCGATTTTTCTTTATTGGAAACAATTCAAGCGGAAGAAAGCACAAAGGCAACGGCCCCAACGCCCCGTTTGAGGGTGCAAAATTACTTAATTTCCGCCAAAATCCACTAAAACAGACAAAATATTTCCGATTATTGCCACGACAATTAAAATAATTGTAAATTTGCCATTGAATATCCGACCTAAAATCAGACCTTTGATATTCAGATTTCATACCTAAGCATATAAAACGTCACAAATCTTCATGGACTATACCAGACTGATAACAATTCTTATACCTGCATATAACGAGAGCGCATCATTACCCAAACTGCATTCTGCATTGAGCGAACTGGCAGACAAACTCGACAAATACCGCTGGGAATTTCTGATTGTAAATGACGGAAGTTCAGACAATACTGCCGAAACTCTTGAAAAACTACGGTCAACTGACAGCCGCATAAGCTACATCAATCTTTCGCGCAACTTCGGGAAAGAGGCCGCTATGCTTGCCGGCATGGACCATGCGCAGGGAGATGCGGTGGTCATAATGGATGCCGACCTGCAGCATCCTGTGTCAGCGATTCCACGTATGATCGCCGAATGGGAAAAGGGCTATGACGATGTATATGGCAAGCGACTGTCACGCGGCAAAGAGCCTTGGCTAAGAAAAAAATTCTCAATGCTCTACTACTCACTTCTCCAGCGAAACACAAAAATAAATATCTTGCCAAACGTTGGCGATTTCAGACTGCTGGACCGGAAGTGTCTGGAAGCCATGAAAAGTATCCGTGAGACACAACGTTACACCAAAGGCCTGTTTTGCTGGATAGGGTTCAAGAAATGTCCTGTAGAATATGAAACCAACGACAGGGAGAATGGAGTATCATCGTTCCGTTTCAGCAATCTGCTCGGATTAGCAATGGAGGGTATAACCGGATTTACAACCTCACCGCTTCGCATAGCATCAGTCATCGGATTCATTGTCTCAGCCATTGCTTTCATTTACCTGATTATTGTGATCGCCAAAACCCTGTTCTTCGGCGAACCGGTCCAGGGCTATCCCACCCTGCTTTGCGTCATCCTTATCCTTGGCGGATGCCAGTTGCTTACAATAGGTATTATCGGCGAATACATCGGCCGGATCTTCAATGAAACAAAACACCGGATGCCTTACATAGTCATGGACTATAAGAGTAGCCGGTTCGACAAAAAGACGGATTTCACGGGTGATCCTCAGTAATTGATTCCACCGAGCGCCACGAAGTCTTGGGTATCATCTTAATGTCCGGATGAAGTTTAGATATTGTCTTCATTGAATCAGACATAATGAAATCCGTGGTCCAGAATGAATTTGGAGTAAAAATTTTCTTTAGTTTAATCAATAGATAAGGACATTCCTCTAATTTTACAGGTTTTAGATTTACACAATATCGCTTATTAGCCGGAACCCCATCAGCCAAGGCCCAATAGTATTCATCACCTTCATAAAAAGGCGAATCACCTGGCATTTTGTTTTCAGGCACGAAGAATGTTTCAGGACTTCTCAACGCCTGCCAGTCGCGTTCGTTCAACGCAAAAAAAGAAACATCTTTATCTTTGCCATATTCCAGCGTCAAAGTCCACCATATTGTTGATGCAGAGCTCTCCCATATGTCGACAAACGGTGCTACAGCAGGTGGCAATGACGGGTCTGTCCACTTAACTATACCATCAGATGAATTGCGATAATCATCAACCATTCTTAATTGAGATTGATAAATACGATGATGGGCCTTGATAATTACAACCTGATGGACAGCTATAACACAGAATAGACCTATGGTCAGACAGAGCTGATATTTACTTTGCAATTTAACTTTCTCAGCCCATAGATTTATTAATTTAAAGATCAGTATAGCGGATACAAACTCAATTCCGCCATAGCTCCAAGACCCACTGTGAGCAATCACACCAAAAACAATGGATAATATAAGAAGTCCCAAATCCCAACCTACTGCTTTAATCAATTGCCCGGCACTGTACTTTCCAAATACCATCATCGCAAGGGTCAGCAATAATAGCAACCAAAAAATCTTGATCGATAAAAACATCAACAAACCTATGCTGACATTTGTAATGAATGAGACACCCATTCCGGATACTCTACAAAAATTGCCCGGAGCTATGAATAATATGAGTGTACCAATCCATAAAGATATAAATAACAGTTTTTGATTAAAATCAATCTTCTTGTAATTGGCTATACAGTAAAAAAACGTAACTCCAGACAATGGGATTGCAAAACTTTCATGAGACCATCCGACTATAAATCCATATACAGTCAGACCTGCCATACACAAGGCGGAGTGTTTTTCTTCTATCGTTTTTTTTAAATGCCGCCATATCAACAGATAGCCCAGCACTAACGCCATCGGATACAAATAATTCAGGCCAAACATCGGACGATAAAACGGCCCTGTCGGCGGATAAAGATACAACCATATAACTGATGCAAACAACCATATCAACGGACTTTTCCTTAATCTCGGAGCTGCATAGCAGACAAATAAACACAATGTCAACACCAATAATAACGGAGCAAACAAATGATACCATTTATATGTACCATAAAGTGCAAACATCTGCAATATCGTATGGACAATCGCACGTCCATTCGTGTAGTTATAGTGCTTGACCTGAGATGTGACAATATCTGAAAACGAGCCAAGTTTTTGTGAATAGTCATTATCAGGAGAACTGATATGATGTTCTCCAAGCGGATATTCATATGCATAATCATCCCACACCGGAATATAGTTAATGCAACGGAAATAAAAATCCACTCCGGTCAAAACAAGGATTATAGCGATAGCAACGATTTTTAAGTATTTGGTATTGTAGAACGGGGACATAGTAAAGGAACTTTTTCCAGACAGCATCTGAACAGGAAAGACCGATCCCCGTCCAGAAGCTGTAAATATAGTATAAATCATTAGAAGCCGTTTAAAAACGACCTCCAAATAGCCTCAATAATTGACGAGACTATAATTTAGCAATGATTGGCTCAAGCTGTGCAAAGTTTCAGGCAGCACCAGCGGTTGAGGGTTGTGTGTGATTTGTAGGCAAGTCCGAGGGGTTCGGCGGCTGACATGATTACGGGGATGTCCTCTTCATAGAATCCGCTAAGAAGCATTGTGGCTCCGGGGGCAAGTGTGGCCACATAGGCTGCAATGTCAGCGGTGATGATGTTGCGGTTGATATTGGCAATGAACAGGTCCACGTCGCTCACCTGTGCGAGTTCGGCCGCATCTCCGAGATGGAGCTCAACTGTCTCAGTGGAATTCAGGCGCATGTTCTCCACCGCGTTTGTGAAAGCGAATTCATCAATTTCTACCGCATCGACCCGGCGGGCGCCTCGCATGGTTGCGAGAATGGCAAGAATTCCGGTGCCTGTGCCCATGTCGACCACATTGAGACCTTGGATGTTCATGGCAAGCAACTGGCGGATGACGAGCGAGGTTGTGGCATGATGACCCGTCCCGAAAGCCATTTTGGGATCTATGACAATATCATAACGGCATTCGGGAATGTCTTTGTGGAAAGAGCTGTGGATGACACACTGGTCATCAATCACAATCGGCTGGAAGTAGTTTTTCTCCCATTCCTTGTTCCAGTCCTGTCCCTCTACAAGTTTCTGGCTGACTGTAAACGCGGTCTCCATAGGGAATTCGCTCAAGAGGGAGTCTATTTCCCCGCGGTCAAAAAGTTCGGCCTTTATATATGCGGTCAGTCCGGTTTCATCCGGCACAAAACTTTCAAACCCTGCTTGGGCAAGCAGGGCGGCAAGGATGTCGGTACGGGTCTCGTCGCACGGGGTGGCATCGAGACGCAGTTCTATGTAATCGTTCACTTCAGAGTGTTCTTTGTTTATTCTGTTTATATTATGATAATTTATTTTCGTTTGAACCAACGCATTACCTTGAATGCCTTGCTTCCGAGACGGAAAGTCACAAGAGCTATATCCAGATAGCTGAGAGTGCCAAGCACCTTGCCAAGCATGCCTCCTGATTTCACAGGATTGACTTTTTTCAGCCCGGTGAAGTTGCGTTTCAACCGGTCGCGGCTGATCTCGATGCGTGCTGCTGTATATGCCCGCATATAGCGAAGCTCATCAAGTGTATAGCCCTTCCATTCGGCTTTTTCGTGAGGGAGTTCTTTTGCTGTGCTCATAACTGTGATGTCAGGGATTGAAGAAAAGACGTGAAACGAAACGGGCAATCGGATTAATGATCAGCTGCTTTCTGAACGCGAGTGCCACAGCAAGCAGAAGCACATAGAAGCCACACATTATAAAATAAGCCCAGATCATGCCTACCTCGGTAGCGATACAACGCACCACTGCGAGCGATAGGAAAAACATGATCAAAGAAATGAGGACAAATGCCAACAGGGAGAACGACAGCATTGTAAGAAGCATAGTAAGTTTCTCGGCAGCCGTCAGCCTGGCATAGTCTATGTTTAACTTCAGTGCGGAACGCAATTCGGCCCAAAGCACACTGAACTGATTCTGTTGTTTGTCGGGCATAGGTGATAATTGTGTGAAATAACACACAGTGTAAGAGAGTGATGAACTCGCGGCACTTGGCCGCCCCGTGGTCTCGTCGGGAAGCCGCGGGGCGACAAAGCTACGCGTTTATGCTGCCATGATGCAGCGGCAATGAAAATTCAGTAGACGGATCAGTCGTCAATCTCGGTGGTGAGCTGTTCGACAAGAGCATCGATCTCGTTGTCTGAGCAGATGATACCCTTCTTGCGGAGAAGATCGGCGATACGCGCACGGATATCCTCTCCCTTTTCAGGAGCAAAAAGCACAGCAGCTCCGGCACCTACGATAGCGCCTCCGATAAATGCGTAGAGCAATGACAGATTTGACATAATACTATTGGGGTGTTAACAGAGTTTTGTACTGAATATTATTTATTTCTCGATCTCTTCAGCGATTTCGTCAGCCAGCTCTTCGAGTTTGCTCTTCTGAAGCTTGATGCCTTTGCTTTCAAGATACTTCACAATGTTGCGACGAGTCTTTTCGCCCTTTTCAGGAGCAAGGAGAAGACCAACTGTAGCGCCGGCAACAGCACCGCCGATAACTGCGAGAACAATGTTTAATGCTTTCATTTCTTTTATCTATTTGAGGGGTTATGTTTCGATTTACAATTTTAAACAACCGTCAGGCCGGATGGTTCACCGTTGAGGCTGATAATTTTCATGTCTGCAATCGTTTTTACGCCTCTAAGTTACAATGTTTCCGCCGAGTTTGCAAATTATCAGCCCTCAATATCGGCAAGACGCTTTACAGAGCCTACAGCCCAGATCGTGTCACCCTCCGAAAAAACGATTGATGGATCAGGCTGGAGATAATCGCCGCCTCGCTGGACTGCCACAAGCAGTGATTCCCAGACGTTTCGGAAATTCGAGCTGACTATCGTCTTTCCTATCAGGGGCGAAGAGGCTTTCAGACGGACTCCTGTCAGCCGGATGTCATCTGCCGAGACTTCAGGAGCTTCATCGTCAGCAGCCTCTACAACCGGGAGCAGTTTCTGAATCTCGTCGTCCGTGCCTATCACGCCAAGCACATCGCCGGGGAAAACACGCTCTTCGGCTCCTGGAACCATTATCAGATCGCCGCCTCGCTGGATCGAAGCCACCGATACTCCGAAACGGCTGCGCAGCCCTGAGTTTTTCAACTGTTCGCCGACAAAGGGACATTTGTAGCCGACTGTCATGTAGGCAAGGTGCATATTGGGCACCAGACGGTTTTTGGCACCGCTGCGCCGCAGTTCACGCTCGTTGAGATTGTCGATAAAACGCGATTCGATGCGGACCATACGTTTGTGGGCCGATTTGGAGAACGACAGGACGAGTATGAAGAACAGTCCTACCCCTATGGTCCATCCCACTTTCATCGAGTAGATCGAACTGAGAAGATAGACGAGAATCGTCATGGCTATAAGCAGACGCACTATGGTCATGACAATCAGAGGCACGTCATAGCGGGCATTGGCCGCTATCAGGCGTTCGCGCTCGGTCTTCTTTGATGCCGGATAGGTCATGGCAAGCAGGAAGGGAGCCATGAGCAGCAGCGAGACCACGGTGGCAAAGAGACGCCCCCAGTTCGGGAAGAGTCCGGTGAATGTAGGCACTATATAGTCAAGCGAAATCAGCGACAGGGCTATGAGGACTATCGAATACAGGACCACACGCCAGAGATAACGCTTGAAAAGTGAATGCCAGAGCTGACGGGTGGCACTGGCTGAAGTCGTAGCCTCCTCAGTGTAGCGGTTAATGAGAAAGTGCAGGCGTCTTGGCAGATGCGCCTCCACAAAATTGGCTGTCGGATCAGCCATACGGATAAAATATGGCGTGGTAAAGGTTGTGACCACCGAGACAGCGACTACAATCGGATAGATCTGCGCGTCAAGGACTCCGAGCGACATGCCGAGCGATGCGATGATGAATGCGAACTCACCGATCTGCGTAAGCGAGAATCCGGATTCGATTGCCACACGCAATGACTGGCCGGTCAGCAGCATACCGGTTGTACCGAAAAATATCATGCCGCAGATAACCACAGCCGACAGAATCAGTATCGGGAGCCAATAATGTGCGATGATAGCCGGATCGACCATCATGCCCACTGAAATAAAGAATATCGAGCCGAAAAGGTCTTTGACCGGAATGGTGACACGTTCGATGCGCTCGGCAAAACTTGTGCCGGCGAGGATCGACCCCATCACAAAGGCTCCGAGAGCCAGAGAAAAACCGCAGGCCACCGAGAATACGGCCATGCCAAGACACAATCCCATTGATATGATCAGCAGGGTTTCGGAATTCAGGAAACGGCGCTGGGAGTTGAGCAGTGACGGCAGCACAAAGACTCCGACCACAAACCAGATGATCAGGAAGAATGCAAGTTTGCTGACACTGTAGAGCATCTCTCCGCCCTCCACACTGTTATTGATCGCTATTGACGAGAGCACCACCATCATCAACACTGCAAAAAGGTCTTCCACTATAAGCACGGCAAACACCAGCGAGGCAAATTTGCGGTGACGCAGATTCAGGTCTGTGAACGCCTTTATTATAATGGTGGTGGAAGACATTGACAGCATGCCTCCGAGAAACAGACTGTTGATGTGAGAGAATCCGAGCATATGCCCTACGGCAAAACCCGCACCCATCATGCCGCAGACAATAAAAAGAGCCGTCACCACAGCCGATCCGCCGGCATTCACAAGCTTTTTGAAACTGAATTCCAGACCGAGCGAGAAAAGCAGCACCACAATGCCCAACTGCGCCCAGAATTCAATATTATCCTCTGTGGTTACAGACGGCAGATATTCAAAATTCGGACTGGCAAGAAATCCAGCTACTATATAACCGAGTACCACCGGCTGTTTAAGCCACTTGAACAGAAGGGTGGTTACAGCTCCGAGTATAAGCAGAAAGGCCAGATCGCGGATCAGGCCCTCTACGTTGAAAGCCTCAGCCACCTGTGTGGCATTGGCAAGAATAAGATTCAGTAACATGCGTAAGAGGCGAATTGTCGTATTGGCTGCTGTCAGCTCAGATCAGCCTGATTTGACAGAGATATGGATATTGTGGGGTGCAGGTCGTGGAGAGCCGAGAAGACCTCGATAAAATCAGAGTGCTCGCGGATTAGGATCAGGAGATTGAGCCGCGTTATTGACGCTTCGTAGTCATATTCCACATACACACGTGAGAGATGGATATTGTAACGTGCGAGCACATCACGATACGGCTCTATTGATTTCACTATTCCTTTGACTTTCAACCGGATTGTACGCGCTTCATTCCCCACATTGACCCGGTGTTCGATCTGTTCGAGAATCGTCAGCACGAAAAGCACCAGCAGCGTGGCCACGAATGCGATCAGATAAAGACCACACCCTACAGCCATGCCAATCGTGGCGATAATCCATATGCCGGCGGCGGTGGTCAGTCCGCGGACCGAGCCTTTCATCTGGATTATTGTGCCGGCGCCAAGGAAACCGATGCCTGACAGCACCTGGGCCGCGATACGGCTTGGATCGCCGCGCAGCAGTCCGACTGTTTCCTGGCAGACGTAGATCGAAAGCATCATGGCAATACAGGCCCCCATCGAGATGAGCGAGAATGTGCGCACCCCGGCCATCTGGCCCTTGCGCTTACGCTCAATTCCGATCAGGCTGCCAAGCAGCAGACTGGCCACTATGCGAAGAATCGCAGTCAGAGGAGTCAGTTCCACATTGTCGATTGATTGCCAGAAGTGCTCCATCTCCCCTATTATTTTTTCAATGTGAAGTGGCGTGAACTGAGACGATAGCCGTCAGTGAACAGTTCTACGGTATAGTCTCCGGGGGTCAGAGTTGTGTTCACATCCCAGTAGATCTTGATTCCGGCAATTTCATCGCCGGCATATTCGATGCTCTTGCGCGCACTGCAAGGCACTGATTTGCCTTCGAATGAGAACGAGCCGGCACCACCGAGCAGCTGGCCTTCGGGATTCACAATGCGCAGATAGATCACTTTCTCACCTACCGGAGTCGAGTTGTTCTGAGGAATGGTAAATGTCACCATCAGCTGCTTGGCCTTGGTTACATTTTTCTCAACCTTGCCGTTTTTCTTAAGAGCCGTAAGAGTCACACCTGTCACGTTGAGTTTTTCGGCGAGTGTCATACGCTCGCTGAGAGTTTCATTGTTGCGTGTAACCTCCTGCACCTGAGATGACAGACGCTGGTTCTGATCCTTGATCTCCTGATTTTCGGCGCGCAGACCGGCGTTTTCCTTATTCAGTGAGTCAATCTGAGCTATGTAGTGACGGAGAAGCCCCTTGAGAGTGGAGATCTCATTCTGAAGTTCATTGATACGGGCCTGCGACTTTACCTTCTCGCTCTTAAGCTCTTTCATAAGCTCTTCGACCTTGGCTTTGGCTGCGGTATATTTAGCAAGAATGGTATCGTTGGCCAGACGCTGGGCCTGGTCTTCATACTGCTGAAACTCGGCATTGAGCATATCAAACTCATTGGAGAGCTGAAGCTGTTCGTTCTGAAGCTGCAGTTCTTCATTCTGAAGACGGGCTTCATTCACTTCTGATTTGAGAGAAGCCACCTGAGTGACTCCAAACCCTACGGCGATAAGCAAAAGAACTGCCAGAACTATGATCAGAATGATCATCGGCGACATCTTACCTTTCATATTGCTGTCTATAAAATTTTTATACTTGTTTTTAAGCGGTTGTCCTTTGAAATTTTGCAAAATTACTAAACCCTTGCTAAAAAAACAAATCCAAATTCAGGCTTGCACTTGAAATGACAATCGAGACAAGCAATCGAGACAAGCTATATGCCAAAACGGAAATCCCCGGTGGATGCGGTCAGGGACCACATGCACCGGGGATAGCATATGCCTATTAATAATCTCTTAGAACGGGATGTTCAGACCGAAGTTAACGTTGGCGTTCGAATTGAGGGGAACACCCTGCTTTGCAAGCTTGCAGGGAGTGCGGTCAGAGGCGACAAACAGATTGAAGCCCGGAACTTTCAGGTTGACTATCCAGCCGAATGAAGCTCCGAAAGTACCCACTCCGAAATTGACACCTGCTGAAAGGCATTTTACCGGCTCTACGTTGGCCGACAGACGGAAATCAGTCCAGGTGAACGGGCCGTTGATACGGGTTGTGTTCAAGAAGCCGAACTTTGCGCGACGGTAGACCGGAAGAGTGTACTGGGCGCCGATATTCATCGTAGCACCGATGCCAGACGTACGGCTGCCGGTGTCGCCAAGGTCTTCGAGCTGATAGAGCATGGAAAGATTGTCCTTGAATTCGTCCCATGTATCATTGTTGTCGACGTTGAATGTGTATTCGTCTGTGACTACCTGCTGATTGCCGTTGGTAGAGGCAACATGATTGTTGTTCCATGAGATGAAACCGAGATCAAGAAGCGAAGCAGAGAATTCCCAGTCGTCGTTGAGACGATATACGGCACCGAGATCAACAGCCGCGCCATAGCCGCTGACAGGCGAGAAATCCTCAACCTCAACGCCGTTGACATAATCGCGGTGAGAATCTTCATTGTATTTTGTCTTATACTTCAGGTTCTTGAGGCTTCCCTGCAGTTCGGCATCTACATTGGCCACCCAGGTATCCTCGCGCAGCTGAAGTTTGGCGGAATTGATATTGGTCTCCACAGAGCCGACGCCCACAAGAAGTTTGAGAGTGGCTCCCACGCGGAGTTTCTCATTGATCTGACGGGAGTGGCCGAGTGCGATTTCAGCCCATCCGGCTCCGCGCACATTGAGATCAGAAAGGTCATAGGTGGAGTTTTCGACACCTTGTTTTGCCAGACGGAATATATCTTTCGGCAGAGCCACGCCTATATCGGCACGGGCATTCACGCTCACAGTATTGTAGCCACCGAGGCCGCTGAAACCGAACGCAATCACAGTCTCACGCAGGCTTACTCCAAGACGACTCTTGTCTTTGAGCCCGTCAAGCACTTTCGAGGCGCTCACCTCAGGGTTGAGGAAAGTGGTGGTCTGACCGTTGACGTTGTAGAGTATATGGTTGATACCGATTGTTCCGTTAGTGGCTACATTAAGGTTACCGATTCCGGGCATAGCCACAAAACCGTGGCCCTCATTGCCGAATGCCGGGTTTGACTGGAAGCGATAAAGATAATTGTCATCAAAATAGCCCGACTGAAGATTCTGGGCAGAAAGGCCTGCGGGAAGCAGGGCCATAACCGCAGCCATCCCCCATCCGGCCAGATTTTTTATATTGGATTTCATTTCTTACTATGTTTTTAAGGGTATGGTTGAGGTTAAAGTTCGTCAATATAGAAGCCTGAAACAGTCGCTTTGATACCGGTCAGCTTTATCGTGTCATCCGGACGGAGTGTAACACCGTCTTTTGTCACTACGGCTGTAGCGAAATAGCGGACACCGTCAAGGCTCTTTATCGTTCCTGTGCTTTCGAGTTCGATAGCGGAGGTCTCGCCGGCTCTCACAGTAATGCTGCCGAGGCTCACAGGTTTGCCTGTGGCGAGATCCTTACACTGATTTCCCTGCACATCAACCGGATATCCGGACAGAACAATGTCGAATGGCAGAGAGTTGGTCACTGTGGCTCCTAACTTGAGTTTCTCAATTGTAACCTTGTCAAGAGTCTCGTCGCTCCAGCCGTCAGTCACTTCGTCATAGACGATTTTTGAATTTACGCCCAGATTGAGCGGCGCATAGAACTTATAAACGCCCTCAAGTTTCTGAAGTGTCTGGGGAACAGTGAAATTGGTGACCATGCCGGGGCCTACTTTAGGATCGTCAAACGACACTTCGATTGTTGAAGGAAGACCGTTGCCGCTGAGCACATTGCCAAGACCCTGGTAACGCACCGGAACAGCATTTGCAAATCCTTCAAACGAACCTGCGGCCGATGGATCGGGAGCAAGACAGAATTTGTAAGGACCGGCAATGCCTGCATTATGGCCGATATTGATCAGCTCGCCTGCATCAAGAGAGTAAGGCTTGCGGCTGCCGTCTTTACGACATGCTGTAAGTGTAAGGCCGCTGCTTGCGTCCAGGCTGTAGCCTGCAAGTGGATTGTTGATCGAAAGATAAAGCTGAGGATTGGCCATTGTGATGTTGGTCTCATCCTGACGCAGAAGATCGGGCAGATCATTGAGCGCTACGGGATCGACGTTGAAATCGCTGATGCTATAACAGATCTCGCCGTCAACAGCATTCACTGCTATGTCAGATCCGACAGGCGAAAGAGTCAGAGTGGTCTGAGTCGGCACCGAAGATATGCTACTGTTTGTCACGGCAACCACATATCCGTCCTCAACTCCGATGCTTCCGCGGATGGTGAGAGTGCCCGGATTCTTACCGGAAGGGTCCGGAACAAACGAATAGAGACCCTGATCAGCAAGTTTTGCAAAGTCAATTTCATCCACTCGGATGGTCACTTTATGGCTCATGACACCGGTACTGAGGTTGATGTCCGACAGATGTATTACACCGTTGTCTGAAACATAGTCCGGCGTATGAAGACCGACAGGAAGTTTCAGATACAGATTGCGGAATGCTACTGATTTGAAAGCTTTTCCACTATTAAGCACACTGAGGGTGATGTCAATGGTCCAGTCGACAGCGATCTTTGACAGCGAGCGGATGCTCTTGTCGACAGTTGCGGACGTATAGGTAAACGATGTGTTGAAGCCTTCGATACTATAAGTAAAGCTCTGTTCACCGATGCCCAGCGGAGGGATAACGATGTCGGTATTTCCGTTGACAAGAGAAATTGTGGTTGATGCGTCAGGAATGAACGGACGGGCAAGGGAGACTGAATTGACCTTGAGGTCTTCAGATTTGAATTCTCCATCGACAAGCACTGCATATATGCCGTCGACTTCCTTAACCACACTTTCGTCATCAAGATCAAATACATTTGACAGGGTTATCTCGTCAAGATTGACAGGAACAACAAGATTGTTCACCTTGATCTCGGCGGTTGTGTCAATGTCCGAGAGGTCGTAATTGTCATCAATACATGCGGTCAATGGCAGAGATGCCACAGCTACGGCAGTCAATGACAGTCGTGAAAGGGATTTGTACATATGTTTAAAATAATGATTGGTTGTCATTTAAATCCATATATGACATCCACGCAAAACCTTGTGTTTAACCGGTTATCAGGCCGATGCAATAATATCAGATAAAGAATCCACTCTGCAATCGGATTAAAGTCAACAAAAAAATCAGTTAAATCAGTCACTTGGACTTTGCCGGATATTATATTGTGTGTGAATTATCTGGAAAGCGATGCAAAAATACAAATTTTCACAATGTCTAACAATATTTTTCGCAATTAAAAATTAAACAGTATGCTTTTTATACCTCCGGCGGGTTAACCGGCCTGTGCAGACTGCGATTTTAAGCCTTCGGCTTGGTTATTTGAGCAGGGAAATGTAACTTTGTACACTAATATGCGTAGAAAATCGCAAATCCTGATGATCATGGTCTCGCTGTGTGCTCTCATTACCTTGTGGAGTTGCAGCGCGACCCGTCATGTGCCACGCGGCAAATACATGCTTGACGATGTCAGCATTGAAATTTCCGGAGATAAGTCCGTAAGCAGCCATGATCTGATAAACTATCTGAAACAGTCGCCAAACCATGAAGTGTTAGGCTTCTGGAAACTCCAGTTAGGCACCTATAACCTGTCAGGCAAAGACTCGACAAAATGGTATAACCGCTGGGTGCGGCGCATGGGGCAGGCTCCGGTCATATATTCCCAGTCGCTCACCGATGCTTCTGTCAGGCAGCTCAGACTCGCTCTTGTGAACCGTGGCTATCTTGAAGCAGAAGTAACTGCCGACACCCTGATGATGCCGGCGGAAAAAAAAATCAAGGTCGCCTATAAAATTAACACCGGTGAGCCACGGCGCATTGCAGTCATTCGCCATGAAATACCCGACTCTGCAGTCAGACGGCTGATACTTGCCGACTCCGCCCAGTTCACAATCCATCCCGGCGACCGCTTTGACCGCGACAATCTTGATTCCGAACGCGCACTTATCACCCAAAGGCTCCGCGAGCACGGCTATTATTCCTTCAACAAGGAATATATCACCTTCTATGCCGACACATCAGAATTCAACAAGGATGTAGACCTCACCCTTGCAGTCCGTGCCCCCAGAAACTCAGCCAACAGACAGCAAGCCGCAGACAGCACGACAAATCACAATATATATTATATAAATAAGGTATATTTCGTCACAAGCAGTTCCGGCTACAACTCATCGTCAGAAATCGCAGGCGACACAGTTGTCTATAAAGACATCACTGTCATCTACGGCAAAGACCATTATCTGAAACCGGGAGTCCTGCAGCAAAAGTGCTTTATAACTCCCGGCAGCCTCTACCGGGCCTCGGATGTAGACCGTACATACGAAGCCCTCGCCAGGCTTGGCATACTGAAATCAATAAACATTGAATTAGTTCCGGCCGGGAGCGCGAACGGGCGGCATGAACTGGATGCCTACATACTGCTTGCACGAAACAAAAAACAGTCAGTCACATTCGACGTCGAAGGCACCAATTCGGAAGGAGATCTCGGCTTCGGACTTGGAGCCACATACCAGCACCGCAATCTCGCCAAGGGGTCTCAGCTTCTGACAGCCCGTCTGCGCATGAACTACGAAAGCCTTTCAGGCAAGTTCAACGGCCTGATCAACGACCGTTACACAGAATATGCAGGCGAAATCGGCATTACCTTCCCGAAATTTGAATTCCCCTTCGCATCTCAGAGCGTCAAACACCGACTCAATGTCGACACTGAGTTCGCCCTCTCGTTCAACTATCAGGAACGGCCGGAATATACCCGAATAATAGCCGGCGCGGCATGGAAATACAAATGGGTGAACCGCAACAACACGCGACGCCACAATTTCGACCTGATAGACATCAATTACGTCTATCTGCCTGAAAGCACTCTTGACTTTCTTGACCAGATAGCCCCTGACAATCCGTTGCTGCGCTACAGCTATGAAGACCATTTCATCATGAGCATGGCATACCGCTATTATTACACCAACAAGAGGATACCGTCGTCTCTGCTGCGAAAATACACTCTCCAGCCGAGAGTCTACACCCTCCGTGCTTCCGTAGAAACCGCCGGCAACCTCCTTTATGCCATCTCGTCACTCTCAAACGCAAGGAAACACAACGGTTCATACAATGTGTTCGGCATAAACTACTCACAATACGTAAAAGGAGAGGTGGACTATGCGATCACCCGCAACTTCAACCAGCGCCACTCGCTCGCATTCCACGCCGGAGCGGGCATCGGTGTGCCTTACGGCAATTCGACAGTACTCCCATTCGAAAAACGCTTCTATGCAGGAGGAGCCAACGGCGTCAGAGGATGGGGAGTCCGCACACTCGGCCCCGGAAGCTATGACTCACGCAATTCAGTGACAGACTTCATCAACCAGTGTGGTGACATCCGCCTGGATCTGAGTCTCGAATACCGGTCCAAACTTTTCTGGGTAATTGAAGGCGGAGTCTTTGTAGATGCCGGAAACATCTGGACAATACGCAACTACGAAAACCAGCCCGGAGGAATGTTCCATTTCGACACATTCTGGAAACAGATCGCCGCCGCTTATGGCTTAGGCCTGCGCTTCGACTTCACTTATTTCCTCCTGCGCCTTGACCTCGGCATGAAAGCCCACAACCCCGCAACCGGTCAGGAACGATGGCCCATAATCCACCCTGACTGGCACCGTGACGCCACATTCCATTTTGCCGTAGGCTATCCATTTTGATATATCATTCAACAGACAATTCCAAACCGGTTAATCCCGGTCAATATAAACATATCACCATACAGCATGAAACAGCTCGTCATTTTCGACCTCGACGGAACTCTGCTTGACACCATATCCGATCTTGGTGCCGCAACCAATTATGCGCTCAGATCTTTCGGCTACCCCGAACACAATCTCAACTCATACACAAAATTTGTCGGCAACGGAATCACACGCCTGATTGAGCGCTCACTGCCGGAAGACGACAAGACTCCGGAAACCGTAGCCAAAGTCCGTGAGAAATTCACCGAATATTACAACGAGCACAAAACCGATCTGACCAAACCCTATCCCGGCATTCCGGAGCTGCTTAAAGAACTTGAGTCAATGGGGCTTAAGATGGCCGTTGCATCAAACAAATATCAGGCTGCAGTCGTATCTCTGATCCGACACTATTTCCCTGACATAAACTGGTGTGCTGTAGAAGGCCAGAAAGAAGGTGTGCCGACAAAGCCAGATCCTTCGATTGTTTTTGAAATCCTGGCCAAATGCCCTACCCGAAAGTCGAAAGTATTATATGTGGGCGATTCCGGAGTCGATATGGAAACCGCGCGCAGGGCCTGTGTGGATTCATGCGGAGTAAGCTGGGGATTCCGATCAGTGAAAGAACTGCGCGACCACCACGCTGACAACATCGTCAACACTCCGGATGAAATAATCACTGTGGCCAAGCGTCCAGGTCTGGAACTTGACAGCTGACAGATGCGGCAGCTCTCCACAATCAACAAACCGCTCCCCCACTCTACCATTCCTACCGTCATGAACACAAAATACATATTTCTTGCATGTCTGTTTCTTCTTCTGTCAGTCCGCAGCGCCGCGACCACCAAGGAGTCTCAGGAACAAATAGCCGACTCCCTCTACCTTTGCCTGTCTAAGGCTGAAACCCCGACAGACTCCCTCCGGATCATGGAGAATCTCTATGACGTGCTTCCACGAGCAAATGGTAATCAGCTTGGGCTGGAGCTATTCGATGTAGCCAACCGTGCAGGCGACAGCAGTGCCGCCCTCAACATACTCCGCCAGCTCGCCAACCGCTATCTGGCCAACGACTCCATGCTGATGGAGCTATACAACAAGACTCTCAGCTACCATGACGGTCCTGATCCGACAATTGACAGCCCATACCGCGCCTCATCCGACGAGCTGAAAGAGACCCGCACTTTCCTGCGCTTTGCCCGAAACATACATCGAGCCAATCACGCATCAGAAGCCAAACGGCGTGAACTGCTTCAAGAGCTGATTAATACGCATACCCTCAACCGGCCTGCCGATATATACGATCAGGCCGTATTGCTCCACTCCATCTGCACCATGCTCTCGCGCACCGGTTCCGATGCCATGCTGACACGCTATGTCGATAAACTTGACTCCCTGATCCAGCAGCTGCCTGAATCAGCGATATCACTTCATAACGCCTATTACGTACATGCCGCGCTGATCTACAGTCAGGCCGACCAGTTTGAAAAAGCATATCAATGTGACAGAAAGACACTGGAGTCAATCCGTCAGCTGGAAAAACAATACAAAGCCCGCGGGCGGAATTTCCGCAACTATGACTCCTCACGCTATGTCATCTATCAGCGGATATTGTCAAACTATTCAAAACTGAGCCAGCCCGAATTAGAAAAATACTATAAGCTCGCCATGCAGCTTGTGGCAAAAAATCCGGAGGTTGCAGAAACCAACAGAAATTACCCCGGACCACAGATTTTCTACAACATGGCGATCAAGAACTATGCGGAAGCGTTGGAACACATAAAGCACTGCATCAATACACCCTATGTGACTGACAGTTCTTACCGGCTCATGCTTCTACTGCGCAATGAAATCGAGTGCGCCGAGGCTATCAATGACAAAGAGACATTGCTTGAAGCCTCGCGCCGCTACAACAAAAAACTCGAATCATATCTGAGTGAACGCCTCGACGAGAAATACAAAGAACTGCAAGTCATTTATGACTCATATGAAATGCGCAACAGCTATGACAAACTGCAACTCGAAAAGCAGAATGCCGAAGCTGAAAGCATGCATATAATCGTAGCGACTGCAGCTGTCGCAATATTCATATTGCTGATCTCCGTAGTGATTCTTTTCAGGCTCTATCGCAACAACCGGAAACTCGCCCGGACCCTTGACAAAAGCAACCGCGCACTGAGAGCCGAAAGCAGCCACCTTGAGAAATCAAAATCAGATCTGCTCAAGGCCCGCGATGAAGCCCAGAAAGCCAATTATATGAAAACCGACTTCATCAAGAACATGAGTTATGAAGTCAAGGCCCCGCTCAAAGCCATCAATGAATACTGCAAATTAATCACAGACTGCTCTGACGCCTCTAACAAGAAATATCTCGAACGCTTCTCTTCACTTGTGGAACTCAACAGCGAACTGTTGTCAACAATCATCAATGACGTGCTGCATATCTCTGAAATAGACAGCGAGTCTGTACCGGTCCACAACCGCCCGGTCGAACTGCGTCCGCTCTGCACTATGGTGCTTGACGGTGTGCGCCACCGCCTCAACCCTGACGTAGCCCTCATGTTTGACACGGCTTCGCCTGACATATGCCTGTTCACCGATCCTCAACGCGTCCACCAGATATTGCTGAACCTACTCACTAACGCCGCTAAATTCACTCCGAAAGGCAGCATCACGCTCGCTTACAGCGTTGACAGCGAGAAAGAGACAGTAACATTCAGTGTGACAGATACAGGAATAGGCATAAAAGCCGATAAAAAAGACCTGATCTTCGAACGCTTTGTAAAACTCGACAAGGAAACACAGGGTGCAGGGCTTGGCCTGACCATCTCGCGCTTGCTTGCAAGAATACTTGGCGGCGACGTCATTCTTGACACAACTTACACCAAAGGAGCCCGCTTCCTGCTGATTTTGCCCCAAAAATAAAGCCCTGAAAATACAATAAATTATAATTAGCGTTTTGCGAGACTGAAAATCCGTCATTTTTTTGTAATTTTGCACCCATTATGGCAGAATTCAAGAGACATTCACGTTTTCTCACAGAACTTGATCCGGCGGTTGTCGACCGGGTCAAACAACTCGTATTGGCCTCTCGCAACATTGTCATCACTTGTCACGTTAGCCCCGACGGAGATGCCTTAGGCTCATCATGCGCACTTTGGTTCGTCCTGAAGGCCCTTGGGAAAAATGCAACTGTGGTCACGGCAGACTGCGCTCCGCGTAGCCTGCAATTCCTGCCAGGAGTGCGCGATATAGTTGCCGCAACCCGCAACGGTGACCGCGCCCACGAACTGATTGCCGATGCCGACCTCATCTTCTGTCTTGACTTCAATGACATCACACGGGTCGACCGGCTGTCTGACTCCATAAGCAAATCTCAGGCAAAAAAGGTTGTGATCGACCACCATCTTGACCCTCGGATAGAAGGTGAGATAGTGATTTCACGCCCTGAAATATCTTCGACATCAGCCCTGCTTTATATCTTCATGTGGCAGGCTGGCTGGACACGTCATCTCACCCGAAACTCGGCCGCTTGCATCTATACCGGCATGATGACCGATACCGGCAATTTCTCCTACAATTCAAATGATCCCGATCTCTATCTCATCATCCATGATCTGATGCGCAAAGGGATTGACAAAGACAATCTCTATAAACTCGTGATGAACACATCATCCGAATCAAGGATAAGGATCATGGGGTTCGCACAATACCGGATGCAGATTCTCCAGCCCCACCGGGCTGCTGTCATCATGCTCAGCGAGGACGAGTTGAAAGAATTCGGCTATTCAAAAGGAGATACCGAAGGGCTTGTCAATGTCCCGCTTTCAATGCCTGAGGTCACCTACTCCGTGTTTCTGCGCGAAGATGCCAAAGACTGTGTGAAAGTTTCAATGCGCAGCAAGGGAGAGTTTTCAGTCAGCCGCATCTGCGAAGAGCATTTCGGAGGCGGAGGCCACACAAATGCCGCCGGAGGCGAATTCAATGGCCCTCTTGACAAAGCACTTCAGAAACTACTTGAAATTATTCCAACTTACGACAAATATCTTCAATGAAAAAGTTAATCTTCCCGATATTCGCCATTATCGCACTTGCGTTTCTGACAAGCTCCTGCGATGATTCAAAAAGCTATGCCGAACTTCTCGCTGATGAAAACTATGTAGTCAACGATTTTCTGGTACGCCACCACGTGGTCAATTACGTTCCGTCCGATTCCGTTTTCATTTCCCGCCGTGACATCGCAGAAAAAATGTATGAGGAATCAGGCCAGACTTCTGCTGACGAGACCGCTTACGAACAGGCTATCGTAGAGATAATGGCTTCTCTTGAAAAAGACCCGTCAAAAGACGCGCCTTATTATCGGATTGACGATGACTCCAACGTCTACATGCAGGTCATTTCTGCCGGAACTGATGAAAAACCGAAGAAAGACGACCGCGTCTACTTCCGCTTCACCAGATACAATCTGTTTTACTATGTGGTGGGAGCTGACAACACACTCATCGGCTCCGGCAATGCGGACTCGATGAATTCCCAGTCAACATTTTTCCTTTTCGAAAATACAAGTGTGAGCGAGTCAACCCAATACGGAACAGGCATCCAGCGCCCGCTCTATTTCCTTGGTTACAACTCAAAGGTGAACATCGTCATAAAATCGCAAGCCGGCCCGGAGAGCGATATGTCATACGTTGTCCCCTACCTCTACACTATCACTTATTATAAATCAATGATCTAATCGCACTCATGTCACTCATCAAGAGCATTTCAGGAATCCGCGGTACAATCGGAGGAGCTCCCGGCACCGGCCTCTCTCCACTTGACATTGTAAAATTCACTGCCGCTTACGCAACATTCATCGCAGCAAACACAAGCCGCACAAACCGCAATATTGTAGTCGGCCGCGACGCCCGCCTCAGCGGCAAGATGGTCAATGACATCGTTGTCGGCACTCTGACCGCAATGGGTTTCGATGTGATCAACATCGGCCCGGCATCCACTCCGACAACTGAAATCGCGGTTGTCGCAGAAAAAGCCTGTGGCGGAATAATTCTTACCGCAAGCCACAATCCCAAACAGTGGAACGCGCTGAAACTTCTCAATGAAAACGGAGAATTTCTGAATGACGCGCAAGGCAAAGAGGTGCTCCGCATAGCCGAAGAGGAAGCCTACTCTTTTGCGGAAGTCGATGACCTCGGTCATGAATACACCAACAATACATACAATCTCCGCCACATAGAGCAGGTGCTTGCACTTGATCTTGTCGATGTAGAGGCCATCCGCAAAGCCAACTTCACAGTGGCTGTTGACGCTGTCAACTCTGTGGGCGGTGTGGTAATTCCCCAGCTTCTTCGCGCACTTGGCGTGAAAAACATCGTAGAACTCAATTGTGAGCCAAACGGCAAGTTCGCCCACACTCCGGAGCCCATTCCTCAGAATCTGACCGAGATCTCCGGGCTTATGGCCAAAGGCGTAGCTGATGTAGGTTTCGTTGTCGATCCTGACGTGGACCGCCTTGCAATTGTCATGGAAAACGGCGAAATGTTTGTCGAGGAATACACCCTTGTCTCAATCGCTGACTATGTGCTCGCCCACACTCCGGGTTCGACAGTCTCCAATCTCAGCTCTTCAAGAGCATTACGCGATGTTACCCGCCGTCACGGATGTGAATATTCCGCAGCGGCTGTCGGAGAAGTCAATGTAACCACAAAGATGAAAGAAACAGGCGCTGTCATCGGTGGCGAAGGCAACGGCGGTGTCATCTATCCCGCAGCACACTATGGCCGTGACGCATTGGTAGGCGTAGCCCTCTTCCTTACCCTCCTTGCAAAAAGCGGCAAGAAGGTGAGCGAGCTTAAGAAGACCTACCCCGCTTACGAGATCGCCAAAAACAAGATGGAACTCACCCCGGAAATCGACGTCGATGCAATCCTTGCTGCTGTCAAGGAAAAATTCGCAGGAGAACAGATCACGGATATTGACGGCGTGAAGATTGACTTTGAGGATTCGTGGGTTCACCTGCGCAAGTCCAATACAGAACCGATCATCCGCATCTACAGCGAAGCCGCCACAATGGCCGAGGCTGACGCTCTTGCCCAGAAGATCAAAGATGTAATCGCATCAATGATCTGATAAGGTAAAATTCCGACAAATAACTGAAAAGGCAGACGGCTGCGCATCCCGATTTGGAAACGCAGCCGTCTGTTTTTATATTTTGCACCATCAAGGGCGCACCTGACCGTTACCGTTGATCATATAGCGGTAAGTTGTGATCTCCCGCAATCCCATCGGACCACGCGGTCCGAGTTTCTGAGTGCTGATGCCAATCTCGGCTCCAAGTCCGAACTGCGCCCCATCGGTGAAACTGGTCGGAGCGTTGACATAGACACACGCCGCATCGACCTCCTGCTGGAATCGGTCGGCCGCCTTGCTGTCCTCGGTTATTATGCACTCGCTGTGCCCGGAGCCATAGACGGCAATATGACTGATAGCCTCGTCGAGATCGGCAACTGTTCTGACACCCATCTTATAGTCCATCCACTCGGTAGCATAAGTATCACCGTCGGCCGGCGACAGCAAGGATTCGGGATAGAATCCGCGCAAAACAGACATTGACTCGGCATCGGCATATATATGTACATTCTTCAATGCAAGGCGTTCACACAAAGCCGGAAGATCTGAAAGACGGTTGCGGTGAATAATCAGAGTGTCAAGCGCATTGCACACGCTCACACGGCGCGTCTTGGCATTGGCAATTATATCACACCCCTTTTTGAGATCGCCGGATTCATCAAAATAGGCACTGACCACCCCTGCACCGGTCTCAATCACAGGCACACGCGCGTTATCACGGACAAAATCTATCAGTCGGCGCCCTCCGCGTGGAATGCAGACATCCACATAGCCGACAGCATTCAGCAAAGCGCCGGTAGCATCATGGGTAGACGGAAGAAGCGATATTACATCAGGGGAAATATTATTGTCAGACAGCACTCTATGGATCATGGAGACTATGGCTTCATTGGAATTTTCAGCATCTCTGCCCCCTTTAAGCACACAGGCATTCCCGCTTTTGAAGCATAGCGCGAAGACATCGAATGTGACATTGGGTCTGGCTTCATAGATCACACCTATCACACCGAACGGCACACGCACACGCCGTATAAGCAAACCGTTCGGAAGTGTGCGCCGCTCTATTTCCTCGCCAAGCGGAGATGTGAGTGATGCGACATGCCGCATATCAGACGCTATGGCATCGAGCCTTTCAGTAGTAAGCTGCAGGCGGTCATAGAGTGGATTAGACATGTCCATCAGGTCAAGATCTTTCTGATTGGCAGCAAGAAGCGGTTCCCGGCGAGCCTCAATCTCATCTGCAATCTTGCATAAGATCTCAGACCGCTCCCGGTCAGTCAGTGACTGAATTGTCCGTGACGCAATTTTCACACGGCGGAATATTTCATTATAATCTTCTGTCATAAGTATCTATTATGTAAACAATAAAACTATGTCCGGATATCAGCCCGGTCATTCAATAAAAAGATAGTCATAATGGACAAGCGGTCTGCCACCACGAAGGCCTATCATTTTCTTTGCTTCAGAGCCGGACACGGCAGCACGTCCATAACCTATTGTCTCTCCGGCTTCAGTCAGCAAGGCCACGATGTCGCCTTCCTCCCAGTCACCGTCTGCCGACACGGCTCCGACAGGAAGCAGGCTGACAGCCTTGTCGCTCCGCAGAATCGAAGCAGCCTTGTCGTCAACACGGATAACGCCCTTGGCAAAACTTCCGCTATGAGCGATCCAGCGCTTGATATTGCTGACGGTCTGCGGACAAGCTTCGAATTCGGTGTGAGGAACAGTCTGCGGACGGCAGATCAGATCCACAAGTACATCAGCTCTATCTCCGCGGGCTATATAAACCGTAACACCTTCCTCGGAAAGTTTACGGGCTATGCCACACTTCGTCCCCATGCCGCCACGGCCAAAACCGCTTTTAGAGGAAACGACACAGGAACTAAGATCTGTTCCGGCAGCAACCTTTTCAATCAGTCTGGACGCAGGATCTGAAGGAGCGCCGTCATAGATGCCATCAACGTTTGATAGAATTATCAGCACGTCGGCACCCATCATTGCCGCAATCAGCCCCGAAAGTTCGTCATTGTCGGTAAACATCAGTTCGGTCAGAGACGCCGTGTCATTTTCATTGACAATCGGTATGACTCCGTTTTCCAACATTGTCTGCATACATGCGCGCTGATTGAGATATGACTCACGCGAGCCGAAATTTTCCTTCTGCGTGAGCACCTGCCCCACCACATAGCCATATTCCGCAAAAAGACTGTTGTAAAGATTTATCAGACGTATCTGCCCTATCGAGGAATAAAGCTGACGCTGGGCCACTGCGTCAAGCTGACGCTGCGGTTTCAACACGCCGCGGCCACAGGCCACCGCTCCGCTGGAAACGAGTATGACTTCATGACCGAGACCGCGCAAAGCCGCGATCTGATCTACGAGCGACGAGAGGTTTGTAACATTCGGCTTGCCGTCGGAGCGTGTCAGCACGTTGCTACCAACCTTGACCACAATCCGGCGCGCATCTGCAATATCTGTACTCATTGAATAAAGATTTTTCGTTTTTCATTTCACACAGGCTTTCAGCCCTCTGATCACAGAAGATGTAAACCCGGCATGTTCCATTTCATTCAGCCCGCGGATTGTCAGTCCACCGGGAGTAGTGACTTTGTCAATCTCACTTTCCGGATGTGAACCGGGGCGCTGGAGCAAGGCCACAGCCCCCTTGAGTGTCTCAAGAACGATCTGCTGCGCCTGTGAAGCTTTAAAGCCGAGTTCTACCCCACCTTCAACAGACGCCCTGACATAGCGCATGGCATAAGCGATACCGCATGAAGCCAAAGCTGTCGCCGCAGGCAGGCGGGATTCATCAATCACCATTGAAATGCCAAGATTATTGAATATGCCTTCCACTCCGCTTACCGCTGCGTCACCGGCATGGACCGGAACTATAAAGGTCATTGACGATCCGACTTCCATTGCAGTATTCGGCATGACAATCATAAGCTGAGGCAATTCGGAATCCCTCAAAAACCATTCACTCAATTGCTTGCCTGGCACACCGGCCACAATTGCCGCTACAGTCTGACGGCTATAATCAAGAACAGGCCTGATTTCAGCGATAACCGACTCAATTATCCACGGCTTTACGGCAAGGATGACGACATCCGCATCGCGCACAGCCACTGTGTTGTCTGACGTAACCGCAATGCCCATCTCCTTTAACGGCTTCAGAGGACCGGCCGAAGGATTTGACACCGTAATTTCATAATCACACCCGGCGGCACATAGTCCTGAAGCTACAGCTCCACCCATTGCACCGGCACCTATTACAGCGATTTTCATATTGAAATGCATTTTTAGAGGTTTTTAATGACAACCTCTTAACGTTAAGGACTCTGGAACAGATCCGACGAGGTCGTATCTCGACAATCATGACATGCCACTGACCGGCACATCCATAATGCAAAAGTAAATAATATTGGTGAAAGCACAAATATTTTTGGCCGGACATTATAAGTTGAATGGAAAATTTTGATTAACTTTGCACGCAATAAATTCTAATCGTTATATGTCATTTATTGCTGATCGAGTAAAAATGGACGGACTGACATTCGATGATGTCCTCCTTATTCCGGCTTATTCGGAAGTGCTTCCGCGCGAAGTTAACCTTTCCACCCGATTTTCCCGCAACATTACGCTGAACGTACCTCTTGTGTCGGCCGCTATGGACACCGTCACCGAGGCAGCCTTGGCTATTGCCATCGCACGTGAAGGCGGTATCGGTGTCATCCACAAGAATATGTCGATTGCCGAACAGGCCCGTCAGGTCCACGCTGTGAAACGTGCTGAAAACGGCATGATCTACGACCCTGTCACCATTCGTCGCGGCAGCACTGTCGCAGATGCTCTCAACATGATGAAAGAGTATCATATCGGCGGAATTCCTGTTGTCGATGATGACCGCAAGCTTGTCGGCATTGTCACCAACCGCGACCTCCGCTTCGAGCAGAACCCTCTTCGCCCGATAGACGAGGTCATGACTAAAGACGATCTGGTTGTGACCAACCAGTCAACCAACCTTGAAGAAGCAGCCCGCATACTTCAGCAGCATAAGATCGAAAAGCTTCCGGTAGTCGATTCAGACAACCGCCTTGTCGGTCTTGTCACCTATAAAGATATTACCAAAGCCAAAGACAAGCCCAATGCCTGCAAAGACAAACTCGGACGTCTGCGCGTAGCCGCAGGTGTAGGCGTGACCGGTGACTCTATGGACCGCGTCGATGCACTTGTTGAGGCCGGAGTAGATGCCATCGTCATTGACACCGCCCACGGACACAGCCGCGGAGTAGTCGGAGTGCTGAAAGCTGTCAAAGAGAAATATCCGCACATTGATGTAGTGGTAGGCAATATCGCAACCGGTGACGCAGCCAAATATCTTGTAGAGAATGGCGCCGACGGCGTGAAAGTAGGTATCGGTCCGGGCTCTATCTGCACCACCCGCGTAATCGCCGGTGTAGGTGTGCCTCAGCTCAGCGCCGTTTATGATGTAGCGAAAGCCCTCAAGGGCACAGGAGTCCCCCTGATTGCCGACGGCGGCATCCGCTACTCAGGCGATATCGTTAAAGCATTGGCCGCAGGCGCTTACAGCGTAATGCTTGGCGGAATGCTTGCAGGCGTTGAGGAATCGCCGGGCGACACCATCATCTACAACGGCCGTAAATACAAATCATATCGCGGCATGGGCTCGCTCGAAGCTATGGAAAAGGGTTCGAAGGACCGCTATTTCCAGGCAAACGAAACAGATGCGAAGAAGCTCGTGCCGGAAGGCATTGCAGCGCGTGTACCATACAAAGGCCTGCTCTATGAAGTAGTCTATCAGATGCTCGGAGGTCTGCGTGCAGGTATGGGTTATTGCGGAGCGCCTAACATCGAACGTCTCCACGAAGCCAAATTCACCCGCATCACAAACGCAGGTGTGGCAGAAAGCCATCCCCACGATGTGGCCATCACATCCGAAGCTCCCAACTATAGCGCATCGGCAAGATAAACGACATTATCCTTGCAAAAAACAACACTCCGGCAACAGGTTTATAGATCCTTTTGCCGGAGTTTTTTTAGGCCAGGCCAACCTCCGGATATGCAATAATCACGCCTGATATCCGTTACTTAAAAGTACTACACAATATAACCGGTGCATACTACATAGTATCTGACCTATAATCAAACGCAATGAAAAAAAAGCCATTCATAATTTCAGCACTGGCTTGTGCTGCGATACTGTCGGCCTCAGCGAGCAAAAACGCAGATCCCGTGCTCATGACGATCAACGGGAAAGATGTCCGGCAAAGTGAATTCGAATATCTGTACCATAAGAATAACCTCCAGCAACTGGCCCCTCAGAGCATTGACGAATACATTGAAATGTTTATCGTCTACAAGCTTAAGGTTGCCGACGCGGAAGCCGCAGGCCTGCATCAGACCGACGCTTTCACCAAAGAATTCAACGGTTATTGCGCGGAGTTGTCGCGTCCGTATCTTCGTGACACTATTGTTGAAAAACGTCTTGTCGAAGAAGCTTATGGCCGCATGGCCACATCACGTAAAGTCAGCCATATCATGTTCCCCCTCGGCTCGACTTACGATGAAAAAGAAGCAAACCGGACGAAACTCGACAGCATCCGCACAGCAATCGTAAACGGCTCGGCTGATTTCGGAGAAATGGCGGTCAGATATTCATCAGACCGCTCAGCTCGCGTAAACAACGGATCAATGGGCTACATCAACGTCAACAACTATCCTTATCCATTTGAAAAAACCGCCTGGGAAACTCCGGTGGGTGAAATATCACCTGTGATCGAGGATGCACCTTTCGGATTCCACATTATCCGCGTTGAGGACGAACGTCCCAATCCGGGAAAAGTCGAGGCACGCCATATACTTAAGCTGACAAACGGGCTTTCAGAAGAAGAAGGAGCTGCGAAAAAAGCCCAGATTGATTCGATCTACAATCTGCTTGTCAACGGAGGCGATTTCGATGCAATCGCACGGGCTGAAAGTGAAGACCCCGGCTCGGCAGCCAATGGTGGTCGCCTCGGATGGTTTGGCCCCAATGAAATGGTGAAAGAGTTTGAAGACGCCGCGTTCGGTCTTAAAGACGGAGGTATATCCGCTCCGTTCAAAACCGCATATGGCTATCACATCGTGCAGACTTTAGCCCATCGCGGCATCGGCTCTCTGGCCGAAGAATCAGAACGCATAAAGGCTGCAATCAGCCGCGACATGCGCTCGGTGATGCCTGAAACCGAACGGCTGGCACAGCTGAAGGCAGAACTGGGAGTCAAGATTGACTCTACAGGTCTCATGCAGGCAAGATCTCGAATGACAGGCGACTCTCCTGCCGACCAGCTGAAATCACTTCAGGCAGACAACTCCTTGATCGCCACTGTAGGGAAACGCACCATAAGCATTGGTGATGTCATAAACTACATTCCCTCAAACGTACTGGAAGGAGCTAATGACGCATTCACAGTATTAAACACAGGTCTTGAAAACAAGATCAACGAGACAGTTGTAGAGGAAACACGAAAGAACCTCGCGGAAAACAACAGTGAATACCGCAATCTCACAAATGAGTATCGTGACGGCATACTGCTGTTTGAAATCAGCAACCGCAATGTCTGGGAACGTTCGACCTCCGACACCGAAGGTCTTCAGAAATTCTTCACGGCCAACCGTGCGAAATATACCTGGGACAAACCTCACTACAAAGGCTATGTCATCTTTGCGACGAATGACTCCATCGCCGGCGAGGCACAGAAATATCTTGCCGCAAATCAGGTCGAAAATGATTCGCTCGTATCTGTCATGCGCGCAAACTACGGAAGAAACATCAAGATTGAAAAAGTTGTCACCGGAAAGGGCGAAAATGCCATCGTCGATAATGTGGCTTTCAATGGCGAACGGCCGGAAGCGCCCGGCAAATGGACTGCCTGGTTTGGATATGCCGGCCGTGTGATCGACACTCCCGAAGAGGCCAATGATGTCCGTGGGGCTGTAGCCTCAGACTATCAGCAGCAGCTCGAAAGCGAATGGATAAAAGATCTGAGAAAGAAATACAAAGTAAAGCTTAACAAGAAAGCATTAAAAGCGTTGGGGAATTAATCCCAACGCTTTTTTATTGTCGTAAAACAAAATATTTTAACGCTCCGGTCTTTTATGCAAGAGGGTCATTATAGATAAATCTCACAAATTTCTCCAGATCCTCTTTCTGACACGCGGTGATAAACTCATATCGCGCCAGGCCCTTTTCCCTTTGGCGTTCATAAAGGGACTTATTTTCAAGCTGGATAATGCGGATTTTGATTTCATCAAGACTGAACGGGTTGAAATACAACACCGCATCCCCGCAGACCTCGCTTATTGATGAAAATGGAGATGCCAGAACAGGAACTCCATAGCGCATGGCTTCCAATGGGGGATAGCCGAAACCTTCATTCAACGAAGGATAAATGAAACAGTAGGCATCGTGATAGAGCTGATTCAACTCTTCATCGCTGACATAGCCTCTAAAATCAAAGACGCCCGGATTTTTGATTCTGTATCTAAAATAGTCCGCAGATTTGACTCCGGTAACGACCACTCGCTTTCCGGGCAGACGCCCTTCGGAAAAAAGCTGATCCAAAGCCATAATGGCCCTAAGACAATTTTTTTCCCAGCGGTTGGCACTTACAAGAAGATAAAAATTTCTGTCTTCCTTGCGACTGACAGCTAAATCAAGCGATGTTGACGGAGAATAGAACACCGGAATATCCTTCTCGACCGATTCAGGGAAAAACAGATTTACAGATCCTAATGAGTGATTAGAGACAACCGCAAAACGCAAGTTCGGCTTGCGTATGAAATTTTCGTTTTTACGATAACGATGACGGCGAATAAATGAAGGAGACAATATTTCAAGCAGATTTTTCAGCTGCATGGAGAGCTGCATCTTATATCGCCAGAACATTTTTTTGTCTAACGCCAGTTCGACCGATCTAAGATCATGGATTGTTACAACCATTTCACAGTTTTCCAGCCTGTAGAGTTCATCCAAAGGCTGTGGCGAATAAAAAATATCAATCCGACAGCTGTCAATAACAGACTGAAAACCGCATTGAGATATATCGACAAGTTCAACAGAATTGTTTTCGCAAAGGGTTTTCATTTCCGGGTTGAGCCAACGCTGCGAATCATATGCGACTGTCACATTCCGTCTGAGTTCTATAATCTTCCGCAATACAATCTCTCCATATATACCGCCGCCATGACGCATTGAGCCACTCATCGGTTGAGTTGCGGCCAGATTATAAAGCACTGATTTTCCTTTATCCATAGTTTTCACGGTCAATAGGTATTTTACGGTTCACGCTTTTCAACGGTCATTTTTTCACCCCGATGCCATATGAGCGATATTTAAAATTCAGATATCTGTTGAGACATCTGCCGTATATCGTCCCAAGACGGCCTATGATTATCACGAGCATCAGGAATTTACGCCAACCAGCCAGTGACGGAATATATTTTTTTGCCAATCGGTAATCGTTCTTCAAGACGGCATTGTCCACAATATTAAAATACAGACTGTCAACATATTTCCGATTGCCTATGCCAAGATAGTCATCGCCAAATAATTCCAGTTCCATCATAGCCGCCTGAAGTTTTTTGGAGATAGCCTTTTCATTTGTACGCAACGTATTCCATGTGACACTATCGGAGCGGTTTCTCTCTGCTATCACAATGGTCTTGTTCACGAATATCATCTCCCCTACCTCACGGTAAATCTGCTGGATAATCAGTGATTCATATATCTTCAGGCCCTCGTCAAACGGATATTTTACGAGTAAATTGCGAGGGATGACATGTATATAGTCTCCTGCTACTTTACCATTGAGCACGTCGCTATAGCCATATCTAACAATAGCCCCCTGCCCATAACGGCTGTCGAACTCCTCTGTGCGATCATCGCGCGTGAACATAAAATACCGAGCATCATGAAACGATTCAATCGCATTTTGTATGACATCGCAGGCATCCGGTGTAAAATAATCGTCACTGTCGAGTATGACACAATAGTCACCCGTCGCTTGGCGAACCGCTGCGTTACGGGCTGCATTTGTGCCCCGGTTGCGGTCAAAAAACACGGTCTTCACATGCGGATTATTCTCAGCAAAAGATCTTATCAGCTCGGCGGTATTGTCTTTTGATCCGTCATCAACAACCACATGTTCAATATTTTTTCCACAGCCATTCTGTGAAGCAACACTCTCCAGACACCGGAGAACACAATCGGCTCTATTATAGACGGGGGTGATTACAGACAGTTTCATTATGCAATCATTTTTTTACTACACTTTTCAAAAAAACGAACCCTTGAATCCAGGCATCACTCACACTCAACAAAGCCCGCTGCCACCAAGGTGAATCGAGATAAGTCCTTACATAGTATGAGCGACTCGCCTTTGCGGCCTGGGCTACAATTTTTGACGGCGATTTAACCATTGTAGCAGCGCCCAGATGGATACAGCGCAAACCTGTCGCTATATAATTACCAAGCTTAAGTTTCAATAGCTTCCGGTAAAGTATATTTTCCTCATAATAAAGAAAGGTCGCCGGATCAAAATTACCTATCGCCGCAAAGACATCTTTCTTTACAAGCATACATGAGCCAGACGGAAGTTCGATCGGCATAAATTCAGGATAAGGCTCCTCCTTTTTATAAAGCAAAAGTGACTCCCGATAAATTTCGTAGACACTCTCTTTGCACAACCAGTGATACGGAGCCAGAAAATTATTTTTAATCCAGGAACCAATGGTTGTATCTTTTCGGGCACAGTTCCAGTCGATGCCGGAACCTTTGCCATTCAGAAGCAACGGACTTATGATCGCACAGGCAGGAAGATGGTCCTGGGCCTCCTTCAACGCAGGTATTATATCCTCTATAAAAAGAATATCATTATTCAGAATCATCAGACGGTCAATTTCGTCATCATCTGCGGTCAATGCTATACCCTTGTTATTGCCTCGCGCGTAACCGTCATTCGACAGACTTGTCAGAAATGTGACATGAGGGAGAGTGCCGGACACTGCATCTGCCTCCCGGACACGCTTATACTCCCCGGCGAAAGCACCTGACAAAAATGCGTCTATTTCAGGAACGGAAACGCCGTCAGTTGATCCGTTGTCTACTATGACATACTTTACAGGAGCTGTATTGTACCGCTCCACGCTCTTTATGCAGGCAATGGTATCAGACGGGTTGTTGTAGTTGAGGATTATTATCGCTGTTTTTTTCATTCGTCCCAAAAACTAAATAAAGGCCGATCATTATACTGATGATCGAGTTATAATAGATAAACACGCCTGATCCGATGCCACAAAGGATGATAAAAACGGTCCAGTAAGTAAGATACTCCCGCTCAGGTGTTTTTCGTTTAAACACAGCTTTGAGCATCAGTATCAGCAGAGCGGCAAAGCCCGTCCATCCGAAAAGATAGATGATGCCGGCCCAAGCCACATCAGCATATAAATAGCCATTGTCCTCGATCTCGTCATCAAATACATTCCCCCAGACACTATTGCCAAATGAAGGAGAACCATTACCGATAATCGGAGTAAGCCCGTTTGTCTGATTTTCAAAAGTATAATAACGCCAGGCTCCAATTCTGACATTCTCTTTGTCTTCATTCTCCTCAAGCTGATCACCTGAAAGCTCCAGCATTGTATTATAAGCCGGAATCATCGGCAGGACATATACAACAACAATAATACCGGCCACAACAACCATAAGCTTCTTTGTCCAGGAAAATCTTTTCAGCAGGAACAGAATGCCGAGAACCATCGAGTACAAAATAACCTGACGGACTACAGACATGAAAATCATCAGCGCACAAACGCCACAAACTGTTATCCACAAATTTTTACGCCCGCGGCCAAGCAACAACTGATTGATTCCATAGAACAGAAACAAGACCATTACCTCCAGGAAAACCACAGGGACACGCAGAATACCTCTTGAAGTATCAAGGTTAAATTCCTCCCCGAAAACCACATCAGGGAAACTGAAAAGATTTATGAAATATACCGGCACAGCCAGCATACAGCCGATAAACAGCCATTTCAGAATAAACTTTTCCGGCAAAGCCAGCTTCAACATTATCCAGAAAAAGAAGTATCCTAAGAAATACGGCAGAGTCGACATCAACGTGACTGAATAAGACTGCGGATGAAAAGCTGTCGCCGAAACAGTTGAAACCGCAATCATCAGCATAAACAGCCAATAACTCTTCCTCGGATAATCAATGCTCCTGAGAGAGCGTCCGTCTGTCACAGCCAACAAGGCGCCCATACAGATGCACAGATAGAATATCAGCTTTGTAAACTGAGGCGAAAAAATCTGCATCGGATTAAAAAATCCGATGCTTGAAAACAGAGTCAGGACAAACAGAGCCTTTTTCATTCCCGACACCTGATCATTTATTTGCCGGATTTCTCGCCATAGCCGTAGCCATAACCGGCAGCAGTCTTAGTGCCATTGAGCACAACCGACAGCTTCGGCAGACGTTTTCCTGCATAAAGTTTATTAAGGAAGCCGATTTCCTTGGTCGTGGTATAGTTAGCACGGGTGACATAGACAGTCGCATCGGCTACACGCACCAACGAGAATGTATCGCTTACCATTCCGACCGGAGCGGAGTCTATTATGATGTAATCATAGGCTGTCCTGAGTCTTGCAAACAGGTCATCAACCCTTTCAGACTGCAAAAGTTCAGAAGGATTCGGAGGAATCGGACCGGCAACGATTATGTCGAGATTCTTTTCCAGCACATCATGCTGTATTATCGAATCCAATGCAACGTTTTCATTGGCGATATATGATGTGAATCCGTCAGTCAAAGGCAAATCAAGATATTCTGCCAGCTTCGGATTGCGGATATCAAGTCCCATCAGAAGCACCTTCTTGCCAAGCACGGCAAATGAAGATGCAAGATTTATGGAGATGAATGACTTGCCTTCACCGGAGATGGTTGATGTCAGCAATATGACCTTAGAACCGGTATTCCCAAGTATAAACTGAAGATTCGATCTGATAAGTCTGAACAGTTCCGCCACAGATGTGCTTCCACCGACTGATTTCACGACCAGCGGAGAACCGGCATCTGTCTTCTTGCATACTTCACCCAGAACAGGAACCGGAGTGAGGCGCTCAAGTTCGCCGATGGTATCAAACTTATTTTTCAACTTGTCAAACAAGAAGATGAGAACTACCGGAATTATCAGCCCTATGAGCAGAGCGACCGCAACGAGCTTCTTTTTCGACAGATTGACCGGCTCAGACAGCGCGTAAGCCTCATCTACAATCTTGGCTCTCGGCATTGAATTAGCCAATGCGATGCTGGTTTCTTCCTGCTTTTTCAATAGGTAAAGATACAATTCCTCTTTTATTGCCTGCTGGCGTTTTATATTCCCGAACTGACGTTCGTATTCAGGAAATTTGCTCAGCTGTGCTTTTGATTCTCCGGCCTGTACACGAAGATCATGCAGTCTTACTGTGGCATTTTCATAAGCCTTATGAAGTGATTTTTTCAGATTATCTCTCAACGCGGAGATCTGTTCATCCAATTTTTTCAGGATCGCATTCTCGCCACGAGCCGTGTTCTGCAACTGCATTCTCTGAAGAAGCAGACCGTTATAAGCATCTACCGGCACGGCAGCATTCACATTGAGTGCCGGTATAAGCTGCCATTCATTTCCAGGATCGTTAATGAAATCACGTGTCATCTCAAGGAGATGAAGCTCAGTTTCGGCATTCATTATCTGTGACTCCAGAGTGGTTGAACGTGACATCCATTTGCTTGCATCCGCACCGACATCAGTCAGTTTATTGCTTCGCTTATAGCGTTCGATGTCCTCTTCCGAAATATTCAGGTCTTTACTTATCGAAGCGAGACGTTCGGTAACAAAATCGGCTGTCTTCTGATCCTTTTTACGCTTTTCATTTATACCGGAGATGTTGTAGTTATCAATTATAGTATTCAGAATCCGCTGTGCATACTGCGAATGCGGGCTATGGACAGCAAACGATATTATATTCGCCTTTTTGCTCGGTATATATATTGACACACTTTCGGCAAGTCCTTCAGCCGAAGCGTCATAACTGCTGAAACCGACCGTCATTTTGACTCCTTTCCCCTTTTTCAGATACTTGGTCTTGTCAAAAACGAAATCGCCATAAGGCGTAGACAGCGAGACCGGGAAAGACTTATCCTTTACATCTGCTATCACAGTCTTGCCATTAGCTTTGGCTTTTATACTGACCTTATGCTCTTTATTGACTACGACCTTGAAACCGATATAACAGCCAAGTGTGTCGGCTATAGCCGGATCACAGGTCATGACAACCGGAGTCTTGTCAGCAACATCCCGATCAAAAACGCGGAATCTCGTTACTGTATAACCGGTATTCAACCCAAGATCCTTTACTGTCTGGCGCAGATTGGAGTGAGAACGGACCACATTGATTTCATCGTCCACAGAGTTGGTTCCACCCATCATGTTCCCTGCAGAAAACTGGCTGGCAAGCTCACTCATGGCGCTTGACGGGCGGCTGCTGTCTTCATCCGATATAAGAATATTGGCCACAACCTGATAAACAGGCACTGTAGACAGAGCATAGAAGACGCCGATCCCGCCACAGAGCACTACCGAGATCACAAACCAGTACCAATAACGGCGGCACAACCGGATATAATAACGGAAATCGAATTTTTCAGTTATATTATCGTTGGTCAAATCCATAATTCTAAAAATCAATATCTTATTTAACAGTAAGAGCTATAACCAAAGACGCAATAACAGAGCAAGCGCTGACAATAGTCGATGTCACCTGAAGTTTATACGCATTGTTGTTATTGTATTTTGAATTGTCCTGGCGCACCTTATTCGGAGAGACTACCACAACATCATTCTGCCGAAGGAAATAATACGGAGATGTCATCACATCGCTTTTGTTCAGATTGATATAGTGATATACGGCCTTGCCGTTTTCCTCGCGTATGACCAAAACGTTTGATCGATCACCATATTCTGTCATATCCTGAGCCTGGCCAAGGGCATCAAGAATCGAAACTCTCTCTCCCGGAATTGTTATAGTGCCGGGCATCCTGACTTCACCAAGAACGCTGACTTTGAAATTTACCAGTTCTACTTTTACTATCGGCTCCTTTACCTCTTTTGATATTTCCTCAGTAAGATATCCGGCAAGCTGCTCGGTAGTCATGCCTTCAACATGAATCCGGCCAAGCATCGGAAATCTGATATCTCCGTTGGAATCTACAACATAGGTCTGCTGACGCATCTGGCTTGATTCCTGAAGAGATCCTAATTTTGCCGGATTTGCCAGAGGAAGATTATATTGCGACGTAGCCTCAGGCACGAGTGACGTAACCGAAATGAAAAGCTCGTCATGCGGTTCAAGTTTTATTTTACACTCCTGAAGATTAAACTCTATATCATTGGTTGCCCGTGTATCTTCAAAATAATTCAACGAATCTTTTGATGTTTTGCACGATGTGGCAGCAAGGAGCATGGCTATGCCGATAATTGCGAACTGAGCCTTCATTATATTTTTTTGATTCTAAGGTTACCGAAAACTAACTGTGAGTGTTCTCACACAGCGTATTTACACAATGTGATTATAATGGCCCTGTTCTGCAGCAAACAGACATAGCCTTTATGAATAACGCCCCATGACATGAAATATTGTTTCGCACAGAGCCAAATTAACCGCCCGACGCAAAAATCGAGGCTCAACACATCTCCTGTCCGAGCAAATTTTCAATCTGAGGCAACAGAGGGATGCAACCATCATTAATTATTGAAAATACCATCGGATGTAATCTGGCCGGGACATATGAATCCTGCGCTGAGATTCTTGCCTCAACCTGCTGTCGGCTGAAAGAATTTCGGGCCATCACACGCTCTATGCGCAATTCCGTCGGAGCATCGACATCCCACACTTCATCAACCATAACATCAAGCCCGCTCTGATACAAGATTGCCGTTTCGACAAACAGCCGCTCCGAGCCGATGTTTTCCCGACACCACCTTTTCAGATCCGACCTCACTGCAGCATGAACAATCGCGTTCAGTCGGCCAAGGGCCTCGGCATCTCCGAACACGATCTCACTCAGCCGTCCCCGGTTTATACTGCCATCGACTCTGACACAATCAGCATGAATTTCGCTGCATAGAGCCTTTTTTATTTCCTCATCACGATCCATCAGCAACTTTGCCCGGCTGTCACAATCGTACACCGGATAGCCCATCGCGCCAAGGATTTTGCTCACAATGCTTTTCCCGCTTCCTATTCCGCCTGTTATCGCTGTCAGCATGTGTTTATGATTTTTACTTCACACTCTCAATAATATACTCCACACTGTCAGGGGCAAAACTGAGATTGTGATACACACTTGGAAGAGCCGAAAGAGTGACCGGCAATTTTTTGACACTGGAACGCGCCTGCCGATAATCCACATAAGCCTTGACCGGATAGTCATCATTATAGGCACTCATCGGCACAAGATAGCTGATCTCTATTTTCGACGGGAATGTGATCAGATTTCTGTCGTCCGGACGGTTGGTCACCTCGATGCCGATTTTGCGCTTCTTGGAGATCAGCGGTTCGACCGGCACGGTCACTGTGACAACATCCGGAATAATCCTGACTCCTGCAATAGGCTTTACACGGACTTCATAACGCATCGTGTCACGCAGATCAGACTTGACGATAGGTTCTGTCGACACGAATTTGAGCGTATGAGGCAAATCTTCCACCGAATAAAGAGTCACAGAGTCCACATCGGCATAAACCGGACCTGAAATTATATATTGCAGATTCGGATGGACATCAGCCTGGACATTCAGTTTGACTCTGACACCCGACTGGGTGGTAAATGGCAGGCGCAATGAATCCGGCCGGCATGAAAGCACCTGCACGGCATTCCCGAAATAATCTCGCAGCCTGGCTTCAAGTTTCGGACTGCCAAGCACAAACGAATGGCCTTCGATATTTTCCTCCCACTTGAATTTGACCGGCGACATCTTGCCCCAGAAAAAACGGAGCAGTTGCGAATCCTTGCCTTTGACACTGACTCCGATCGAAGCAGGAGCCTGTCCTATCATCGTGACACTGTCAGGCACTTCCTGAATCTCTACCGGCACATCGAAGTCTCGCTGCACCTCAGTGTCAAGCGACAGGAACACCCAGAACACAAAAGCCACAGCCACAAACAGCAGATAGAGCAAAACGTTTTGGCCGCGGCTCGAATGCAGAGCCGCGGTCACTTTTTCGTTCAGTTTTTTCGCCTTTTCGTTCATGGTCTGAGCCGTTGACGGAGTAGTGGGGATTCAGACTTTCGGGCTATTATTACTTGCCCTTTTCAGCAGCGTCATTTGCAGCCTGCTGGGCTGAGGGATAGACAGAACCTTTGTCAACGGTGATACGTACGTCACGTGCGATCTCGATTGTGAAAGTAGTTTCGTCGATTCCCTTCACCTTGCCGTAAATGCCACCGGCTGTAACCACAGCATCACCTACTTTGAGACCTTCGCGGAATTTCTTGATTTCATTCTGACGCTTCTGCTGGGGGCGGATCATCATGAAATAGAACACTGCGATGAGCGCCACGATCATAAGAATATTTGCCCAGCTGCTGTTCATTGACTGGAGGAGAATTGTGTTAAGCATAAATCTTTTGTTTTATAATTATGAATTCATTTTTATTGAGCCGGGAGGGTTCAGCCCTTGACGAGCTTGCCCTCTGACTTGAGATGATTTATCACTGAATAGAGAATTCCGTTGATAAACGCGCCGCTGCGCGGTGTGCTGTAGGCATTCGCAATCTCGATATACTCATTGAGTGTAACCGCGATCGGAATAGCCGGAAAATTCAGGAGCTCAGTGATAGCTGTCACCATGACAACGATGTCCATAAATGCAAGACGCTCGGAGTCCCATCTATGTTCATTCACGAATGAATCAATCAGCTCACGATATTCCTGGCAGTTCTTGACAGCGATTTCAAACAGACGGGCACCGAATCTGCTGTCTTCCTCGTCCTTGAACTGCGGCAGAAGTCTGATGTCAGCACCTTCTGTCTTGCTCTGTCCGAATTTGCGGATTGTTTTCAGCACGAAAGTCCCTACCACGTGGAGATCATCATTCCAGTACACTGACTTCGATTCAAGGACTTCTGCGAGGTCATCACCCGGAAGGATGATATTCTTATAGACCTGACGCCAGAAATCACAATCTTCTTCATAGGTGCTTTCTTCGCGTCGCTCCATATATTCCTTGTAGAGATCGCTCTCCATTATCTTGTCCAGAAGACCTTTGACCATGATCGAATCAGCATCCCACGAAAGTTTGTGCTCGTCCATGTAGGCGTTGAAATCTTCATTTTCACAGAGAGCCTTGATGAATTTGTTGTCAACAAACCGCATGTTCGGATGAAGATCCTCGTCTGTTGGCAGATACTTATGCTTGGCAGCATCCAGACGCTGATCCTGCATACGTGTGATTTCAACCGAAAGCAGAAGCAGGTTGTGATAAAGCTCATATGCCTTGTCAAGCGAGTAGTCAAGAGCATGACGGGCATGGTTAAACAGAGAACGGTTGTCGTTATACTCGTTCAGAGTGCGGAGCAACGAGCTGACACCACGGTTAAAGCCGGCCACTGTGAAATCCGGATTCTTACGGGCGGCAGTGATGAACTCCGGATTCTCAGCTATCAGATTATTGATAATTGACACCCACAGAGCCACATCATCCTTCAGCTCAGCCTTTTTCAAGCGGACATAGCTCTTGTAGGCCGGCAGTGACGGAATAGCATCGTAAATTGACGGGATAACGGAATCAAACAGGGCCACACCGGAACGGTCACGGAGAATCAGTGTGCGGATCTCATCTATGCTGTTCAATGAACGGCCCAAGGCATTGCGTTCAATATGCTTGTTCAAGGCAATACCCCGTAACGGCGACTGGCGACGACCACCTGAAACATCGAAGCCCGACAGTTCAAGGATCATCAACAATAAATCGAGGTAAAGTTCATGACCATATTTCTTGTCGCGTGAAGGATTTTCAACCTGTGGCTCTATTTTGAATTCGCTCTGTGACAACAGATAAGAGTAGAGCAGCTGGACCACTTTGATTCGGATCAAAACTCGATTTATCATACTTTTAAAGACCTATTTTTTCGTCGTTAATGTTTTTAACGCTGCAAATTTACAAATTTTTCTTAAATCAACCTGCCTATACAGTCTGTTTTTTATTATTTTTATCTGCCGTCATATCACTCCGGACACCACCGAGAGCCATCTTCAGGCTTCACCACCTTAATATATTATACACACTGCCGGCAATGCTTAGCCCTACCGAAGTTTTCATAGCGTATAGCCGAGAGCCGAGAGTATAAACGGAGTCAGCAATGCCGTGAACAGACCATTAAGAGTCAGACCGAGCGATGAAAAAGCGCCATAGCGATAGCCGTTTTCCATAGCCACGGAAGTTCCTACCGCATGTGCGGCAGTTCCCATTGACAGTCCCTGGGCAATCGGACTCTTCACATGCGAGAGCTTCATCATTTTAAAGCCTGCGATCCCGCCGAAGATTCCCGTGCACACCACCACTGCGGCAGTCAGAGCCGGAATGCCGCCAAGAGTCGATGCGATTTCCATAGCAATGGGAGTGGTGACTGATTTCGGAGCCAGAGAGATGACCACATCCGGAGTCGCGCCCAGAAGTTTGGCTACAACAACCACCGAGACAGTACCGATAACACATCCGGCCAGTTCTGCGGCCAAAATAGGCAATAACTGCTTGCGAATAGACTCAAGTTGTCTGTAAAGAGGCACACCGAGGGCCACCACTGCCGGCTTAAGCCAGAATTCTATATACTGTCCGCCGTCAGCATATGACTCATAATCTACTCCGAAACCGAGAAGAATGCAGATCAGCACTATTATGGTCAGCAGAATCGGGTTGAGAAAAGATATGCCGGTGCGCTTCTGCAGAAGCTGCGATGCGAGATAGACCACAAAGGTCAGCGCTATCAGAAAAAATTTATTCTCTATAAAGTTCATGACGACGTGAAGAAGCTGCGCGGCGCACATACTGATGAACCCAGCCGGTCACCGCAATTACCAGAAATGTACTTATCACACACGACCCTACTATCGGAAGCCACTGATCGCTCAGCAGCCCCAGACAATTCATCAGGCCTACGCCTGCGGGGACAAAGAAGAAGCCAAGATTTTTCAGCAGAAAATCTGCCACCTTATCAACCCAGAAAACGCGAACGATTTTCATCTTCAGAGCCGCTGTAAGCAACAGCATGCCGATAATGCTTGACGGAATCGGTATGCCTGTAAACCATACAACCAATTCTCCTAATGCTAAAAACGAGAATAGCACAGCACATTGTAGTATCATAATCTCAAATATATATTGTTGCGAGTGCCTGTCAGACGCACTCTACTTCGAGGGTGCAAAGTTACGAACTAATATGACAGCAGCAACTCAACTCCCGGAAAATTCATCAGTGCAAAAAGTTAAAGTTCACTTCAAAACCTTTTCTATGTTTTACCGATGATATTACGAAGGAAAATTCCTGAAGATTCCAAATCGAAGCGCAAAACATTTTTTGAATTTAATTTGTTAAATCATAAAAATGATTGTATCTTTGCATTGGCTTTGAAACCTCACAGGTCAGCCATCAATCTCCCGCATCGCTATTTCCCGTCTCACATTGATCACAATGTATATCTCCTATGATCCGTTTTCACGGGATCTTTGAAATAGGAAGCGGTCTAAAAAACAAGAGAGTCACAAAATCAACTTCTTCTATTTATTTTTCCGTTTTAAATTCCATTTTATTCGATGTGATTACTGCGGATATACAGGAATCTTGATCCAACTCCCCCAAGACAATCATTTTTTGCATTTAAAATAACACTTTAAGGCAAACCAAGTGTGGTGACGCACTTGCTTTCCAATTGACATTATATATTATTATATGTATAATTACTCCGAACTCGAAGCCATGGACGACTCGCAGCTGCGGGAAGTCGCACAAACCAACGGCATAAAGAAAATTAACCTTGACGACAAAGAAAATCTCGTCTACGAGATTCTTGACAAGCAGGCGCGCGATGTCGCAGCCAGCTCGACCGCTAATACACCGCAAAAAAATCGCCGCGGCAAAAAAGAGTCCAAAGATGTAAAAGACGAGAATCAACAGAAACAACCACGAAAAAAGAAAGAAGAACCGGCATCTGAAACTGCTGAACAAGACGCATCTCAGGCCGCCGAACAACCTCAGCAACAGCAGCAAAAAAAACGTGGCCGCAAGCCGCGCGCAGCAACCGCTGCTGACAGCCAGGCTGAATCCGCTCCTGCTGCCGAAGCGCCCGTTGAAGCCGCCGAACCGGCACTCACAGACACTGACAACGCTCCTGCAACAATTGCCGAAGGCCAGCAGACCCAGGGCGAACAGCAGCCAAAACGTCGCCGCGGACGTCCGCCGCGCAATCCGCAGCCCGAACAGGACAACGCCGCTGCAACCGTTGCTTCTGAAAACCCCGCTCCGCAGGAGAACAAAGCCGAGCCTTCATCCACCAAAGAAGAAAACAAAGCTGAGGGAAGCAACACTGAAACCGCAGGCATCACCGAGCCCATGCCCAAACAACTGCCGGCACTGGCTCTTTCAAATCAGGAATCTGCCCAGGATGAGCGCCCGCGCCACGGAGTGTTTATCCGCCCAGGCCAGGCCAACGAACAGGCCGCCGCTCCCAACGCCGACAACCAGCAGCCTCAGCCCAAACGCGATTTCCGCCCAAAAGACAGTTCTTTCGGCTCTTTCTTCCCCCGTTCGGGCGGACGCACGTTCGCACCCCGCTCACAGCAGGAAAAAGAACAGCAGGCCGCTCAGCCTCAGCAGCCTCAGCCCCAGATCCAAATGCCTCAGACTCCTATAGTCCTTGGCGAACCGGGCATGGAAAAGCAGCAACCCCAGGGCAAAAAAAACAAAAAGAACCGCAACAAAAATCAGCAGTTCGAACAGCGCCAGCAACAACAGGCATATAACTTTGACGGAATAATCGAAACAACCGGAGTGCTTGAAATCATGCCCGAAGGCCACGGATTTCTCCGCTCAAGCGACTATAACTACCTTGCTTCCCCTGATGACGTACTCGTCACGAAAGAGCAGATCAAGCAATACGCCCTGCGCTCAGGCGACGTTGTCGATGCCACCCTGCGGGCTCCGCGCGAAGGCGACAAATACTTCCCGCTCAGTTCTGTCAAAAGCGTCAACGGCCGCTCTGTAGAATACATCCGCGACCGCGTGGCGTTCGAGCACCTCACCCCACTTTTCCCTAATGAAAAATTTGACCTGACATCAGGCCGTTCAAGCAACATATCCACACGTGTTGTCGACATGTTCTCCCCCATCGGAAAGGGACAGCGCGGTCTGATCGTAGCACCGCCGAAAACAGGTAAGACCATACTTCTGAAAGACATCGCCAACGCTATTGCCGAGAATCACCCCGAAACTTACATCATGATTCTCCTTATTGACGAACGCCCGGAAGAAGTAACCGACATGAGCCGCAGCGTCAATGCGGAAGTAATCGCATCGACATTCGATGAACCGGCCGAACGCCATGTCAAAATCGCCTCCATTGTGCTTGAAAAAGCAAAACGAATGGTTGAATGCGGCCATGATGTGGTAATCCTGCTCGACTCCATCACCCGTCTGGCCCGCGCCTACAACACCTGCGCACCGGCCTCAGGTAAAATCCTCTCCGGCGGTGTCGACGCAAACGCCCTCCAGAAACCCAAACGCTTCTTCGGCGCAGCCCGAAACATCGAAAACGGAGGCTCGCTCACCATTATCGCAACAGCTCTCACGGAAACCAGTTCAAAAATGGACGAGGTCATCTTCGAAGAATTCAAGGGTACCGGCAACATGGAACTCCAGCTTGACCGCAAACTCTCCAACAAGCGCATCTTCCCGGCAGTCGACATCATGGCATCTTCTACCCGCCGTGACGACCTGCTCCTGCGCAACGAAACCCTCAACCGCATGTGGATCCTCCGCCGCTTCCTCAGCGACCGCAATTCAATCGAAGCGATGGAATTCATCAAAGACCGCATGGAACGCACTTCCGACAATGACGAACTCCTCCGCACGATGGGCGACTGATTTCCCCACCGCAAAACCATCGCGCTTAAAGCATAACGGAGCAAAACAAAAAAGATGCAGCCACATTTCCCGGCCGCATCTTTTTTATTTTTTGTCACTGCCACAGAAAGTTCCTGTGGACAGTTATTTTAAGAGTGGTATGTTTAATCACATTGTCTTATTCCTCCGGCTTGCATCCGCATCCCGATACGGGGATTTTTTCGATGCGACGTTCATGACGTCCGCCATCAAAGGGAGTGTTGAGGAAAGTCTCGACAATATTTATTGCTGTAACATTGTCAATAAAACGAGCGGGAAGCACAAGCACGTTGGCATTATTATGACGGCGTGCCAGTTCGGCAAGTTCCACATTCCAGCAGAGAGCGGCACGTATGCCCTGATGTTTGTTGAGAGTCATGCCGATGCCGTTGCCGGAACCGCATAGCGCTATGCCTGGATAGCATTCTCCGCTTTCCACAGCCACTGCACACGGATGCGCAAAATCGGCATAATCACAACTTTCAGTCGAATTTGTGCCGAAATCCTTATATTCGATGCCCATTGAGTCGAAATAGCCTTCAAGCACCATTTTCATTTCATAGCCCGCATGGTCGCTACAGAACCCTACAGGACAATTTTCCTTCAGAATTGACATAATCTGTAAAAATATATTGTTTTTCTTATTCAATATTAAAAATCGCAGTCAGGCCGGATTCAGTCATCAGTTTCATCCTCATCTTCCGCACCTGATGAATAGCGGATATGGTTGAGCGGTCTGAGCAGATTGCATAAACGCTGACTCCAATAAGCCTGGAAATCCGCCTTCACAGCATGTAAAGCCACGTTGACAACCTCTTCCGGCGCGTCTTTCACCATAGCGATGAAATTGTAAAGCACCTGAAATATATCGCTTAGGCCTTCGGCCACACTCATTCCGATCGGAGTGTCGGAATACTTCATATCTTCCTCGAACACTTCAAGATAGACATCATCAGGGCCTAACATATTCTCCATCTCCCGTCTGAGAGATTCATAGTAGTCTTCCTCAAGATAACTTTCGATATAAGGGTCCACATCCTCCATCAGAGGAGCAGGTCTGAGGTCTGAGGCTACAATATAGATTCTCGGAAGCAACCGAAGCATTGATGCTACAAAATCAGACGGGTCCGATTCTCGGCAGTTTTCAACCGCACAGCAATATTCATTACACAACGCTATAAAAGCGAGTGAATTAGGAGCGAGTTCCATAAAGATTATTTTTAATTATATAATCATATACGCCCTGAGGCAAAAAATAGTTCATGTTCCATCCGCGCGCCAGCGCCTTGCGGATGAACGTGCTGGAGATGTCTGCCATCGGAGCGTTGACCACATCCACACCATCGTCATATATCGCGCCTACCGGATAGCCCGGACGGGGATAGACTATTACTCCGAATTCGGATATTATAGCCTCATGGTCTTTCCACTGGTCGAAGATTTTCCAGTTGTCACTGCCTATTATCAGTTTGAAGCTATGGCGCGGATAACGCTTCGCAAGGTAGCGCAACGTATTTATAGTGTATGACGGCCGCGGCATTGACAGTTCATAGTCGCAAATATTCAGTCCGGCGGTATCCCCAATGGCCAGTTCAAGCATTTTCAGACGTATCAGATCCGGCATCAGTTCATCAGACCCTGCCTTCAGCGGATTGAGAGGCGAAAGCGAGAGCCACACCTCATCCAGATCCGTAAACTGCTGGATATAACTGGCAAGCATCATATGTCCGATATGCACCGGATTAAAAGAGCCTCCTAATATTCCTATGGTCATTTATGTCTTCTAATCTTTAAGATGGTGGATCTCAACACTCTTCCACGCAAACCGAAAGAAAATTTTTAATCACAGTGTCAACTTCCGCAACCGCACGGTCCAGAGAGTCATTGACCACAACTCTGTCAAATTCCGGAGCAAACGAAAGCTCATATTCAGCCTTGGCAAGACGCTGTTCAATGGCTTCGGCACTGTCAGTCGCCCGTGAAGTCAGACGCTGACGCAACACGTCAAGGCCCGGAGGCTGGATAAATATGCTGAGAGCATCTTCTCCATAAAGTTTCTTGACATTGACTCCGCCTTTGACATCAATATCAAGTATGACATTATGCCCCTCGGCTGTTATTCTTTCCACCTCGCTTTTGAGAGTGCCGTAGAAACGGCCTGGATATACCTCTTCATATTCTACAAAGGCATCATTGTCTATAGCGCTGCGGAATTCATCATCGGAAAGAAAATAATAATTGACACCATGCACTTCCTCTCCACGAGGCTGACGGTTTGTAGCCGAGATTGAAAACTTCATGTCAATCTCGCCTCGCTCAAGCAGAGCGTTGATGATAGTCGACTTGCCGGTTCCCGAAGGGGCTGAAATTATGATAATCTTACCTTTCATCTGTAAAATCGGTTTTGCCTGACGTTTTTTTACATCACATTGAGCACCTGTTCCTTGATCTGCTCCAGCACATCTTTCATCTGCACTACCAGACGCTGCATCTGGGCATGATTGCTTTTTGATCCGAGAGTATTGATCTCGCGGCCCATTTCCTGAGCAATGAATCCGAGTTTCTTGCCCTGACCCCCTGCCGTCGCAAGGGTTTCCGTGAAATAATTCAGATGCTGGGTCAGACGCTGCTTTTCCTCGTTGACATCAAGCTTTTCGATATAGAAGAATAGCTCCTGTTCCAGACGGCTGCGGTCATAATCTACATTGTGGATCTTGGCCAGACCATCTTCCATGCGTGTACGTATGCGCTCCACACGTTCAGTTTCATACTGCGGCACCTGGGCGAGCAATCCGCTTATGCGGTCTATGCGTTCTGCAAAAAAAGCTTCCAGCTTTTCGCCTTCGGTCCGGCGGTAAGCCATCAGGGCCTCAATGGCTTTTGACAGGGCTGTCATCACAGCCTCCACTTCATTATCGTCGGCCTGGGCCGGAGTTTCGCTCTTAATGACATCCGGAAAACGCATCAGCACCGTGTACCAGTCGGCAGGCGATGGGATGCCAAGTTCAGCCGCAGCCTGCTCCACATCCGCCTTATAGGCTCTGAGAGCGGACACATTAAGACGCACAGAGGCTTCAGACGCGACATTTTCCACATATATCGTAAGATCGACTTTACCACGTTCCAATGACGCTGCGATCAGGTTGCGCATTGCAAGTTCTTCAGCTCGCAAAGAAGACGGCACTCTGGCTGCTATATCAATCTGCTTGCTGTTAAGTGACTTAAGTTCAACCGTGATTTTCTTTCCGGGAAGCTCGGCCACAGCTTTTCCGAATCCCGTCATTGAGTATAACATGATATGAGGTTTTATTAGAGCAATATTTTCTCACAAAATTAGTAATTTATCGGGAGAAACAAGTAACTTTGTTTTAAATTTTCACTCTCAGCCCTTTTATCCGGGTCTGTACACCATAACTTACAGCATAACAATGGCCGTAATTCTAAACATCGAAACATCAGTCGACCACTGTTCGGTGGCACTTACCGCCGAAGGAATGGTCCTTGCCCATCAGGAAGAAGGTGGCGGCAGAAATCATGCCGCTCTTCTAAGCGACTACATAAAATATTGCCTTGACTTTGCCCGCGAAAAAGAATTGCAGCTTGAAGCTGTAGCTGTTTCTTTAGGACCGGGAAGCTACACCGGATTACGCATCGGTCTGTCTGAAGCCAAAGGTCTTGCCTACGCGCTGGGCATCCCCCTGATCGGAATAGACACCTTGAGAATCATGGCCTGCAACGTGATGTTTACACAGGAACTTGAAGGCGATGAAATTTTCGTCCCGATGGTCGACGCACGACGCATGGAGGTCTATACCGCTGCTTTTGACTTCGCTCTCGAACCGGTTATGGAGCAGCAGGCTCTCATTCTTGAACCTGACAGCTACCGGGATCTTATAAGCCGCTATCCGCGCATACTGATGTTCGGCAACGGCAGCGACAAGGCCCGCCAAGTGATCACGGCTCCTAATGTCACATTCATTCCTGACATCCATCCGCTGGCAATTGATATGATAGCTCTTGCCGAACGCGCCTACTCCCGCAAGGAATTCATTGACATTGCCTACAGTGTCCCAAACTACATCAAAGACTTTCAGGCTTCGACACCCCGGAAAAACGTATTGGAGTGAAAGAGGACTTCAACAGACTACGACTAAAGCATCATGGAGATCCGGCCATGATGCACCGGATACTGCAGCTTGAATGCCGCAGCAAGACAGCGTCAAAACTGCCTGAGACCCTTCGTTGCGAAAATTTCAGTTTCCCGTCTCTTGCAGTGGCCGAAATGGCTACGTCCGACGCCATTGCCCGGCTCCACACCGACCTGATAGCAGCCGGAAGCAATGTGCTTGACATGACTTTCGGTCTTGGGATCGACTCTTTCCACTTCGCATCAAAGGCCGCACATGTGACAGCACTGGAATATAACCATGAAACCTACATGACCGGCAAAGCCAACATCCAGGCACTCGGCATTCAGAATCTATCCCTCATAGAAGGTGACAGCATCAGCTGGCTGAAGAATAACGACCGATGCTTCGACATAATCTTCATCGACCCCGCACGTCGTGACAATGCCGGACGACACTTCGCTCTTAAAGACTGCCAGCCAGACATAATCCCCGTCATGCCTCTGCTCCTGTCACGCTGCCGGAGGCTTATCGTCAAGGCATCGCCGATGCTTGACATCAAAAAGACTATCGAAGAATCAGGAGTCAGCTGCGACATCCTGACCATCGGCACCGTAAAAGAATGCAAGGAACTTGTGCTTGTGATTGACAGTCCCGAAGGCCACTCTGAAAATCAGCCGTCAAGGCTGTCGACAACCTGCCTGACAGTCGGCCAAGAGCCTTTCAAATTTACCCCCGACGAAGAACTTCAGACAGTACCGACTCACGCTCTGCCCGAAAAAGGAGGCTTTCTGCTTGAGCCATACCCCGCTGTAATGAAGGGTGGCGGCATGAGACTGCTGTCTGTCCGTTACGGCGTGGACAGGCTACACCCCAACACCAACCTCTTTACCACTCAGTCACTGCCGGACTCCTTTCCCGGCGAATACTTCAGCATACTCGAAGTGCTGTCTTTCGACAAAAAGTCCGTAAAACGTTTCCCGGCTAATTACCCTCACATAAATGTAGCGGTCCGGAATTTTCCTCTGAGCGCGCCCCAGCTTGCAGCAAAATTGAAAATAAAGGAAGGTGGAGACCGCATGGTATTCGGCACAACAGGTCCTGACGGCCAAAAACTTCTGATCGTCACGTCAATGGGCCGTCCATGCGAATCTAAAATTTAGGGGCCGAAGTTTTTCAGACTTCAGCCCCCGTATTTCTTGCTTTAAGTAAACCTTCAGGATCAGATGATTTCGAGGTTGGCATCCAGACGCTGGCGCACTACCTCGTATATCATTACTCCGGCAGCCACCGAAACGTTAAGCGAGCCGATATTTCCAAACATCGGAATACCTACGCGGGTCTCGCACTGCTTCATTGCCTCAGGAGAGATGCCCACATCCTCAGCTCCCATAACGATAGCCACCGGATCGGAATATTTCCCTTCCGTATAGTTGATATCTGACTTTTCAGTCACGGCAACAACATTATATCCGTTTTCACGCAGGAACTTTGCAGCCCATGCAATCGAAGAAACCCGACACACCGGAATATGATGCAAGGCTCCGGCCGATGTCTTTATCGCATCTCCGCCCACTGACACACTGCCATGCTCCGGGATAACTATGGCATCAACTCCGGCACATTCACATGTACGGGCTATCGCTCCGAAATTTCTTACATCCGTTATACCGTCAAGCAGCACTATAAACGGCAATATTCCGGCCTCATACAATTCCGGCACAATATGATCAAGCCTGTGATATGTGACAGCCGACATCATAGCCAGCACACCCTGATGATTCTTGCGGGTAATACGGTTGATGCGTTCCACGGGCACTCGCTGCATCACAACTCTGTTGGCACGAGCCAACGCGATCAGTTCAGAAGCAAGGTCACCTTGCAGATCTTTCGCTATAAAAATCTTATCAATTTCTTTTCCGGCTTCGATAGCCTCCATAACAGCCCTGAGGCCATAGATATAATCGTTGCGGTCCACGTCTTTATTCTATTTTTCTATTATATAACTTATTCCTTTTTACTATCCCTGGGCCAGCAGGCTTCTTGCCGCCGCAATGGCCGTCTCGTCAATGTCTGCTCCGCCAAGCATAGCAGCTATTGATCTCACTCGCTCCTCATCGCTCAGAAGCGATATGCGGGTGTGGGTCGACTGCTCGTCATCCTCTTTGTAGACCCGATACTGGTGTGCGCCTTTTGATGCCACCTGAGGGAGATGAGTAATGGTGGTGACCTGAATATTTTCAGAAATATCCTTCATCATCTGCCCCATACGGTTAGCGACATCACCTGACACTCCGGTGTCAATTTCATCAAATATAATGCTTGGCAACTGCATACGCGAAGCGATGATCGACTTTATCGAAAGCATCAGTCGAGAAATTTCACCGCCGGAGGCAGTGGCACCAACCGGCATAAGCGGCTGATTCTTGTTGAATGCCACCATGAACTCAACATTGTCACATCCGGTAGCTGTCATATCAGCCGGAGTCACACTGATTTCACAACGCAGATTTTTCATGCCCAAAGGCATGGCTATTTCTGTCAGCCGCCGGCCAAAACGCTCGGCTTCCTCCTTTCTGGCATTGGAAATTTCCTGAGCGGCCTCTCTGGCAAGGGCCTTTGCCCTGCGCGCGTCACGCTCAAGTTCTTCAAGAGTCTCGTCAGAACTGTCAAGAGCCCTGAGTTTCTCTCTCAGAGAATCACGCAGATCAATCAGCCCGTCGGCATCGGCCACATGATGTTTGTGGCAGAGAGAGTAGATGGCCCCCAACCGTTCTTCAATCGAAGCAAGGGCTGCCGGGTCCGCACCAAGGCTTTCGTCAAGCACACTGAAAGTCGAGGCAATATCAGCCAGTTCTATTTTCGCCGACTCCAGACGTTCCGGAATTGCGTCTGAGGCATCAAGCAGGTCTCCAAGGTCATTACATGCCTCGATAGCCTTCTCCACAAGACGCAACGCACCGCCGCTATCTCCGTCAAGCGCACCTGATGCTTTGGCCAAAGCTTCCTTTATGGATGCAAGGTTGGTCATCACATCGCGTTCACGCTCAAGTTCAGCCTGTTCGCCACGCTGCAGTCCGAGTTCTTCTATCTGCTCAAGCTGATAGCGGGTAAACTCTTCGTCCTCACGCGAACGTTCTATTCTCGCCCGCGCGGTTTTCAGACGCTTGATTGCCTCACGCAAGGCGTTGAACCTTACCTGATATGCCTTAAGCCGGCTGGAATTACCGGCAAGAGTGTCAATCACGTCAAGCTGAAACGCCGGAGTTGAAAGCAACTGATTCTGATGCTGGGAGTGGATGTCAATCAGATGGAGACTGACCTCCCTCAGCTTTGTAAGAGGCACCGGTGAATCATTGACAAAAGCGCGCGAACGCCCTGCGGGAGAAATTTCACGCCGCAGAATGCAGCGGTCATCATCCCACTCGATGTCTTCCTGCAGGCAGAATTCCTTGAGCAAGGGATAGTCTTTGACTGAAAACACTGCTTCAATAACGCTTTTGGTATCCGGGTCTGTCACCACACGGGTATCAGCCCTCGCGCCAAGCAGGAGTGAGAGAGCGCCAAGAATGATTGACTTGCCGGCTCCGGTTTCGCCGGTAATAACATTGAATCCGGGATGGAAGTCAATGTCGATAAGGTCAATCAACGCATAGTTCGATATGTGGAGTGATTCTAACAAATCTTGAATTTTTATGAGTGAGAGTTTCTATGAAGGAGTAGGCTTTATGCCACATTATATAAATATGTATAGCTTCTGAAGCCGGAGGTTATCACTGATCGCCACGTTTGATTTTTTCGAGACGCTGCTGCTCGGTTGGAAATATCGCCGAAAGCACGTCATAGGCATGCTGACGCTCTTCCGTCGTGGCTTTTGAATAGATATTTACCAGTTCATCAAGTTTGGCATCCTTGAACATCGAAAGCCCGACAGACATTGGTGCGACCTTATAAATTTCAGTCAGTATATCCAATGACTCGTCAATGGTCTTACGCCCTTTATCCGGACTGACCGACATCTGGTCAAGTCCCTGCAGATGGTAGCTGTAATAGAGATCACGCATTTTGCGCATTGACGGATCAGTGAAAGCCGCAAGTACGGCAGCTCTGTTCTTAGTATCTTCAAACGCTTTCCATCCGCTTTCGCCCGATGACTGCCCCTGATGGACAATTGTCTCAAGACGTTCGAAGAACTGATCGCCACCACGTGGAGAAAACGAATCAAAATCCACAGCGAGAATCAGATAGATATAGAAATTCAGAATCTGTGTCAGCTGGCTCTCCATATTGGTATCGGAATGGATCAGAGGCTCGTTTTCCTGATATGCAAATTCAATCTTGTTGTCCTTGAAGTTGATCAGAGTTGTTGTGTATGACGAATTGTAGACAGGTCTGATTGACTGCACCTGTAGTGAACCTTCCATCGCCCCGGATGATTCATCATATTTCGTGATCGTAAAAAACAGAGTGCATTCAATCTTCTCGTTAGGTGAAAACTGGGCACTGGTCCACTGAGTAGTGTTGACATACTCATTGACCGCATTCTGCAAGGTTTCAAAAACGCCCTTGTTTGTTCCCTCAAGCTGCGAAGTGTTGATTTCAACACGACAATTCAGTTCCTGGCCCACAGCAGAGACAGAAAACAGAATAGCAAAAAGAAACGAAACAAGAGTTTTCATCGGCATCCGTGATCGTAAAATTAGGAAACTGTCTGCTTCTTAAGAAGCCCGGTTATCGAGTCAACCACATCGGCAGCGACAGCCTGCTTCGATTTAAGTCCGAATTCAGTTCGTCCGCCGTCGGCAGTCATCACAGTCACTTTATTCGTATCTGTCCCGAAACCGGCGCCGGAGTCCCGCAATGAATTAAGCACTATCATGTCAAGATTCTTGGCTTGCATCTTGCCGACAGCGTTTTCAAATTCATGGTCAGTCTCCAGGGCAAAGCCCACGAGAATCTGGCCATCGCGCTTTTCAGAGCCAAGTGTTTTGGCGATGTCCGGATTCTTTACCAGTTTAATAACCGGTACTTCGTCGCGCTCACGCTTTATTTTCCTGTCAGCGACATCGGCCGGGGCATAATCAGCCACAGCAGCGCACATGACAGATATATCGCTCTGCGGAAACGCCTCTTCACAAGCCTGAAGCATCTGGCGGGCCGATTCCACTTTCACAAGCCTGACGGCAGGACTTTTCACCGTAAGTGAAACAGGCCCGCTCACAAGCGTGACTTCCGCACCACGCGAGGCAAACTCCTCGGCAATGGCATAGCCCATTTTGCCGGATGAAAAATTACCTATAAATCTGACCGGATCAATGCGCTCATATGTCGGACCGGCCGTCACAAGCACCTTTTTGCCTTTAAGATCTCCTTCTGCAGCAAAATAGGCTTCGACAGCTCTGAAAATGTTTTCCGGTTCCTCCATGCGGCCCTTGCCGACCAGCCCGCTGGCAAGCTCCCCGCTCTCAGGCTCTATGATTATATTGCCGTAACTGCGCAGGAGATCTATATTTGCCGTGGTAGAGGGATGGGCCATCATATCGAGGTCCATTGCCGGAGCGACAAACACCTTGGACTTGGCCGAAAGATAGGTTGTCACAAGCATATTGTCAGCAATACCGTGAGCCATCTTGCCTATAGTCGAAGCTGTGGCCGGAGCGATCACCATGCAGTCGGCCCAGAGTCCGAGATCCACATGCGAATGCCATTCTCCGGTATTGGCAGTGAAAAATTCGCTGACAACCGGCTTTTGGCTCAGCGAAGACAGAGTCACGGGAGTGATGAACTGTTTTCCTGCCGGAGTGATCACCACCTGCACCTCGGCTCCGGCCTTGACAAAGAGGCGAAGCAGAGAGACGGATTTGTAAGCGGCTATCCCCCCGCAAATACCAAGGATGATATGCTTGCCTGCAAGCGCGCTCATTTCATTGCGAGTTTAATGCGGGTGAAACAATCTTTTGTATTCTGCGCAAAGTCACCTTTCATGATCCAGTCATAATACGAAGGGTCCTTGCGCAGCACATCCGTAACGGGCTGCCCTTTGTATTTGCCGAAGTTCACCAGTTCGCGGTCATTGTCATCAAGAATGATGCGGCCCATGAAATCGACATTGCGGTTGACTCTGGAATACTTGCTGAGCTCTTCCATGTCGTTCGGCAGATCGTCATAGCGGTCAAGCTGCGCCTTAAGCACCTCGTAAGTAGCGCGGGTGTCGGCATTGGCTGAATGCGCGCCATCAAGATCCTTGCCGCAATAGAATTTATAAGCGGCAACAAGCGTGCGCTGTTCTTTCTTATGGAAGATTGTCTGCACGTCGATAAAACGTGCTTTCGAAAAGTCGAACTTGACGCCCGAACGCTGGAATTCCTGATCAAGCATCGGCACATCGAAACGGTTTGAATTGAAGCCGGCTATGTCACACCCGGTCAGCTCATTGGCCAGAGACCGCGCAATCTGTCGAAATGTCGGTTCCCCGGCCACATCCTCGTCTGTGATATGATGGACAGCTGTGGCCTCGGCCGGAATCGGCATTTCAGGATTGACCCGGCGGGTCTTTTCGATCTCCTGCCCGTCAGGCATTATCTTTATCAGCGAAATTTCGACTATACGGTCATGGAGAATATCCACACCGGTGGTCTCAAGATCAAAAAATACTATTGGCTTCTTCAGATTAAGCTGCATGATCTCAAGATTCTTTTAGAAGTCTGTTACGTTCATCGGCATGAGGAGCATGGTCAGACGAGTGTCTGCCTTGTCTTCAGTCGGGAGAATCACAGCCGGTTTTGAAGGATCGGCAAGCTTGAAGATGATATCTTCCGTCCAAAGCACTCCTGCGAGTTCCGACAGATATGAAGAGCTGAAGCCGATAACCATATTGCTGCCGGTGAAATCAGCCGACAGAGTTTCCACACCGGAAGTATTGTATTCATTGTCCGATGCCTTGATTGTTACCCGTTCGGGAGTGACGTTGAACTTGATCAGGCCATGACCTTCATCTACAAAAAGGCTCACCCGGCGCACTGCTGTGGTGAATGAGTGGCGGTTGACGGTGAGAGTGAAGGGATTGTTTTCCGGTATAACTCTTGTGTAATCGGGATAGCGGCCTTTGACCAGACGGCTTTCAAAGGTGAATGTGTCGGTTTCAAACGTAACGCCGGTCTGCTGGTCGAGTTTCACTGTGACTTCCTCATCACGGGTGAAAACGCTGCGGAACACGTTGGTCGACTTGTTGGGCAGGATGAATGAGCCTTCGATTTCAGGCGCAAGACTATAGTCTTCGAAACGCACAAGTTTGTGAGTGTCTGTGGCGACAAAAACGAGTTTGTCAGGCTTGATGTCCCAATACACACCCATCATCTGCGGACGGAGCATGTCTGTACCGGCTGCAAAAGAGGTGTATTCCAGACCTCTGAGAAGAGCCGAGCCCGGAGCCTTGAACACCAGAAGGTTTTCCGACTGCTTGCTGCGGTCGAAATGCGGGTATTCCGAGCCTTTGAGCCCCATGAATTTATAAGATCCGTTCGGATGAGACATCTCTACAGCAAGAGTGTCTTCGTCAATCACGAAATTGAGTTCCTGCTCAGGCATCACACGGAGGAGTTCCACAATGCGGCGCGCGTCAATACAGAATTCGCCCTCGCCTTCGACATCCATGATAGGAATTCGTCCGCAAAGCATGTTCTCACCGTCACATGCGGTGATTGTCAGCACACTGCCTTCTATCGAAAAGAGGAAATTATTAAGAATAGTCAACGCATTTTTCGCATTGATCACCTTGCTTACCGATGAAGCGAAATTATGAAGTGTCTTACTTGGAACGGTAAATTTCATATCGTTTTTGTTTGAGTTTTTATCCCACAAAGTTAGCACAAAATTTCGCAATTAGCAACCGGCAAAAAATTAAATTCGTAACTTTGCACGATTTTTTGAAATAGCGTCCAACTAACACTGTCTATCATGTGGGTAATCCTTGCAATGGTATCGGCCGTATGTCTCGGCTTTTATGATATTATGAAGAAGCTGTCAGTAGACGGCAACAACGTGCTCGGCGTTCTTTTTCTCAACACCCTGTTCGGCTCGCTTTTCATGCTTCCGGTGATTATCATCGGTGTCAGTCATGGCAATTACGGACTCGGCAACACTTTGGCCGGACATGGTGCCATTTTGATAAAGTCAGGAATCGTTCTGAGCTCATGGCTTCTTGGATATGCAAGTATCAAACACCTGCCCCTGACAATAGCGGGTCCTGTCAACGCCTCTCGTCCGGTGATGGTGCTTGTAGGCGCGCTGCTGCTTTTCGGCGAAAGACTCAATGCCTGGCAATGGGCCGGTGTGGTCTTAGGCTTCTGTTCGCTCTACTTCATAAGCCGCGTGGGTGGCAAAGAAGGAATTTCGATGAAGTCAGACAAGTGGGTATGGATGGCTATCGGAGCAACTGTCATGGGGGCTGTAAGCGCTCTCTATGACAAATATCTTCTCACCCGTTACGAGCCGCTGGAAGTGCAGGCCTGGTATTCGCTCTATCAGATGGTGATCATGGGCATCACAATCGGGCTGATCCTGCGGGGCAAAGGCAGCGTCAACAGACTGCAATGGCGATGGACCATTCCTTTGATCTCTCTTTTCCTGACGGTGGCCGACATAGCTTATTTCTACAGCCTGTCGCTCGATGGGTCGATGATTGCTGTTGTCTCCATGATCCGCCGCGGCAGCGTGATAGTGTCATTCTTCTATGGCGTTATCGCACTCCATGAAAAGAATATCAAACTTAAGATTATCGACCTCTCACTCCTGCTCATAGGTCTGACATTCCTTGTAATCGGAAGTCTTTAGAATTTATTAAAAATCCGGGGCAGTCGCTATTTCAACCGCATTTTCGAAAATCTCACTGTGGTTTTCAGAAGCGGGAACGAGAGCGAGAGTATTGCGCCGTCAGTCATCTGCGCATGAACATCTCTTGTGATCGGTTCGAAAGTAGAGTCAATCCACTCAAGATCATAGTGATCCAGAAAAATCGTAGGTCTGAGACGCCCTTTTCGCATCATGGACTGCCATTCGGAAGCATATGTCTCGGCTCCGCCTACGTAGATTATGTCATAGGCATCGGCTGATTCATTTCTGACAACTGCAAGCAGATAGCGACCGCCCAAGCGGGCATACTGAGGGTTGTTTTCCCTGTCAAGATACTGCCAATAGCCTTCAAGCGGGTCAGCCGAAGCCATCAGATATTCTTCAAGAGTCTTGCTGTCCCAGCCGGTGGCCAGACTTCCGGAAGGGCTGAAAATTGTTTCTACCGAATATGACGCCACTGTCAGCGGCCCCTTGCTCCATAGGCTTACACACTCCGGAGCTTCCGTCATGTCAAGAGCAGTCAGGAATATGTCTGTCATCTTCTTGCCTCCGCCACGCAGTTCCAGCCGTCGCTGTCCGCGGTCAACAGACAACTGCAGCGTATTATAGCAGCCTGAAGCATTGTCAAACGCACCTATATCCTCACTCCAGACCACCTCACCGCCAATTGTCAGAGTCAGAATGCTCTGACGCTTATCAAGGATATCTCCGAATGAAGTATTGCCGTGACGCAACATCAGTCCGATTGTGTCATTCGGGAAAATCACATTCATCCCCCAATAGTTCGGGGCCATCCCTACCCTCTCGCCTATTCCGGCCATCGCTCCACGCACATCAATCAGATATGTATCGGCATCCGGCGGCAGCAGCATCCGGCTGGAGGAATCCGTCAGGAGAAAAGGGGTGTCGGCATATACCCTCTCGGCAACCGGCCGGCCGAAAACGGCTACCGGCTGCATGAGGGCGATTGATACTATAGTTGCAAACATGACTCCCCTGAGGAGAGAGATTGGAGTAGCCATTATTTTCCAATGTGTTATGTCAGGAAGCCTGACCGGTGTAATGATTTTGCAGCTCAACGCTTGTCGGCATTGCCTTCATAGAAATTGATATATGCGCGGTTGACCAGACGCACCCCGCCGGGAGTGGGATAATCGCCTGAGAAATACCAGTCGCCAGGACATGTTGGTATTGCCTCCCGCTGTCCTTCGAGTGTCTGATAGATAATATCCACCTCGGCGTTTATCGAGCCGTCGGCAGTCAGCATCTCTACAATCTTGCGCGAGATCTCTTCCTGAGTGAAAGGTGCATAGATATCTTTCACGCAGTTGCGCATCTCTATGTCAAGAAGTTTTTCCTGCTGCCGGCATTTTTCATAAGTCTCGTGGAGCACATTTTCCATGCCTCGGTCTTTAAGCAGCTCCACAGCGGCACGGAATGCGATAAACTCGCCCATGCGTGACATGTCGATACCATAGTAGTCAGGATAGCGAACCTGCGGTGAGGATGACACAACCACAATCTTGCGCGGATGCAGCCTGTCAAGCATCTTGAGAATAGACTGTTTGAGAGTTGTGCCTCTGACAATACTGTCGTCAATAACCACCAGATTGTCTACGCCGTTCTCTACTATTCCATATGTCACATCATAGACATGTGCGGCAAGATCATTACGGGCATCGCCTTCGGCAATGAAGGTACGGAGCTTTATATCCTTGATAGCTACCTTCTCGACTCGCAGATTCCGCTCCATGATCTCGCTCAGGCGCTTCGGATCAAGAGTACCGTCGGCCTGCGCGGCAAGAATCTCACGCTCTTTAATGATATTCAGCTCCTTGTCAAGCTGATCGACCATACCAAGGAAAGCCACTTCAGCCGTGTTGGGGATAAACGAGAATACCGAATGGGCCAGATCATTGTCTATACTTTTCATTATGGCGGGCACCACATTCCTTCCAAGCTGCTTGCGTTCACGATAGATGTCGGCGTCACTGCCCCGCGAGAAGTAGATGCGCTCAAACGAGCAACGCTGGTTCTCGGCCTCGCCAAGAACATCCGTTACAGAAACCTGACCGGCCTTGCTGACGATTATCGCGCTTCCGGGAGTCAGTTCGCTTACCGCACGGCGCGGCACATCAAACACAGTCTGGATGACAGGACGTTCAGAAGCCACTACCACTACTTCATCATCACGATAGTAGAACGCCGGACGAATACCGTGGCGGTCACGCAACACAAACATATCGCCTGAGCCGGTGGCTCCACAGATGACGAATCCGCCATCCCACTGCGGAGCTGTCGGGGCAAGAACGCGGGTCATGTCAAGATTATCCTCAATAACAACACTGAGTTTCTGACCTGACATGGAATCACGATACTGACGGTAGATGCGGTGATTTTCCTTGTCAAGGGCATCGCCGAGCTGTTCGAGCAGGACCACGGTGTCACTATAGATTCTCGGATGCTGACCACAGGCCACCACTCCATTGAAAATGGAATCGACATTGGTCATATTGAAGTTTCCACACATCAGCAGATTGCGCGAGCGCCAGTTGTTTCTGCGCAGAAAGGGATGACAATACGAAAGACCGCTCTTGCCAGTGGTAGAATACCGCAGATGGCCCATGTAGATCTCTCCGATAAAAGGAGCGTAGCTGTCCACCCACTCCGGATCATGCCCCGAAAGACCTACTGCGGAAATCTTGGTCTTGACAGTCTCGAATATCTCCTGAATGGCATCCTTACCAAGGGCTCTCTCACGGAAAACATATTCATTGCCGGGATGTGCGTGCATCTTGACAACTCCGATGCCCGCACCCTCCTGCCCGCGGTTGTGCTGCTTCTCCATAAGAAGATAGAGCTTGTTCAGGCCGTAGGCATAGGTGCCATACTTTTCTTTGTAATATTCCAATGGTTTGAGCAGGCGCACCATCGCTATGCCACACTCATGTTTGAGAATCTCCATTTGCCGGACGAGATATGATATAATTGATTTTTATAAAGTGCAAAGATAATGATTTGACATCACATTTCAAACAGAAATACCCCTGCGAAAAATGCTGTGTCGGAAGCTTGATTTCGCAGGGATATACATTGTGATTCTATACTTTATCAGCGGATAAACAGAAGTTCACGATATTTGGGCAGAGGCCACATTTCATTATCGACCATAAGTTCGAGTTTGTCGATGTGGTAGCGGATAACTTCAAGCGAAGGTGCCACATTGAGCGAGTAGGCCAAAGCTTTCTCACGCTCTTCAGAAATACGATTGGCATCCTTGCGGGCATTGACCATCTTTGCAACCTCTTCTTTGATTATCGAGCAGTGGTGCATGATCTTCTCTACTGTAGCCGCATCCTGAGATGACAGCTCCTCGCCCTTGTTGCCGGGGAAGAGAGTGCGGATCTTCACCATATTGTCAAGAAGGATCGAGAGATAGCGTGTGGCCACGGGTATGATATGATTGATGGCAAGGTCGCCGAGCACACGGGCTTCGATCTGAATCTTCTTGGTGTACATTTCCCACTTCACTTCGTTGCGGGCTTCAAGCTCGACGTGGTTCATGACTCCGGTCTTGCGGAACATCTCGATTGACGACGGACGCAGATAGGCGTCAAAGATAAGCGCCGGATTGGTCTCGCAGTCAAGTCCGCGGCGGGCGGCTTCTTCTTTCCATTCGTCTGAATAGCCGTTGCCGTCGAAGTGGATGGCTTCGGAATACAGAAGAAGAGCCTTGATCTCGGCAAGAAGCGCATGCTGCAGACCTTCGCCTGCCGCAAGGCGCGAGTCAACCTTCTGCTTGAAGTCGGCAAGCTGTTCGGCTACCGCAGCATTCAGGGCAATCATGGCCGATGCACAGTTGGCACTTGAGCCTACGGCACGGAACTCGAAACGGTTTCCGGTGAATGCGAAAGGCGATGTGCGGTTGCGGTCGGTGTTGTCGATCATGAGTTCCGGAATCTGAGCCACACCGAGATCGAGTTTCTCTTTACCGGCAAGTGCGATCAGTTCGTCTTTGTCTGAATTCTTGATCTTGTTGAGAATATCGGCGAGCTGGCTGCCGGTGAAGATCGAGATGATTGCAGGAGGCGCTTCGTTGGCTCCGAGGCGGTGGCAGTTGGTAGCCGACATGATCGAAGCCTTGAGCAGGGCATTGTGACGGTGCACGGCTGCCATGACATTAGCCACGAATGTAATGAACTGAAGATTCTCCATCGGAGTTTTTCCGGGTGCGAAAAGCAGTGTGCCGGTGTCGGTTCCGAGACTCCAGTTGTTATGCTTGCCTGATCCGTTGATTCCTGCAAACGGCTTTTCGTGAAGCAGAATGCGGAAGTTATGGCGGCGGGCCACTTCAGCCATCACCGACATGATCAGCATGTTGTGGTCATTGGCAAGGTTGGTTTCCTCGAAGATCGGGGCAAGCTCGAACTGATTGGGCGCAACCTCGTTGTGGCGGGTCTTGGCCGGAATTCCGAGTTTGTGGGCTTCGATTTCAAGATCGAGCATGAATGCCTGCACACGCGAAGGTATAGCACCGAAATAATGGTCTTCAAGCTGCTGGTTTTTGGCCGATTCATGACCCATCAGTGTGCGGCCGGTCATCACGAGGTCGGGACGGGCGGCATAAAGAGCCTCGTCAACAAGGAAATACTCCTGTTCCCATCCGAGATTCGAGATCACATGCTGTACGTTGGGGTCAAAATAGCGGGCCACTCCTGTACCGGCTTTGTCGACGGCTGAAAGTGCGCGCAGAAGCGGTGTCTTATAGTCAAGCGACTCTCCGGTGTAGGAGATAAAAATTGTCGGGATACAGAGTGTGTTGTCAAGGATGAACACAGGCGAGGAGATGTCCCATGCGGAATAACCGCGGGCCTCGAATGTGTTGCGGATTCCGCCGTTGGGGAAACTTGAGGCATCCGGTTCCTGCTGCACAAGCAGTTTGCCTGAGAATTCCTCTACGATTCCGCCTTTGCCGTCATGCTCGATGAATCCGTCATGCTTTTCGGCGGTGGTTTCTGTCAGCGGCTGAAACCAGTGTGTGTAGTGGCGCACACCGTTGTCAATCGCCCAGCGCTTCATGCCTTCGGCCACACTGTCGGCCACCTCTCGTGAGATAGGCTTTTTGTTGTCAATCGCATCGATCAGCGCCTTGTAGGTATCCAGAGGAAGATACTCATACATTTTTGCGCGGTTGAACACTTTGCTGGCATAGTATTCCTGCGGACGTTCCTTGGGAATGTCAACCTCAACGGCTTTGCGGTTTGAAGCTTCTTCAACTACCTTGAATCTTAAACTTGACATAGTTGCACGTAGTGTTAAATATTTATAAATCGTGATCTTTATTTTCTATCTGTCGCGCCGAGGCGTTCGATGCACCGGCGTGTATTTTCGTGAGTATTGAAAGCGGTCAGTCTGAAATAGCCCTCGCCTGAAGGACCGAATCCGCTTCCGGGAGTCCCGACAATGTGATAACGGTCGAGCAGGTAATCAAAAAACTCCCATGAAGTCATTGTTCCGGGTGTCTTGAGCCATATATACGGTGAATTGATTCCGCCTACAGTCTCATAGCCTGCTTCAGCGAGACCTTCGCGGAGAATGCGGGCGTTTTCGAGATAATAGTCAATGGTTTCTTTGACCTGACGCTGACCCTCTTCTGTATAGAGAGCTTCGGCCGCGCGCTGGGTAAGGTAACTTGCTCCGTTGAACTTAGTGGTCTGACGGCGACGCCAGAGTCCGTTAAGCGCAACCTTGTTTCCCTTATCATCCAGGCCTTTGAGCTCTTTGGGCACTACGGTGTAACCGAGACGGATGCCGGTAAAGCCTGCTGTCTTGGAAAAACTGCGGAATTCGATGGCCACCTCTCTGGCTCCTTCTATTTCATAGATTGAATGCGGCACATCTTCTTCGCGTATGAAGGCCTCATAGGCAGCGTCGAACAGTAGCAGAGCGCCATGCTCGCGGCAATAATCAACCCACACTTTCAGCTGACTGCGGGTCAGAGTGGTTCCGGTAGGATTGTTCGGATAGCAGAGATATATCACATCCGGATTGTTGACAGGAAGAGCGGGCACAAAGCCGTTTTCAGCCGTACAGGGCAGATATTCGATCTCCGACCAGCGGCCGTCGGCACCGAGATCTCCGGCACGGCCTCCCATCACATTCGTATCTACATAGACCGGATAGACCGGATCGGTCACGGCTACCCGGTTGGCAGTCGAAAGAATGTCACCAATGTTTCCGGTATCGCTTTTAGCACCGTCACCGACAAAAATCTCATCGATGTCTATTTCTATGCCGCGTTTGCGATAGTCATAGCGCGCTATCTTTTCGGCAAGAAACGAATAGCCCTGCTCAGGTCCATATCCGTGAAAGGTTTCGCCTGACGCCTCGTCGTCCACAGCTTTGTGGAGAGCATCGACAGCCGCCTGACACAGCGGGCGGGTCACATCTCCGATACCCATGCGTATTATGTCTGCGCCGGGATGGCTTTCAGCATAGGCATTAACCCTGCGGGCCACCTCACTGAAAAGATATGACGCCGGAAGTTTAGTGAAATTATCGTTGATTCTAAACATCTGTTTTACTCTATATTGTATCTATGATTTTTCATTAAAAAAAACGAAAGCACCCGGAAAAGATTTTCGGTTCTTCTCCTGTGATCCACTGCATCCGAGGAGACACACTCACGGCACAGCGTATGGTCAGCCTTTTGTCAACGTTGTCGGTAATAATTTCCCTCGAACACTTCAGTGGCGCCACCGGTCATCATGACATGTCCGTTGTCTGCCCACCTGATGTTCAGATCGCCGCCACGCAGGTGGATTGTGACTTCACGCCCGCAGCGCCCGGTAAGAGCCGCGGCCACTGCCGAGGCACATGCTCCCGTTCCGCAGGCAAGAGTTTCGCCCGTGCCTCTCTCCCACACCCGCATACGGGCCTCTGTCGGAGATATTATCTGCAGGAATTCTATATTCGCACGGTCCGGCCACATGGAATGCTTCTCAAGCTCCGGTCCAAGGGTTTCAAAGGGAACATCCTCGATGCGGTCCACGAAAACAACTCCGTGGGGATTGCCCATAGAGACGGCCGTCACTCTGACTTCGCCACACGAAGTGGCTACCGGCTCCTCGACCATCTTCCCGGCCGTGCTTCTCACAGGCACAAGCTCTGCCTTGAATTCAGGCTCGCCCATATCGACTGTCACACTCTCAACCTCTCCTGAGGGGCTCATATTAAGCGACAAAACCTTGATCCCGGAAAGGGTTTCAAGGCTTATGCAGGTTTTGTCAGTGAGATTGTGGTCGTGGACATACTTGGCGATGCAACGGGAGGCATTTCCACACATGCGGGCCTCCGATCCGTCGTTGTTAAACATCCTCATCCTGAAGTCGGCTTTGTCCGAGGGGCAGATCAGGACTATCCCGTCGCCTCCTAGACCGAAATGGCGGTCACTCATTTCCTCGGCAAGTTCGGGGAGCCGGTCGGGCACCGACTCCATGCAGTTGATATAGATGTAGTCGTTGCCGATGCCATGCATCTTGGTGAAGCTTATCAGCTCTCTGTCTTTCTTTGAGCGTGAGGTCATAATTTAAACTACTATCCCAAGTTAAATTGAGAAATCACTGCAAAGGTAAGCATTTTGCTACAAACGCAAGCTTTTTTCACACATTTTTTACATCAAAACCGTATTTTTATTTTAAATAGCACCTTTTAGACCATTACTTATCTGTTTTTTCTCTTTTTCGCATAATCGCAGCTGCGGGTCATCATTTTTTCGTAACTTTGCGAGTGGATACACCACCTTATTATATATTATATACTACACATAACCTCCCTTATTTATACCGACGATGACCGACGACGCTCTGAGCCAGCTCTACTTTAAAGACACCGCCTTTCAGAATCTGATGCAGAAGCGCATTTTCAACGTGCTTCTGATTGCCTCGGCCTACGATGCTTTCATGATGGAAGAAGACGGGCGCGTTGAAGAACAGCTCTATTTTGAATACACAGCCCTCAACCTTTCGTCTCCTCCGCGAGTAACGCGCGCGCTCAATTCGACTGAAGCTATGGAGATCATGAAGGTCAAAAGTTTCGACCTTGTGATCATGATGCCCGGCAACGATGTCAGCGAGACTTTCACCGGAGCGCGATGCATCCGCGAGGCCTACCCCGATATGCCGATAATCGTACTCACGCCGTTCTCAAAGGAGGTGTCGCGCCGTCTGGCCAACGAAGATTTTTCAGGCATTGACTATGTATTCTCATGGCTCGGAAATGTCGATCTGCTCCTGGCCATCATAAAACTGCTTGAAGACAAGATGAACGCCGATGCCGACATCAACGGTGTGGGCGTGCAGATGATACTCCTGGTGGAAGACTCCGTCAGATTCTACTCGTCGGTTCTCCCCATCGTCTATAAATTCATCCTCAAACAGTCACGCGAATTCTCGACCGAGGCTCTCAACGAGCATGAGCAGATGCTGCGTATGCGCGGACGCCCAAAAGTGATGCTCGCCCGCGACTACGAGGAAGCCATCACTCTCTACGAGCGTTACAGCAACCATATACTCGGTGTGATCAGCGACGTCTCTTTCATGCGCGAGGGCAAGAAAGATCCGAAAGCCGGAATCCGCCTCGCCAAAGAGCTGCGCTCACGCGACCCCTACCTGCCGATGATCATCGAAAGTTCTGAAAACGAAAACGCCCATGACGTAATCGAACTCGGCGGCACGTTTATCGACAAGAATTCAAAAAAATTCCCCGTTGACCTCGGCAAGGCCATCATCAACAACTTCGGCTTCGGCGACTTCGTGATCCGCAACCCCGAAACCGGCGAAGAGATCTTCCGCATCAAATCGCTGAAAGACTTGCAGAAAAACATCTTCAACATCCCCGCCGAGGCCCTCTACTGGCATGCTTCGTTCAACGACATCTCGCGCTGGCTCTACTCGCGCGCCATGTTCCCGATTGCCGAGGTGATCAAACACCACCGCTTCCGCGATCTGAAAGATGCCCCGCAGGTGCGCCAGCTGTTCTTCGACCTGATAGTCAAGTATCGCAAGATGAAAAACCGCGGAGTTGTGGCAATCTTCCAGAAAGACCGCTTCGACCACTACTCCAACTTCGCCCGCATCGGTCAGGGTTCGCTCGGAGGCAAAGGCCGCGGCCTGGCTTTCATCGACTCGATCATCAAAAAAAATCCGGTCTGCGACAATTTCGACGGCATATCAATCACCATCCCGCGCACCGTTGTGCTCTGCACCGACATATTCGATGAGTTCATGGAGTCGAACCGCCTCTATCCCATAGCCCTCAGCGATGCACCTGATGAAGAAATCCTCCGCCACTTCCTCGAAGGCAAGCTCCCGCGCAGAATCAAAGACGATCTTCTCGCACTCTTCGAGGTGGTCGACACTCCGATAGCCGTCCGCAGCTCCAGCCTGCTGGAAGACTCCCACTACCAGCCATTTGCCGGTATCTACTCCACCTACATGGTTCCAAAGAGCGCCGACCCGCAGCGGATGCTCAAAATGGTCACCGATGCCATCAAGGGTGTCTATGCCTCGGTGTTCTACGCCGACTCAAAGGCCTACATGACAGCCACCTCCAATATCATCGACCAGGAAAAAATGGCCGTCATTCTTCAGGAAGTGGTCGGCAAAGAGGTCGACGGCTACTACTTCCCGTCATTCTCCGGCGTGGGCCGCTCTCTCAACTACTACCCTCTCAACGACGAGAAGCCCGAAGACGGAGTGGCTGAAATAGCCGTAGGTCTGGGAAAATACATCGTTGACGGCGGTCTCTCACTGCGCTTCTCTCCGCGCCACCCCGACAACGTGCTCCAGACTTCCGAACTTTCACTCGCCTTGCGCGACACACAGACACGCATGTATGCCCTCGACATGAAATCGGCCCAGTCTGACAGCGGCCTCATTGTCGACGACGGCTACAACGTGGCAAAAGTCCGCGTCCAGGACCTCGCCGAAAAGGGGGCTCTAAGATACATGGTGTCGACCTTCGACTTCCGCGACAACGTAATCCGCGACTCCGACTCTGGCGAAGGACGCAAGGTTGTGACCTTCAACAATGTGCTCAAACACAAGGTCTACCCGCTTGCCGAAGCCGTTGACTTCATGCTCACCACCGGGCAGAAAGAGATGCAGCGCCCGGTCGAGATAGAGTTTGCCGGCATCATCGGTCCTGACTCCAAGATGATCGGTCCGGGCGCCAAAAACAAAGGCCGCCTCTACTGGCTCCAGATCCGCCCGATAGTCGACCGCAAGGAAACCGTTGACGAAGCCCTTATGGCCACCCCCGACGAAAAACTTCTGCTGAAGTCAGGCACAGCTCTCGGCCACGGCAACATCGAGGGCGTGAAGACGGTGGTCTACGTGCGCCCGGAGAAGTTCTCGTCGTCCAACAACTCGCTCATCGCCCGCGAGATCGAAAAGATCAACCGCGACTTCCTCAACCGCGAAGAGCGCTATGTGCTCATCGGTCCGGGCCGATGGGGTTCGTCAGACACCTCGCTCGGCATACCCGTGAAATGGCCGGCAATCTCCGCTGCCCGTCTGATTGTGGAGTCTTCGCTGCCGAGCTACCGCATAGAACCCAGCCAGGGCACACACTTCTTCCAGAACCTCACCTCTTTCGGCGTGGCCTATTTCACCATCGACACCAATGCCCGGCGCAAGGAAGGCGAACCGGTCACCGCGCTCTATGACGTTGACTTTCTCAATTCTCAGCCTGCGGTCTACGAAAGCGACTTCATACGCATAGTCACCTTCGACACCCCGCTCGCCATCGGCGTCAACGGACTGAAAGGCACCGGTGTGGTCCTCAAGCCCTGAGCCGCCGGCTTCCGTATAAACCCGAACAGACAGCGCCTGCAAGGTGCGAGGACAGGGAAATCTGTATCGCAGCCTTGCAGGCGCTGCCTGTTATTGTCAGTTCAGGAATCGGCAATCAGAAGAGATAGCCGAAACCTACGTTGAGATAGATCGGATAGAGATTGAATGTCACCGTCTTGAACGACGATTCGAAAATATCATTGCAGCCCCAGGCGAGATTTGCGTTGACAAGCAGATGTCTGTAAGCCGTCCAGGTCACACCGCCCTGCATACCCCACTGGAAGTGGCGCAGATTGTTGCCGAAATCATAGTTGGCGCGCGAGTCGCCCTCAAACGAGATCTTCGGGCCGGTCGGATCGCCCTCACGGAGATAGCCGTCATAGACATATCCGTCAAAATCATTGCTGAACGCAAAGGCCACATAAGGCCCGGCGTGAACCTTTAGGCGCTTGTGGGCCTTGAATACGGCTGTCAGCGGAAACACCAACTGCTGCGAGTGATAGCGGGTCTGCACCATGCCGGTCCAGCGGCCGCTAACAGTAGCGCCGTCCTGAATGATGGCCATACCATAGTTCTTCACCGCTGCCTTGGTTTCCATGCCCTTGGTTTCAAGGCGCACACCCAAAGAGAGGCCCCACTTCTTCTGCACATCCACCCACTTTGTAACGGTGGCACCTATTTGCAGATTGAGTTCCGGACTGTATGAATTAATTTCACGGATCTCGGCAGGGAGAGGCAGAGGCGAAGCACCTCCGATATTTGTTCCGGCATAAACCTCATATTCGAATCCGAGGAGCATCGACTTGATAACTGCCAGCGAACGGTCAACCTGAGCCTTAGCGCCAACAAAGCTGAATGCTACCGCCAAGACACCTATTATATAACGTTTCATATTCATTGTTCTATTTCCATTTTACAGATTAGAGGCAGACCACTTCAAGTTCATCGACAAACAGAGCACTGCCTATAGCTCCTGAGAATTTAGCACCCTCGATGCTCGATGTCATCACCACAGCCAATGCATAGACCCCGTTTTCAAGCTTTTCAGGATCGAGGCTCTTGTCGGGACGATATTTGAATTCTACATCAAAATGAGTCCAGTCAGCAGCCCCCTTGCGCTGCTCTTCATCAAGACGTGCCACGGCTATGATGTTGGGATTGTCGTCAGACAGCACATTGTTGCCGTCAAGATACTCCATATCGGCAGTGCGTTCGTAGAACACCGCATAAATATCACATTCGTCAGTGCGGCCGGGCACTTCAACAAGTTTGCGATTGACAAGCTCCATGAACTTTTCACCCGGAGTATAGCGATAGTAGCCGCGCAGGCCGATAGGCACATAATAGAATGAAGTGCCGAACTGAGTTGCCTCTAAAGGCTTGTTGACGGCATTGGTCATATCGAATTTGCCTATGAACAGATTACCTGCAGCCAGAGGCATGCCCACCATAGAACCGAAAGTACCCGTCGAGCGAGTCACCAGCCCGGCACAACGGCCCACCACTCCGTTGTCTGCCTGATATGTCGGATATGTCTCCGGCCCTTTCTTGCCGTTGGTAAGTCCGAAGCCCTGGTTTCCGCTCGCCCATATCATATTTATGATAGTAGGATCAGTCGGAGAAAGTTCCAGGAATTCATCACACTTCCCCCCTTGGGAGTTGGCATCCACTACGCGCACATTCTCGAAACTGTATTTCAGCGCTATCGGATCGTCATGCTTGGCAATGACCGTATAAGTCTTTGACCACTGGCCGTCTTCGGAGGTGACTGTATATTCCTGCTCCTCGGAGAAGTCGCGCACCGTGCCGCTCGCGGGGTCGATAGTCGCACCCGGAGTGATCTCAAATTCAGGCGCAAGCGCCGTCACATCGACAAAATTCTTTACTATAAAGGTGACCGAATGCACATCCTTACGGTCTACAATCTCGGCCGGGCGAACAAGCAGGCCTTCCGGCAGGGAAGCTGACACGATATCACACTCGGCATTGAGCGGTTCGTTCTCGATACATGATGACAGCCAGGCTACGGAAAGGAACAAGGTCATCACCTGCATCAGGCGGAAAATTTTCATAATTATGATTCAATTACTATATTTACTTTCAAACTACAAAATTACGCAAATCGGCAGAAATCCCGTGGTTTCGATGGCATTTTTTTCATCTTCACCATAATCTCACCGCAAATTCGAGCGATTTTTGATCTGTTTCTCCGATAGCAAAAAAATAAAGCGCCTCTCCACATCGGCGCAAAAATTACTCTATTATGCTCAATCTGCAACAATTAGATAAATTTCAGCAACATTTTTTAGCTTCTGTTTGCTTAAAAACCGCAAATTATCCGTAACTTTGCCACGAAATTTTGCGATTTTATAGACATTGGCTATGTCTGTCTGAATCGGTCAAATCAAATATTATAAATCACCACGAGTTTCCTTATACACACAAAAAGGAACCGCAGACATTGTTGTGATTACAATAACGGTAACTAACCAATCATTTACATAAACTTAAATTATGAAATTTCTTTACAAATCAATGTATAGCGCCCTGCTGATGGGAGCTATGGGGCTCAACGCCACAGCCCAGCAGCAACTGCCGAACAGCGGATTCGAAGAAGAGTGGATTAACTGCGTTCCTTGGACAAGCAATGGGAATTCTAAAGAAATAGGCTCAACTCCTTCCGGATGGTGCATTTCGCAAGTCATCGGAATTAGTGGCTCCGGCAAAACTGAAGTCGGTTTTAAAACAGAAGGCTATAATAGCGCTACCGCTGTTGAGTTGAAAAACAGTCCTAATTCACTTCTTTCCACCCAAACCGTACCGGGATATATGACATTAGGCAAAACTTGGTCTACATCTGTATTTGGGAGCAAAAATGATGGTGGATCATTTGGCGGCATCGAATTCTCAGGTCGTCCGGAAAGTCTGGAATTCATGTACAAACATACTGGTGCTGACGGCGAAAAAGCTACAGTCGTAGCCTACCTTTGGAAAGGCCACTGGACACAAAAAGCTGTGCCTGGGAATATTGTTTTGTCCAACTATTCCCTTAAAACCACTGACATGGTTGACCGCGACCGCTGTGTGCTCGGCTTAGATATGTCCAGTTCTCTTGGGGGAGCGGTTACACCATCTGATGACGCAGAGCTTATCGCTGTGATAAATGTTGAAATTGAAGACGAGGCCACAACCATAAGTGAAGATAATAACGGATGGAAAAAATTCTCTGCTAAATTTGACTATAAGTCCGATGCTACCCCTGAAATGATAAATGTTGTCCTTGCAGCAGGCAATTATTTCGGAGGCGCAACTGCAGTTAAACAAGGCACATCTCTGATTGTTGATGATGTAAAACTCGTTTACCCGACCAAACCGGAAACACACGAAGGGTATATCAACATTTACTGCAAAGACCTGAATCCTGAAGACCCTGAGGGCACATTAGCCAAAAACTCTGCTGCGACAATCGAAATTATCCCCACTGGCGAAAATACTTGTACCTTCAAACTTCCCAACTTCGCGCTCGGCGAAGGCGATGGCGCAATGCAGTTAGGCGATATCGTTGTAGAAAATGTTACCGTAACCGAGAAAGATGGCATCAAAACTTTTTCGGGCGTAACAAAAGATCTGAAACTGATGAGTGGCATGATCTCAGCAGATGTAACAATCAAAGGCACAATCACCGGAGATGTTGCAGACATGACTATTGATGTTATCTGGACTAACTCTCTGCTCAACGAAGAAGGAACCCCGATCTACGTGACATTCACAACAAATCCCGTAACCAGTGGCATCACCGATATCACTGTTGACAATTCAAACGCTCCCGTTGAATTCTACAACCTCCAGGGTGTGCGCGTGAACGCTGACAATCTAACTCCCGGCATCTATGTTCGCCGTCAGGGCAGCCAGGTTAGCAAGGTACTCGTGAAGTAAATTGGATGTGATTCTACAGATTCACCAATTCATATCAAGCAGAAAGCCGCTTCATCACGAAGCGGCTTTCTTGTTTTCTGTTTGTAGATTGACTCTAATATCTATTGGAATATCTTATGTCGCAGAAACCATTTCCTGCAATCCATAAACTGATTAAATTTTACACATTGCAAAGATAGCGCATCATGCACCCTGCGGATATACCACTATGTAATAATCAAAATTCGATCTCAATCGTATTATATAAATAATCCTGATTACAAACCATTTATAATTCGTCGACAAGACTCTCTATCTAAACTGCAAAATAACATTTAAGCGCTCTGATATAACAAAACATCACTTTTGCGCAAAACACCGACGGCGAGTGTCCGATCAATCCCCCGCGGCGTGATGGTAAATCGGTGTCCTCGACCGGACACCATGCCACGGGAAACGCGATAACCCGTGACACCTTCACGTGCGTTACGGTGTCACGGGCTACGAGTAAATCAGCGTCCTCCGGACGCCCATTCCGCACCGCCGGAGCAGCAGGTGTCCGACAGAACCCACCACGAACAGCCCCACGGGCAGCAGGCATCCAACACCATCCCGGACGGCCACGCAGGCAGCGGGTGTCCGCAGGACACCGATTTACCGCCCCGGACGGTCGAAGACATCCGGCAAGCCACACCCCGAACAGACACGGGCAGCGGGTGTCCGCCAGGACGCCGATTTACTCGTAGCCCCCGACACCTACGCGCAGTGCGCTGCGGTGTCGGGGGTAAAAGAATCCAAACAAATGTGGTGTCCGATCGAGGACACCGATTTACCGACCCGAACGGTCGAAGACATCCGGCAAGCCACACCCCGAACAGACACGGGCAGCGGGTGTCCGCCAGGACACCGATTTACCGTCCCGGACGGCACCACGGGACAGCAGGCGTCCGGCAAGAGTACAAAAAAGAGCTGTCTTCTTCACGAAGACCGCTCTCTCTACAGAATCTAACGTAGTGTAAAAGTAATTCTAAAAACCTAACGTAAAACAAATCTTTTATTACCTAAATCATTTTCTTCTTTCGTAAGTATGATCTCTATTGATATAATCTATAATCCAATATTCTTAACCGGAATCACCCGGTCGTCATAAGTATAACGCAAAGATAGGGTGTTTTTCACCTGCCGTCAATAGCATCGGTGCAAAATCTAAATTATCAAAACGCAATACAAACAATAAAGATTTATCAATCAACGCATTAAATATAAGACCTTGATTGATAAATCTAAATTCGATCTAAACAACTAAAAACCCGAATTCCTGATTCCAGGCCTACTTCATGACCCCGATCTGCATCACATCAGAGTCAAAAGTCTCGCGCTCGACGGCCATATTCCGAAATTTATTGCGATAGGTGTATATGGTGTTGGTCGACACACCGAGGAAGCGCGCTATCCTGGCGGTGTCATCAACGCCAAGGCGCATGAAGGCCAACACACGCAACTCCGTTGAAAGAACGTTAGGCGAACTCAGCACTATCTGTTTATCGGGGAGCAACAGATGATTGAGGCCTGTGATAAAGCCTGGATAGATGGCAAGGAAAGTCTCGTCGAAAATCTCGTCAAACTTGTCACGCTGTTCATCCATGAAGCGCCCCTCTTTCATATATTTCAGAAGATCGTCAGTCTGGCCGGCAGTAATCTTGCGCCGACACATGCGGGTGAAGCCCTCAAGACTGCCCATATAGCTCGAACAGAGATTGATGAACTCCGATATATAGGCTTCCTTTATCATATTGGCGTTAGCAAGCTGACGCTTGACCTGCTCCAGCTCTTTTACACGCCGTTTCCTGTGTCGGTAAAAATTACCCAAAAGCAATATAACCACCGAAAGCGCCACGATCAGCCCGAACATCATCAACATACGCCTGTGGGAGAGCGAACTCAAAGCCTGAGAGACCGGAATCATGGTCTCGGAGACGAACACTGTGTTTGACATGTCAGCTGCCCTGACGGAATTTTCGAGCGATATAGACAGATATTTATAAGCCCTTTCAAGGTCTCCGAGATCATAAAGCGCACGTCCGAGACGGGCCATTGCCGAGCCCTTTAGATCGCCGTTACGCACTTCGGAGATGGCTGCAAGCGACCAGTAACGCACAGCCTCATCTATAGAACCCAGATAGTAATACTGACCGCCAAGCATCGTCATGGCCAATGAGAACTCCGGATCTGACATGTCAAGTTCTGTGGTAAGGTTGTGAAGCGAAGCTGCCGACAGCGGACGCTGACCTTTGGCATAATATATGATTGACTGGGCAATCTGCGCTGACGACGTGTCGGGCGGCAATAGTTCAAGTTGCTTTTCAGCAAAATTCATGCCCTCTTTAAGATAAGATCTGGCAACCTCGCTGCTTTCAAGTATTTCAGCTATGTAAAGATTAAGATCACGGGCGGTTTCATAATAAAGCAGACGGTTTTTCGGAAAAATACCGTTTTCATTGACATGCTTAAGAGCGTCAAGAGCATCAGGCGTTGCACCGAACTTGCGCAATTCGGAAGCACTGAGAATCAGAAAACGCTGAGCGCTGACCGAATCGCCGGCACTCCTGGCCACTTCAAAACCACGGTTGAAAACCGAAATTGCCGAATCGCAGTTGATAGGAGCAACCATAGTCCCAAGCTCCAGATAGAGCTCCGTTCTCCTCTCAGGCTGTGAAGCGATCAGTTTTTTAAGCGAATCAGCCGAAGTGATGCGCTTTTTTATATAGCTGTCACGTTTTATCAGCTCTCGGTCAAGCAGATCAAGCAGCCCCTCATCCGTAGATGGGAGCGACCCGGCACTGCTCGCGGCCATGACCGGAGCCAGCAGGAGTAAGACGTAACATACAAACATTTTTCTCATTAAACAAACAATAGAAATGTGTTACAATTTTACAGACAGAATCAAAACTCTGACCGGCCAAGGTGTAAGCCGACAGGCAGTTTGAATTACAGGGATAAAAGGATTGCCAAATAGGGGCTAAAGGGTTAGAAAATACCGATTAATATCAATTGATTCTTCGGCAAAGATAGTATTAAATTTTTCCAGATACAAATTTCTACGACAAAAAAATGAGGCTGTGTCGTAATTAAGTTTTACGGCGCAGCCTCTCTTTTTTGAGTGT